>CAYRQY010000022.1:0-19394 GCA_964426435.1 uncultured Rikenellaceae bacterium | reverse complement strand
CCATAGTCAAGGAGAGCGGCACAGGTTCTGAAGGTATCACCGGAAAAGGCTCCGTGACCAAAATTTCCGGTGTCGGTTATTATCCCGGTATAGACAGCCTCTGCATATCCCGATGAAAGAAACTGTCCGCCGTTCAGCAGAGAAATCAGATCGTTTACCAGCTCGGCTGTTGAACATCTGCCAGGATCGGTTATAGCCAGATCCGTAAAATCCTGCGGATCGAGATGGTGGTCAATCAGAATCTTATAGGCTGATGAGCTGGTTACTGCTTTTTCTGCCTCGCCAAGCCTGTTTGGCTGATTGAAATCAACCATAACTATCAGCCCTGCTTCTGCAATAAGCTTCTTGCACCCCTTCCTGTCCCTGATATATATGTTTATCCTGTCTGCACCATCCATCCACTTAAGAAACTCCTGGAGATGATTCGGAGAGATCATGGATGCCTTTATCCCCCTTGCTTCAAGGTAATGATATAGTGCTAATAATGAACCAATTGCATCTCCATCGGGATTTATATGACAAATCAGCAATATATTCCCCGAAGAGGAGAAAAGTTTTGATAATTGTTTCGTATATTTGGATAGATCTAACACAATTTCTGCTGTTTGTCAGAGGGGGCAAAGATAGAAAATATTCCTTTTGGCCGGTCAGATTAAAAAGTACCAATACTATCTGTTTATGTCTGATGATATTACATTATCGATAATCAAGCCTAATGCGATAAGAACCGGTAAGGCCGGACCGATCCTGGCAATGATAAATGAAGGTGGTTTTCAGGTGATAGCCATGAAAATGGTGAAGTTATCGAGGGAGCTGGCTGAAGAATTTTATGCCGTTCATAAGGGCAAACCGTTCTATGAAGGGCTGATTGAGTTCATGACCTCGGGTCCGGTCATCGTAATGATACTTAAACACGACAATGCGGTGGAAACCTTCCGCAAGCTTATAGGTGCCACAGACCCCGGCAAGGCTGAACCGGGTACCATCAGGAAAACATTCGCCGTTTCGGTGCAGATGAATGCCGTTCACGGTTCAGATTCCATTGAGAATGCCAACAGGGAGGCTGATTTCTTTTTTTCCGGAACAGAAAGGTTTTCCTCTTAAAAACTTTTCAAATCAATTTGTGTTATTAGTTTTGCAAAAATTTTAGCAAAACCTGTTCCCAATATTATGCCCATACCAGATTTTTCAGATAAAAAGACACTGGAGAAATATTCATCTGCCTTCACTCTCTCCGACATGGAGATCTTTATCTTCCCTGAACTCTTTTATCCCCTTATCCTTGCTAATATCATATCGCCGGTCATATGGGAATGGCGCAACGATCCATGGTTCAAGGATATAGAAAACAGGAATTTTACGTACAAATCCAACAGGATAAAGCAATTCATAATCCAGAATTATATTTTTAACCTCGATCTTTCTACATGGGGCCTGACATCGAAGGAGAAGGAACTTGGAAGGTTCTCAGGATTTTTCGATACAGACCTTCTTAAGCAATCTAACGCCCTCTTTGGATATGAGGGAGACAAGTACTACTTCGATATTGACATAAGAAGGCATTTCGGGCTTGACAAATATAATTCCGAAACTATCCCCTACTGGAAGACCGAGACCATTGAAGCCATGGGAGCTTTCCGGCACAAGGACAATTTCTCGACCGGAGCAGGCGAGTGTGTCTCACTTTCAGCTCTTTACGCAGCTGCAATGTTTGTTGTTGGCAGAATCCCCCTTGAAAAGATCTTCCTCGTGGCAACTCCCCTTCATTCGCAAAACTTCATTACCGAAAAAGAGGGACTGATTACAAACAACAGAAGGATAGTAACAAAAAATATGTGGTTCAACGGGTCCTCAATGTCAGCAAGGGCCAGAAGAGCTCTTGAGAATGAACGGGTCACTATTGTTTCGCATATTTCGGGTTATATACACCTGGTTTACAGGCAGGCCACCATCGACAGGGAAATGTACCGGCTATTTACCGGGAAACTCAACGAATTCCTTAACACACCCCTCACAGATATAATCTTTGTCAATTTCCTTCGGTTCAAGCCTAAATATAAAAGCCTTTTCCAGTATTACTGCCGCGACTGTTCGGGAATAAACAAATACATACCGCTTGAGAAGATGTTCGAGTATGAGCATACAAGCCGGTACAGTGTTACTTCCGAAAAGAGAATGCTTCTTCTCAGGGAGATCCATGAGGATGATTTTCAGCTCAGCCCCCTTGAGGATAGGATTATCCTTAATGATTTTGAGAAGATTCTTACTGAGAAAAAGTGCAGAAGCCTCGATTTCTACAGAAAAGAGGTGGCAGGCATTCAAGGAGGTGTACCGGAACAACTGGTTGACGAGATGTTTGAAGACATCTCCAGGTTTATTTCAGTCACGCCGGTCCTCCCCGATCCTGACAAGGATTATTCAGATTATCCTGTACCGGCAATATCGGTTGATGACACCCGGGAACAAATCAGTGATAACATCCTGCAAATGAGCGGAACCTCAGAAATGGCCAGGCTGACTCTGTACGTCTACAGGCATATGGACCTGATCGACTGGCTCCCTTTTATTAAGGCAGCGGTCGAGAGAAATCCGGTTTGTCACGATGAACTGGGAGATCACCCAGTTGAAGATATTTACCAGATTCTCCTGGGATTGACTGATCAATCTATTTATGACCGGAACAGGCTCGCGCAGCCCGATGAGGTGTGGAATTTCAGACGTGGCGACGGGGCTGAGAAAGCAATCCTGCTTGCCAATTATATTTTAAGGAATGATGAAATGGCTTCCGTTGTTATTGAACTGGATCATCAGACCGCAATCCTGAAATACAACAATAAAACGTTTACTTTCAATTCATTAAAGAGCATCAGGAAGAAGATATTCATCACAGGCAGCGATTACCGTATCGAATGATCCGCTGGATGCAGTTTCATTTCAGAACTATCTCCCTGATCACTTCTGCGCCGGCCCTTTCGTTCAGTCTGATCCTCAGGGCTTCCCTGAGCATCAGAAGTTCGTTTCTTACAACTGATGAATTAAGGTGAACATAAAGGACCCCGTCCCTTATCCATATTTTACTGGTGCGTGAGGCAATTGCTTTACCGACCATCTCCTCCCAGGCTTCAATCAGGTTGACTTCCCTGAGTTTTCCCTCGAGGTTCATCTCTTTCAGGTATTCCTTCATCGCCTCGGCAATCGTGATAGTCCTGGATCTTCTCATCTCTCTCCCTTACCATTACCTATTATCTCGCCGACACCGCTGCTGCTTATCCTGAAGAGCCTGAATTCCGTATCCAGGGTACCGAGAATCTCCTGTAACCTGCCCTGATGGGTATCAGTGATGAAGATCTGGCCGAACCTGTGGTTGCCCACCAGGCGGATTATCTGCTCAACCCTTACTGCATCAAACTTGTCGAAAATATCGTCGAGCAGGAGTATCGGTGAGAACCCTGCTTTTCTCTTTATGTAATCAAATTTTGCGAGTTTAAGGGCAACAAGGTATGATTTCTGCTGGCCCTGCGACCCGAGAAGTCTCACGGGGTAGCCATTCATCTCGAGCAGCAGGTCATCCTTATGAATCCCAACCGTGGTATACTCCATGAACCTGTCGCGGTTAAGCGATTCGCTGAGAAGTGTGCCGAATTCGCCACCGCTCAGATGTGACTGATATGAGAGTCTGACCGGCTCAGCATTATTTGATACAAAGGAATAGTATTCCTGAAATACCGGGATCATTTCGTTAATAAGAAAATCCCGTTCCCCGTGGATCATGTTGCCGTGCATTATCAGCTGTGCATCCCATGCTGAAAGCATCTCATTATCAAAACGTCCCGAGTAGCCAAAATCTTTCAGAAGTCTGTTTCTCTGCTGAAGAACCTTGTTGTACTTAAGTACGGAATCGAGGTATCCGGGATTATACTGGCTGACGATCTTATTCATGAATTTACGCCTTTCCTCACTGCCTTCGGTGATCAGGGCGCTGTCGGCGGGAGAGATCATCACAACCGGATATCGTCCCACATGTTCCGAAAGTCTTGAATATTCCTTTCCGTTCCTTTTCAAAACCTTATGCTTCTGCTTACTGAAAGAGCAGAGAATATTGTCTTCCTCCCCATTCCTCTCAAAAAGGCCCTGGATAAGGAAGTAATCCTCATTGTGCCTGATGTTAACAAGATCAAGATTGTTGAAGAAACTCTTGGAAAGCGATAAGTAATGAACAGCATCAAGAATGTTTGTTTTGCCGACACCGTTGTTGCCTACAAAGCAGTTTATTCCCGGACAAAACTCCAGGTCTGCCTGGTCGTAGTTCCTGAAGTTGTTAAGCGACAGCTTTTTAAGATACATAATCAACAGATAACCATCAGACAAAGATACTAATATGAGATTTGTTTTAAAATTATCTGAAATAGATTACTTTTGCGAAGTTATTTTTGAGGGCACAAAGTAAAATTTCACTATGGCAAAAAAGAAAAAGGTCGAAAATCCCCAGACCATCAAGAATGTTGAGCAGACACTGACAAAGACAGAACAGTATCTTGAAGAGAATTACAGGAAATTATTAATTGGACTGGCGATTGTGGTGGGACTTGTGGCAATATTCTGGCTGTCAAGGATGTATCTAGGCAGCAGAAATGATGAGGCACAATCGCAGATGTACCAGGCTGAACGATATCTCGAAGCAGATTCGATCAGGCTTGCACTTTACGGCGATGGCAATTATCTGGGGTTCATCGATATAGCAGACGATTACAAGTTCACCCATGCAGGTAACCTGGCACGTTATGGCGCCGGTATCTGTTTACTTCGCCTTGGAGAGTATGAAGAGGCTATAAGTTATCTTAATAAGTATTCAAAAAAGGATAAGGTGATAGGATCCCTGGCGATAGGCGCCATCGGCGATGCCTATGTTGAGATGGGCGATCCGGAACTGGGAATCAAAAAATACATTGAAGCGGCGGAGTATGCCTCCAATGACTTCAATACCCCCCTGTTTCTGATGAAGGCAGGTGAGATCCATGAACTGAACGGCAATTTTGCCGAAGCCCTTAAATTGTATGAAAGGATAAAAAGCGACTTTCCGGAGAGCAGCGAAGGGTCTTCAATCGACAAATATATTGCACGGGCAAAACTGCTTGTTAACTGATGGGCACCTCGAACTTATCGGCATACGATCCCGATTCCATACCCGATGCAGGTGACATGAGCTTTGGTATTGTGGTATCGGACTGGAACCGGGATGTCACATGGGCCCTGCTCGAAGAGGCTCTATCCACCCTGAAGAGACATGGAGCCGATTACAATAACATTATCGTCAGTCATGTTCCCGGCAGTTTTGAAATACCGCTGGGAGCTCAGCTTCTGGCTGAAAACTCAGAATGTGACGCCATAATCTGCATCGGTTGCGTCATTCAGGGTGAAACCCCGCATTTTACATATATCTGCCAGGGAGTCACGCAGGGGATCATGCAGCTGAATATCGACTACACTATTCCCTTCATCTTCGGCGTACTAACGACTCAAACACACCAGCAGGCTCTCGACCGGGCTGGCGGCAGGCACGGGAACAAGGGAACTGAAGCAGCTCTTACCGCCATAAAGATGGTTGCACTCCAGCGCGGACTTGAGAACGGGTGATCATCGCTGGCAAAGCTTAGCATAGGGGCAATAACCGCATTTACCATAGGTGGAAGTCATTACAAAAGGTTCGTCATGACTGAAAATCCTGCAAAGGGTCTCACGAAGTCCTTTCAGGAACAGATCCCTTACCTGATAGTAATTATCAACAATTATCTCAGTTTTTCTGTCAGGCCTGAGCTTAAGTCTGTCAGAGCCCGGAACCCCCGCGGACTTGTTTACCCTGCAAACGGAAGGCATTACTGAAGCTTTCGGGTTAGCCGAAAGAAATGCCTCACAATAAAGCAGCGTCTGCAGCCACGCATCATGATCCTTTTTCCTGTCATCCTCAAACAGGGCATCGATTGAGCTTAACGACTCAGATGCCGCTCCTGTCTTGTAATCAACTACCCTTACCATCCCTTCCCTGAGGTCAATCCTGTCTATCTTACCGCCTGTTGTCACTATTCTCTCCTCACCCCCTGCCTGGATAGCTGCCGGGAAGCTGTAAAACTCCTCAAGGGCAATAACCGTGAAAGGTGTGTGCCCAAGGTCCCTTTTCAGAATACCTGTCAGGTAATGCGTGAGGATATCAGCTGCAATAATCTCATTTCCTGATGTGAAGTTCGCTACACCGCTCCTGAACATCTTTTCAATAGCTTCCGTGACAAGAGTCCCGAGGTGGTTCCTGTTCCCTGTCAGATCCTCCAGAACCTTCCTGTCCACCATCCTCCCCCTGAAGTCCTCATAAAGGTTCTTCATTATTTCATGCAGCAGAGTCCCGAGTACGGCGGCGTCAATCTCTTCGGATATGGTGTCTGGTTCCTTCAGGCGGTTTACATACCTGTAATAGAACTTCATCCTGCAGCTCAGCCATGTGTTTATTGCAGTGGCAGACAGAAGGGCTGCACCTCCCGGCTCACAGTAAAGGCTTCTGAGGAGTGAAGCGTGCTCCTCAGACCGTGGAAGTACCTCATTTATCGAACTTCTGGACCTGATCAGCATGCCCTGGGTCAAGAATTCAGGGCAGAGAGCCGGTTCATACTTCAACTGCAGAAGGTACCTGCTCATCTCACCGTTTCTCAGTCCCTCCGAATTGGAGTTATAGATAAATGTAACATTCTCAGATCTCTCCAGAAGACGGAAGAAATGATATGCATATATGGCATTGTGGTGGTCAGGATCGGGAAGACCAAAGGAGAGCCTCAGCGAAAAGGGAATAAACGAGGACCCGGCTGATGAGCCGGGCAGGATCCCTTCATTTACAGAGAGTATGATAAGGTTCCTGAAATCCAGGGCCCTTGCTTCGAGCAGGCCCATTATCTGAATACCGCTGAGAGGCTCACCGGAAAAGGGTACCGACTGGTTCTTCAGCAACGTATCAAGAATTGCAGAATAGGTGGAAATAGTGAATTCAATTTCTTCATCCGCTATAACTGAATCAAGCCTGTTAAGGGAAAGCACTATCCTGTAAATGAATTCGCCGGTAACGCTCCTTCTCATATCGCCGTCACCACTGTCGTCAGCCTTATCTTCTCCCGCACACGACAGATCAGCCAGAATTCCCTTAAGGTAGTCAGACAGCAGGCCGGGTGTTTCAGCTCTCGTGAAAATCCTCATGACCCTGTTGTACCGGGTAAAATAATCCTCCGGTATCCAGATAAGGTTTGAACTGATGATCCCTGCCATGATTTCCCGTTCATTGCCGGAAGTGAGTTCGGCCGTCATCACATGCCGGAGAACTGCAAGCACATCCGAGTGGTGAAAGAAGGCTTTTCCGTTTTCTGTCCGTGAGCTCTTCTGAAGGCGGAGAAGAGCCTTCACAAGCGAGTAAATCTGGGTCTGCCTGAGCGGATAACCCATCGTAATATTAATATCACCCGTCTCTTCAGGAAGACTTGTAAGAACAGGTATCAGAAGGTTTTCATCGGGCAATATGACCGCGGTATGGTGTGCATTATCATTTGTGAGCCCGGTGATAGCCCTTAAAAGTCCCGGGATAAGCTTGGCCTGTGCCACATCCGATGATGTTTCAATTACCTTTCGGACTGCCGTACCGTTTCCTGAAGAAAGCAGCGTTTCGTAATTCCACCCTTCAGGCATATCGTTTCCCAGAGCGGTGATGTTACGATTGATGAAGAGGCCTGCCGATGTAAATATTCCGCCCTTCATGTACAGGGTGTCGTAATCCCAGTAAAATCTTGCCCTGCCTTCCTTTCTGAGCCACTTCATAACCTGCATCTCACAGTTGTTCAGGGCGTTGAATCCGACAAAATGAAACAGGTCCCATTTTGTATCTGAAAATCTTTCATTAACTTCTTCAGCCACATCACGAAAGATCATTCCCTCATATCCAATGTTCTTCCTGCGAAGATTTTCCCTGAAGGTGCCGTATAATTCGCTCAGCACTCCCCAGATGCTCAGGAATTCTGATTTCTCCGCAGTAGTCCTGTCAGGATCAAAATTTATCCAGAATTGCTTCATAACTTCAACCTGTTCAGGTTCCATCTGGCCGAATTGCTGATCAATTTCCTTCAGATCCTGGACATTGCTGAAAAGTTGTGACGCATCAACCATGTATTTGTCAATATCATCAAAATCGTTTATCAGCATATCACCCCAGAAAAAGAAATCGTCAAACGATTCGGGTGACTTTTTTATCTTCCTGTAAACTTTATAAAGCTCAAGAAGAAGTATCTCGTTTCCTGCAACATGCAGTGGAGAAAGGCTCCTGAAGAGTTCATTTATTGTGATGACAGAAGGGGACCAGACTGGTTTTGTGATCTCGCTCCCCAGGTACTTGAGGAAGTAAAGTCCCGCGCGCCGGCTGGGAAATACAATGCAGTGACGATTCAGGGTGTTTCCGAATTCCCCGTTGAGGTGGCGTGCTATATGCTGAAGGAAGTAACTCATCTCAAAGCTTTTGAAGTTTTGCATTCTCCCTCCCGGAACCAAAAAGTCTGCCCTGCCAGGTATCAAGCTCCTGCAGCCTTTTCTCGATTAGCGCAACAATTGTATCCGTCCTCTTCATTCCCCAGCCCTCTCCTGTCAGGAAACGTGGCGGAGCCTCACCTGTAAAGCGTTCGATGATTATTGACGGATTGAGTCGTTCAATAAACGGTACTATAAAATTCAGGTATTCCTCCCATGTAAAGAGACTGAACTCATCAGGATTCATATTGAACTCCTTTTCTGCCTGTGTGCCACGGATTATCTGAAGCTGATGGAACTTAACCGTCGTGAGGGGGAGCATTGATATTATATCAGCCTCTGCGAGCATCTCTTCCCTTGATTCGCCTGGCAATCCGAAAATGAAATGTGCACCGGTATTAATACCCTTTTGGTGAGTCATTCTGAGTGCTTCCACTGCTTCTTCAAATGTATGGCCCCGGTTTATTCTCATTAGTGTTTTGTTATAGCACGATTCTATTCCGAACTCCAGCGAGAGGTAATGCTTCTCCGATATTTCCTTCAGGCAATCAAGTATCTCATTATTAACACAATCAGGCCGGGTACCAATCACCAGTCCCTTAATTCCAGGGTAAGCCAGCGCCTCATCATAGAGTCTCCTCAGAGTTGCAATGCCGGCATAGGTGT
Organism: uncultured Rikenellaceae bacterium; assembly: GCA_964426435.1. Lineage (GTDB taxonomy): Bacteria > Bacteroidota > Bacteroidia > Bacteroidales > VadinHA17 > LD21. Next base: position 10,184 of record CAYRQY010000022.1, on the reverse strand, counting down.
TCGAGTATGCCTGAAAATAAGCAAGGTATGAATCTGTCCTTCTGTAACGCTTCTGATGGAATCTTATTCCTTCCTCCAGTTGTTGCGTGATTGATTTCCCGTGGCCGCAGTATGAAGGATTAAAAGCATCGTTATTACAGAAAATGCACCCCCCGTATCCCTTTGTTCCGTCGCGGTTGGGACATGTGAACCCAGCATCGACCGATACTTTCTGAAGCCTCAGGCCATATTTCCTCAAAAAGTAACCTGAATAGGAATTGAAGCGCCTCCTGTCACCCCATGGGCGGATAATATCATTATGGGCGGCAGAAATCATTATACGCTTATCATCTTGTTGTTATCGACATACCATAAATATGCCTCAATATCCCGGTATCCCATCTCACTCATCAGTCTGCGGTAATAACTTACCTGCTCTGCATGACGCTGATCTTCAGCGCCAAACTTAAAATCCACAATAGTTGCCTTCCCGTTCCTGAAGATTATCCTGTCGGGCCGGCGTGTTACCCCTGAAGGAAGAAGTATCGGCTGCTCTGTCAGGACATTATTCTCCCGTCCGAACCATTCAGCTGCAGGTGGAGAGCTTATCAGGGTATTGATCCGCTCTTCAAGGTTAACTGCATCTTTCTCAGAAAGGATACCTTCAACTATTTTCTTTCTTAAGGCTCCTCTCACATCCTCTGCAGTGATTATTTCCTGAAAAAGCTCGTGCATCAGCCTGCCATAATTTATCCTTTCCCGTATCGTATCTGCTCCTGTCTTAAAATAATTCCCGCCCTGCAGTCGGATTTTCAATGATCTCAGATTGAAACTCACATGATACTCCGGTGCTTCAATACCTCTTTTGGGTGGAGGTTGTGTGTCGCTGCCGGCTGCCTCTCCGAACTCAAAGGTTTTATTCTCTCCGTCGAAAAACCCGTTGAGCTCAGGATCAGATCGTACAGCCTCGGTTAACACTTTAGCTATACCTTCATTTGCTTTTGGTGAGGCAGGGATAAAGCCGTGAATTACGTTCCTGGCCCTTGTAAGGGCAACATAAAGCAGGTTAATGTTATCGATGTAGGCAGAATACTTTTCATCGATGTAATCATCGGCAAAAATGGTGTTTTCCAGTTCTTTCCTGTACCTGACAGGCACAATGCCCGTAGCATTAAAGGGAGACAATGCCGGTCTTACCCACAGAACAGGTTGCTTATTGTTCTTGTGATCGAGGTTCCATGAGATGAAAGGGAGTATTACAACCTTGTATTCCAATCCCTTGGCTTTGTGTATTGTCAATACCCTCATCGCATCCTGGTACTCCGGCAGAATCACCGATTTTTTGCTGCCGGTTGAGTCCCACCAGTCGAGAAATGCCTGCAATCCCTGGGACCTGCCGGATCCAAAGGCAAGGACAAGATCCTGAAAGGCATTGAGATACACGCTATTGGATGATAATTTATTAATACCGAAGAAGCTTATAATACGCTCACACATTTCAAAAAGCGGAAACTGTCTGACTTCCTGCATAAAGGACTTATACCCCCCCGGGTAAAATCTCTCTGAAATATTATCCAATTCATCGCTTATAAGGGGAACGGTATCTGCACCATTGCGTTCGGTGGCAAGGAGGTAGTATCTCAGCATTACAGCCCTGCTTATCATGTCGTGAGGATCGTTCAGCACTGCAAGGACCGACAGAAGGAATGTTACGGCATATGATCTGCCGATAAGCAGGGAATCATTGGAAATGACATTGAAGTTATACCCGGAATCGGAGGATGAACCGACTGAGTTACTGTGTTCAATCAACCTCCTGATCACCTGTGCTCCCTCGTTGTTATCCCTTACAATTATCCCGAAATCAGATGCTTTGAAACCTTTATCCTGTAAACCTTCTATCACCGACGGGAGTTTCTCCAGAACAGCATCCTTCCACTTCGTTTCATTGTCGTCGACCAGTTCAAGCCTGATAAAGCCTCCTGTCTCTTTCGTGGGGTCTTTCTGAACAGCTTCCGAATAGAGCTCCCTGAAGCTTACCGGCACCCTGCTGCTGTCAAATTCCCGGTCTATTGCTTCCGGAATCCTTGTAAAGAGCAGGTTATTGAACCTGATTATATTTGAGAGGCTTCTCCAGTTGGTATCAAGAGTACGGAGTAGATACCTCTTCTGGTCAGCTTTCCTTTTCAGGTCGTAGCCAAGGATTCTCCAGTTGCTGTTTCTCCACCGGTATATGGACTGCTTCACATCGCCAACTACAAGATTGTCGTGACCTTCCGCCATGCTGTTTTCAATCAGCGGCAGAAAGTTATCCCACTGGATCACTGATGTGTCCTGAAACTCATCAATCATGAAATTCTCCAGCCTGCTGCCAGTCTTTTCGTAAATAAAGGGAGCCTGGTCGCCGGCTGTTATCCTGTGAATGAATTCACCCGTATCGGCCAGAAGAAACCTGTTCTCCTCGGCATTCATTCTCCGTATATTGCCCAGAACATCTGACAGTATCCCCAGCGAGTATACATTTGCAAATACGGTTCTTGCGCTCCTGTACCATGTTATGTTATCGTCGAAATAGGTGATTGCCGTCACCAAAGTAGCTTCAAGTCCGGCACCAAGAGCCGATTGAAGCTCCTCCGGTACCGGACCCGTGCACCATCTCGGGGGATCGTTCATGATCTCGCGTGCCCGGGAATTCGGATCTTTCACTTCTCCCGATGCCAGGCTCCGGATAAATGAAGGAACTCCATTTCCCTTATAGTAAAACATATCGTCGGAAAGGGCGAAATCGAGGAAAAGTTTCTGACTTTCAGAACCAAAGGCTTTAAGAGTATTCTCAAACTCTGCTATTATCGATCTCATCGATCCAATGAAATCTGAAAGCAACTGTTTATCGGAAATGGCCTTCCTTTCATCGGCTGAAAGGGTTTTGTAACTCTCCCTGAAGAGCTCCCCGGCGAGGCTGGTGATCTCATTTTTAAGATTCCAGCTTTTTTCCTCACCGAGATTGGAACTGACATAACTGATGAGCCATCTTCTCAGAGTCTCATCCTCCGAAGCAGATGCAATGGTAATATCAACTGCCTCCGCCAGAACCGTGTTGTGATCGAGCTCCACGGCGAATCCGGAATGAAGCCCCCTCTCCCTGGCAAAAGCCCTGAGTATCTTCTGAAAGAAACTGTCGATGGTATTTACCTGGAACCTCGAATAATCACTGAGAAGAGACTGCAGGATGTAACGGGCATCTGACCTGATCTTCTCTTCAGGTTTTCCGGTGCTGCTGACAAGGTCAGCAAGGTAATCGGAGGGATCCCCCTTCGCCAGCCTGCTCAGCTGACCAAGAATTCGCTCCTTCATTTCAGCAGTTGCCCTGTTTGTAAAGGTTACAGCCAGCATCCTCCTGTAGCTTTGTGGATAAGAAAACAGGCGCGTAAGGTAAGCAACAGTCAGCTGAAATGTTTTACCCGACCCTGCCGATGAGCTGTAGATTGTTAATGTGCCCTCTCCCATTATGGCCTAAAGTTACCCAAATAATGTCTCAATCCTTTTTATGAGTCAACGAAAATCACCGATGTTGAAAAGTATAACGGGCCACTCCATGATGCTGCTCCCGATGACTTCTTTTGCTATCTTTGCAGCGTGAAAGAGAAGGTAGTCATAGGGTTATCAGGCGGGGTGGACTCAAGCGTGGCAGCATGGGTACTTAAGGAGGAAGGTTACGATGTAACCGGCCTCTTCATGAGGAACTGGCACGATACCACCGGACTGCTGCAAAGTGATTGTCACTGGCAGGATGATCTGATGTTTGCGGAAATGGTCGCAAAAAACCTGTCGATACCCTTTCACATGGTCGATCTGAGCAGGGAGTACCATCAGAGGGTAGTTGATTACATGTTTACCGAATACGGCAGGGGGCGCACACCGAACCCCGACGTACTGTGCAACAGGGAGATAAAGTTTGACTCCTTTGCCACCGAAGCTGAAAAACTCGGGGCTGGATTAATTGCGACAGGACATTATTGCCGCAGGGAAGAAATAAGTTCCGGCAATGGTATCATCTGCAGGCTCCTGGCCGGAAAGGACCTTAACAAGGACCAGAGTTATTTCCTCTGTCAGCTTTCACAGAAGCAGCTCTCCAAAGCACTTTTTCCGGTCGGTGGACTGACAAAGCCGGAGGTACGTGAAATAGCTGACAGGTTGGGGCTTGCCACAGCAACGAGAAAAGACTCACAGGGGATCTGTTTCGTCGGGAGGGTTCATCTGCCTACCTTCCTGCAGCAGAGACTGGAACCGAGGAAAGGAGACATCATTGAAATACCCCGCACTGTGGACCTTAAGTACCGCGAACCGGGCCTCCCTCCTGATGAAATATCAGATGAGGAGCTTAGAGCGGCAACGGTTCCGCACAGATTTGAACAATCTAAGGGCAGGCATGCCGGGATACATAACGGTGCTCATTTCTTCACCACAGGCCAGCGGAAAGGCATGAACACCGGCGGATACAGGGAACCTCTTTTTGTACTCGCCACCGACACCGAAAGAAATATTATCTATGCCGGCGAAGGTCAGTCACACCCGGGATTATACAGAAAGGGGCTCTTCATGCTGAACGACGAGGTCCACTGGATCCGGGAGGATCTTAAAATGGGATCCGTCGAAAACCGAGAATACATGGTGCGCATCCGCTATCGCCAGCCTCTTCAGAAGGCAAAATTATTTTCCAGGAAAGATGGCATTTATATCATTTTCAACGACCTGCAGAGAGGTATTACCCCTGGTCAGTTTGCCGTATGGTACGATGGCGACGAGGTGATAGGGTCAGGGGTTATTAATGCATAAGTGCGATAGGCGATAGGCGATAGACGATAGGCGATAGGCGATAGGCGAATTGCTATGATAGCCGGTTTTTGTAATCATCGTAACCGAATTCACGAATGAGTCTGAATTCGTTCCCTGTGGTCCAGATGCCTATCGAAGGATGATTTACACCATTGAAAGTGGTAGTCTTTACCATTGTGTAATGGATCATATCGAGGAAGATGATCCTGTCGCCGGGCTTCAGTTCGCTGTCGAATGACCAATCACCCATAAAATCCCCTGAAAGGCATGAATTACCACCGAGCCTGTATGCCGGTTTGCCGGGAACAGGGTCTGTTGCCCCGAGTATCTTCGGTTTATAGGGCATCTCCAGGCAATCGGGCATGTGAGCCGTAAATGAGACATCAAGTAAAGCAGTTCTGATGCCTTTATTTTCAACAATGTCGCGCACCGTCGAAACCAGTTCGCCGGTCTCCCATGCAAATGCACTTCCCGGCTCCAGTATAACATGAAGACCGGTCCTCTCCCTGAAATCCCTTAACAAGCTGATCAGATGACCGGTATCATAACCTTTTCCGGTGATCAGGTGCCCCCCTCCCATGTTTATCCACCTGATCTGAGGGAAATGCCTGCCGAATTTTTCCTCCACAACCTTCAGTACCTTTTCGAGTGCATAGGAATCTGACTCAAAAAGGACATGAAAATGCAAACCATCAATACCTTCGGGAAGCCCTCCGGTCAGATCGTCAGCAGTTATTCCCAGTCTTGATCCCGGCGAACATGGGTTATACAAACCATGACTTATCTCCGAAAACTCAGGATTGATTCTTAGTCCTGCAGAAATCTTTCCCGGGTAACCTCTTATTCGTTCCGAATACTTATGGAACTGGTTCAGCGAATTGAAGGTTATATGTGAGCTGCAGCTCAATATCCCGTCGAGTTCGCTCTCAACAAACACCGGAGAGTATGTATGTGCAGGAGATCCCATCTCTTCATAACAAAGCCTGGCCTCGTGCAGCGAGCTTGCAGCTGCTCCTCCGATATATTCGCGGATAATGGGAAAAACACCCCACATGGCGAATCCCTTGAATGCCAGGATTATCTCCGCTCCGGACTCAACACCGACATGCCTTAAAAGATTGAGATTCCTGCGCAGGCGCTCTTCGTCGATTACGTAGCAGGGAGAAGGTACCTCATTATATTTAATTGCCATTGCTATAATTCGAGATCGACATCATGTAACTCAACCCATGGCAGGCCGAGCAGGTTAAGCTGTTCCATGAAGGGATCGGGGTCAAATTCTTCGACATTGAATACTCCCGGTTTTTTCCAGATCCCCTTAAGGTACATCATGGTTCCGATAGCTGCCGGCACACCTGTTGTATAACTCACAGCCTGTGCACCTGTCTCTTTGTATGCCGCTTCGTGACTGCAGTTGTTATAAATATAGTATGTCTTCTCCCTTCCATCCTTTATACCCCTTATGCGGCATCCGATCGACGTTTCACCCTTGTAATTCTCTCCAAGCTCACCGGGATCGGGAAGAACAGCCTTCAGGAACTGAATCGGCACTATTTCCCTTCCATCGAACATAACCGGTTCGATGCCAGCCATCCCTATATTCTGGATAACCCGCAGATGTGTAAGATACTCCTGTCCGAAAGTCATCCAGAACCTTGCTCTCTTAAGCGTCGGGAAATTTTTTACAAGCGACTCAAGCTCCTCGTGATAAATGACATAAGACTCTTTTGGCCCTATATTCGGATATGTAAGGGGTTTATGTATCTCGTGAGGCTTTGTATAGATCCATTTGCCATCCTCCCAGTATTTACCTTTCTGGGTAACCTCCCTGATATTTATTTCGGGATTGAAATTGGTTGCAAAAGGCTTGCCGTGATCTCCTGCATTACAATCAACTATATCGAGATAATGGATCTCATCGAAATGATGTTTTGCAGCATAGGCTGTGAAAACTGATGTTACCCCCGGGTCGAATCCGCATCCAAGTATGGCGGTAATTCCTGCATCCTTATACCTCTCGTGGTATGCCCATTGCCAGCTGTACTCGAATTTTGCCTCCTCCAGTGGCTCATAGTTTGCAGTGTCGAGATAAGCAACCTTCTCGGCAAGGCAGGCGTCCATTATATGCAGGTCCTGGTAGGGAAGTGCCACATTAACCACTATCTCAGGCCCGAATGACCTGATAAGCGCCCTTAGCTCAGGCACCTTGTCAGCGTCGATCTGAGCTGTTTTAACACGATCACCGCCAATCTTTTGCGCAATGGCATCACATTTTGACCTGGTCCTGCTGGCCAGCATTATCTCCGGAAATACCTCAGGCAGCGAGGCCATCTTGTGTACGACTACGGTGCCCACTCCTCCTGCTCCAATTACCAATACTTTTCCCATATCCGTTAAATTTTATCTCTGTTTTCAATAATCCAAATATAATTCTTATTCTCAGAATAAGGCAACCGGGAGGGGCTGATTGATTGTGCCAGTATTATATTCTTTTCACTCTTTTTGATCGGTTGAACCTCCGTTTTTTGTTACTATTTCTGCTTATCTTTGGCCTCTCGAAGCGACATTCAGATGAAGCTGATAAACCCTCTGGTAATATTACGGATACTCAGCTCGATTCTCATTATTGAATCGTGTTTTTATCTTTTATGCCTTCCTTATGCACATTTCTATAAAGAATCTCCATACCCGTTTATCTGGTCATCGCTGATTGCCGCCGGCACATCGGTTATACTATTCTATCTGTCAAGAAAGGTTGTAATTGAGAAAATTACCAACAGGGAAGGTTTCCTGGCAGTGGCTACATCGTGGATAATAATGTCTGCTTTTGGTACTTTGCCATACCTGATAAGCGGAACCATCCCCTCCTTCATAGATGCTTTCTTCGAAGCTTCATCGGGATTCTCAACCACCGGATCATCAATTCTGTCTGATATAGAATCTCTCCCCTATTCAATCCTCTTCTGGCGCAGCCTGACACACTGGATCGGCGGTCTGGGAATCATTGTACTCGTTATCATTATCCTTCCCTCTCTCAGGATCACAGGTTATCAGCTTTTGAGTCTTGAATCCTCACTCAAGGAAAAGATACATCCCCGCACTAAAGCAGTGGGATACAGGTTGCTGTTCATCTACCTCACATTAACCACATCAGAAATTTTTCTTCTTTGGTTGGGTGATATGAACCTCTTCGACAGTATCTGCCACAGCTTTGCAACTGTAGCTACAGGGGGATTTTCAACAAAGAATAACAGCGTCGCATATTACTCTTCTTACAGCCAGTATGTTATCTCCATTTTTATGTTCCTGAGCGGAGTCAGTTACGTCGTTTATTATTACCTGGTAAAACGTAATTTCAGGAAAGTGAAACACAATGAGGAGTTATGGTTTTACATCGTCACGGTGATTATTGCGGTCACGGTAGTTACAGGAATCTTATATGCAAAGAGCTCAAGGCCAGCAGAGCTTGCTTTTCGTGAGAGTCTGTTCCAGGTCATCGCGCTTATTACCACTACGGGATTCTCCACTGCCGATTACCTGGTATGGCCCGGTCCGGCATTACTGATGATATTCTTCCTTATGTTCACTGGCGCATGCACCGGCTCTACGAGCGGCAATATAAAAATGGCAAGACACCTGCTGATAATCAAGAATATAAGAAACGTTTTTACCAGGATTATTCACCCAAATGCCGTTTCACAAATAAAACTAAACGATAAACCAGTTTCTGAAAAGGCCAATATCTCAATTATTACCTTCATTGTGTTTTTCTTCTTTATGTTCATTATTTCCACTATATTCTTGGTCATAACCGGAGTTGATCCGGTTACAGCTGTCGGGGCGGCAATTGCAACGCTGGGGAATAACGGACCCGGACTCGGATTTGCCGGACCAGCAGGTAACTTCAGTCAGTTTATCGATATTAACAAACTTTACCTCAGCTTACTGATGATAGTAGGCCGACTTGAGTTTTTCACCATCTTCATTCTGTTCACAAGGTCTTTCTGGAAGCTCTGAAGAAGACGGAAGTCGGAAGACGAAAGAAAGATAAAATGAGTTGTGAGTTGTGAGTTGTGAGAGGTAAAATCCGTTCCCGCATTCGCTAAGGCTCTTCGGGATTGTCTCGCTTCGTTCGCAAAATCCGCAATCCGCAATCCGCAATCCGCAATTATTCCCTAAAGAGTTTCCTGATCTGCTCCAGGTTTTCCGGCGTGCCGATATCGAACCAGTACCCGTCATCGTGGCGAAAGGTAAAGATCTTATGATCGGGGGCAAGCTTAAGATAGAGGGAGGTCATAGTGTAGATGCCCTCTTCCATATATTGAAATATCCCAGGATCAATAATATGTATCCCCGAGAAAGCGATTTCCGACAATTCACCGGATGGTTCACGTGTAATGATCCGTTCTCCGGTTGACCTGTTGGACCAGCCGTGGAGCAATCCATTTTCGCAGGCAAGAAAAAACCTGTTGCCGGGCCGGTTGCGTACGGCAAGGGTCGCAAGACCTTTCCTTTTCAGGTGATAACGAAACATGGCCGTAAGATCCAGATCAGTAACTATATCGGCATTATATAACAGAAACGGTTCGGTGCCAAAAAAATGTCTTGCCTTATAGAGACCTCCTCCTGTTTCAAGGAGTCTGTCGGTTTCGTCTGAAACTGTAATATTAAAACCTTTATTATTAAGCCTTTCGATCTCCTCCACCACCATTCCCGCCAGATGATGAACGTTAACGATTATCTCTCCGAAACCTGCTTCAGTGCATTTTTCAACTGCAAGCTGGAGAATGCTTTTTCCGTTTATACCTACAAGTGCCTTGGGTGTCGTTTCGGTTATTTTACCGAGCCGTGTTCCTTTACCGGCCGCAAGGATCATCGCCTTCATCTGGTAATTATTGTTAATTAATTACGGCAAAGTACTCTTATTTGTTGCGGACCCTCCGGCGCTCTTCGTACAGTTTTTTGAACAGGGCGGTTTTGCTTATCGAATTTATGGCATCGTACAGTTCTGCAAGCATTATGTCGTGTCCGGCTGTGGCAGCTATTTTCTGAAGAAGTCCCACTGCCGGTACTATACTTTCCGTGAAAGTGGGTTTCTGCTCGTATAATCCCCTGAAGCCGAACGCACCCAGGGCCTGCATCAGCCTTATCATGCTGAATCCCGTATAATAACCCCTGAATGTGCCTGTGTTTTCTCCTGAAACCGGACAAAATCTGTCGATGTAGTAACTTAGAAGTTCCTGCCTGTCACTTTCCTGCATCTCGATTTTTGCATCATTCAGAAGGGAGGCTACATCATACTGGGGAGCTCCTTTTCTGCCTCCCTGATAATCAATAAACCAGGGCTCCTGCCCTATCACCATAACATT
>CAYRQY010000021.1:0-19454 GCA_964426435.1 uncultured Rikenellaceae bacterium | reverse complement strand
ACCTTAACAATAAATAATTTGATTAACTTTAAGCCTTCAAAAATGAATCCTCTTCAACATGAAACCTGTAGTATCGAGAGTAACCAGTATAGCGCCCGATCAGTCTGTCGTCTGCATTCTTGGAAGTGACATAATTCCCGAAGATCTTCAACTCAGTAAAACGGAAAAGGAGTATGCGCTTAAAAGATTATCCCTCAAGGAGGATCATATTTTCATTAATTCGTATTTTAAGACCACCTATCTGATAAGGCTGACGGAAGGTATTCCCTTTCACCGGGTCCGTGAGGAGCTGCGGAGAAAGGCTTACAGTATCAGGAACCTTATCAAATCGAACAATCACGAAGAGCTGGCAATAACTTCTTCAGATGCATACAGGGAAGCTGTAACCGATTTTGCCGAAGGCCTGCTGCTAAGTTGCTACACATTCGACAAATACAAAACAAAGCCGGAAAAGGAGGGCAGTAAGGTTTATCCATCCTCTCTTCTTCTGCATGGAGATATGAATGAGACGGATTTCAGCTGGCTGAGGTATGTTGTTGATGCCGTGTGGTTTGCCAGGGACCTGATAATCGAACCTGTTAATCATCTTAATGCACCGGCCCTTGCGGAGGAGATCAGGAAATTTTGCCATGGTGCCGGGCTAAAGGTCGAGGTGCTGAACAAGGGAAAGATTGAGGCTTTGAAAATGGGTGGTCTTCTTGCAGTCAACAAGGGGAGCGTTGATCCTCCTGTCTTTTGCATACTGGAATGGCGTCCCGGCAATGCCGTCAATCAGAATCCCTTTGTTCTTACTGGCAAAGGAATAGTATACGATACGGGTGGATTAAATATAAAGACCGGAGATTACATGTCGGGCATGAAGGGCGACATGGCCGGAGCTGCCGTCGTGGCCGGAGCCATGTCGGTGATAGCCAGGGCAGGGCTGCCGGTTTATATCGTAGGTCTTATTCCCGCCACTGACAATCGTCCGGGAGGCAACGCCTACACACAGGGCGATATTATTACTATGCATAATAACACAACAGTGGAGGTAGGCAATACCGATGCTGAAGGGAGGCTGATCCTTGCTGATGCAATCAGTTACGCTGCAAGGTATTCTCCTGAGCTCATTGTCAATATTGCCACTCTTACAGGCTCTGCGGCCATGACATTCGGCAGTCAGGCCATAGCCGTTATGGGCAACGCACCCGACAGCTACTTCAGCCTGCTTGCCGGGAGCGGCGACGATGTTTTTGAAAGAGTATCCAGGCTGCCTTTCTGGGAGGAGTACGGTGAGACGCTCAAATCTGATGTTGCTGATATAAGGAACATAGGAGGGAGGGAGGCAGGTGCAATCACTGCCGGAAAATTTCTCGAGACCTTTACGGATTTTCCTTTTATACATCTGGATATTGCCGGAACCATTTCACTGAAGAAGGATGATTTCTACAGGTTAAAGGAAGGCACGGGAACCGGATTAAGGCTCCTGTCGCAGTTCTTCAGGAAGATCATTGATAATTACCCAGTTAAGGAATAGAAACATGGAACAGGAAGCAATAATAGCAGGATTAACACACGGAGATATAAATGGCATCGGTTACGAAGTCATTATCAAAACCTTATCGGACAGCAGGATAAATGATATCTGCGTGCCGGTGGTGTATGGGTCACCCAAGGTTGCCGCATATCATCGAAAGGCACTTAATATCCCCAATTTCAGTTTCAATAATATCAGAACCCCTGAAGAGGCCAGTCGCAGAAAAGCCAATATGATCAACTGTCTCGGGGATGACGTCAGGGTTGAGCTGGGGAAAGCTACAAGCCATGGTGGTGAAGCAGCCTTTATATCACTGGAGAGGGCGGTGGAAGACCTGATGCAAAATAAGCTCGATGTTCTTGTAACAGCCCCTATTGATAAAAAGACAATACAATCGGAGAAATTCAGATTCAACGGACATACTGAATACCTTAAATCGAGGGCGGGTGTTGCAGACACCCTTATGTTCATGATAAGCGAGAATATGAGGATCGGGTTTGCCACAGGGCATGTGCCGGTGGGCAGAATCCCGGAACTGATAACTTCCGACTTGCTGTTATCTAAACTGAGGATCATGCATCAGTCGCTTATTGAGGATTTCGGTATACGCAAGCCGAACATTGCCGTGCTGGGACTAAATCCACATGCCGGTGACGATTCGCTTTTAGGGACTGAAGAGAGGGACGTAATAATCCCTGCCATAGGAAAAGCGGGTTCCGAGGGAATTCTAACTTTCGGACCCTTTGCCGCTGACGGATTTTTTGGTGCGGGATTGTTCACCAAATTCGACGCCGTCCTGGCAATGTATCACGACCAGGGGCTTGCTCCCTTCAAAGCCCTGGCGTTCGATTCAGGTGTAAACTATACTGCAGGCCTTCCCTTTATCAGAACTTCGCCTGTTCATGGCACCGCCTACCCGATAGCCGGAAAGGGAGAAGCGTCGGAAAGCTCCTTCAGGCATGCCCTGTACCTGGCATGCGATATTTTCCGGAACAGGAAACTGTACAGGGAGCTCACAAGGAATCCCCTTAGACATCACGACATAGAGATCCATGCAGATCGACCGGATGAGCTTCCGCCAGAAATACCCAACTCAGAGCAGCATTTATGATTGACTACATAAAGGGAACAATAACCGACCTTACCCCCGCATGCCTGACGATAGAAACAGGGGGAGTGGGGTATTTTGTAAGCATCTCACTAACAACCTTCTCGAAACTGGAGGCAAAGAAAGATCACAAAATACTTGTGCATGAAGTGATAAGGGAAGACAGTCACCAGCTTTTCGGTTTCGCCGACAGCGAAGAGAGAGATATTTTCAGGCATCTGATTTCTGTTACGGGAGTGGGGGCAGGTACTGCAAGAATGATGCTCTCGTCGCTCTCTCCCCAGGAGGTGGGTAAGGCAATAATGAATTCGGATGTCAGCATTCTTAAAAACGTAAAAGGAATAGGTTTAAAGACCGCCCAGAGGATAATTGTAGACCTGAAAGACAAGCTTGGCAAACACACCGGAACCGGCGAAATATTTGCTTTTGCAGACAATACCAGACGTGAAGAGGCGTTATCTGCATTAGTGATGCTTGGGTTTGCCAGAAGTGCCGTAACTAAGATCCTTGATAAGATAACCAGAGAAGAAACAGATCTTACAGTTGAGGACCTGATTAAAAAGGCGCTTAAGAGCTTGTAATAAAGAATAATAGCCGGTTTGGGATCAGGGATAGTATATAAGAATCTTCTGAAATCTTTATATCTTGTACTTCTCGCCTCCATAACTTTTTTGCCCGGGCAAACGTATGGTCAGGCCGGGGGTCAGACTATAAGCCCTGACACTGTGCCAAGGCCTGTTCTAAGACTTCAGGATATCTCAGGGATCCCCTGGGAATCAAGACCCGGATCGCGTCTCTTTCTCGATAATCCTTCCAATGTAAGGTCAACGGTTATTTATAACCCAGAGAGGAACGAGTACATCATTTACCAGAAGGTGGGGGAGTTTGATTACCGTCCTCCGGTATATATGACACCCGAGGAGTTCCGCAGGTATGAGTTTGAAAGGGCAATGCGAGCCTACTGGGACTCAAGGATTGCCGGCGATGAACCCGGATACAGGTCATCGCTGATACCCCAGATTGAGGTTGGCGGCGAGACTTTCGACAGAGTCTTTGGCAGCAACGTAATAAATATCATACCACAGGGCTCAGCCGAGCTGATTTTCGGGATAAATATATCACGAACCCAGAACCCGGCCCTTTCAGAACGATTGCGGACAATTCCCACGTTCGACTTCAAGGAGAAGATCCAGATGAACGTAACAGGCACCATTGGCGATAAGATGCAGCTGGGAGTCAATTACAACACCGACGCAATGTTCGAGTTCGAGAACAGGACAAAGCTTCAGTATTCAGGCAAGGAGGATGAGATCCTGAAGAAGGTGGAAGCCGGCGATGTTACACTGCCGCTCACCGGTACCCTCATAACCGGAAGCTACAGCCTTTTCGGTCTCAAAACGGAGATGCAGTTCGGCAAGCTTACGGTTACATCAGTAATGTCGCAGCAGAAGGGAGAATCGTCGGTCGTTGAGGTAAAGGGCGGCGCCCAGCTGAGTGAATTTGAGATTTTTGCCGACCAGTATGAGGCAAACAGGCATTTCTTCCTCGCCCAGTATTTCAGGGATATCTATGACAATTCCCTGAAGAACCTTCCCGTAATAGCCTCAGGTGTTAACATCGAGCGCATAGAGGTGTGGATAACCAATAAGACAAGCCGCTTTGAGGAGGGCAGCAACAGGAACATCGTCGCTTTTATGGACCTTGCCGAAAACAGCAACCATATTTTCAATAATATTCCTGATTTTCAAGGTGCTACCGGAGCAGGGCTCATCCCTGAGAACCAGGTTAACATGCTGTATGAACAGCTTACAACAACCTATTCAAGGGTGAGGGATGTTGACCAGGTCACCAATGTGTTTGATCCAATATATCCCAATTTTCAGATCGGACGCGATTTCGAGAAGATTGAGAATGCCAGGAAGCTTAATGAGAGGGAGTACTATTTCAACCGGCAGCTTGGTTACATATCGCTGAATACAGCTCTTAACACCGATGAAGTGCTGGCTGTTGCCTACGAGTTTACCCTCAATGGCAAGCTGTATAAAGTGGGAGAGTTTTCAACCGACGGAATAACAGCTCCCCAGGCCCTGATTCTCAAGCTTCTGAAAGGTACAACCCTGAGTCCCAGACTCCCTACATGGAAGCTGATGATGAAAAATATCTACTCGCTGGGATCGGGAAGACTTGAAAGAAGAAATTTCCAGTTGAATATTTTATATCAGGATGACAAAACAGGAAATTCCATAAACTACCTTCCCGAGGGAAAGCTCTCCAATCAGATTCTTCTCCAGGTAATGGGGCTGGATAATCTTAATTCCCAGCTCGACAGGGAGCCTGACGGTTATTTCGATTTTATTGAAGACATTACGGTGAGGACCGACAGGGGAAAGATCATTTTTCCTGTGATTGAGCCTTTCGGCAGCCACCTGAAGTCAATGATCGCAGATCCGGTTCTCGCTGAGAAATACATCTTCAGGGAGCTTTATGACTCAACCCAGACCGTGGCCCGGCAGATCGCGGAGAAGAACAAGTTCAAGCTCTCCGGCCAATTCTCATCCGAGTTCGGATCTGAAATCAGGCTCAATGCAATAAGCATACCCCAGGGTGCCGTAAAGGTAACGGCAGGGGGTGTTCCCCTTACTGAGAACGTTGATTACACAGTCGATTACAACATGGGATCAGTAAGGATCATAAATCCGGCGCTTATTGAGTCGCAGACGCCGATCCAGGTATCACTGGAAAGCAATCAGTTCTTCGGTTTCCAGACCAAGACACTTGTGGGTACACATCTCGATTACCGTATCTCAAACAATTTCAATATAGGTGCCACTGTACTGCATCTGACTGAGAGGCCTTACACCCAGAAAGTGAACTTCGGGGAGGAGCCCATTTCCAACACCATCTGGGGTTTGAACACCTCCTATAAAACACAGTCCCGGTTCATAACCAAAGCAATTGACCGGATCCCTTTTATCGACACCAAGACTCCCTCCACAATCTCTTTCTTCGGTGAGTTTGCACAGCTTATCCCGGGTCACTCAAAGGCAATATCGAGTGCAGGCAATGCATATATTGATGATTTTGAGGCGAGTGAGATACCTCTTGACCTCAAATCGTTCAATGCCTGGACGCTGGCAAGTGTTCCCCAGGGACAGGATCAGCTTTTCCCGGAGGCCCGGCTGAACAATAACCTGGCCAGCGGCTTCAACCGTGCCCGCCTGGCCTGGTATGTTATTGATCCGCTATTCCTCCGCAACGGGTCATCTACGCCCGACCACATCAAGCAGAATCCCGATGCGCAGTCGAGCCATTTCGTAAGGGAAATTTATGAAAACGAGATATTTCCCTTCAGGGAGAGCCCCAGCGGATTACCTACAAACATTGCGGTGCTCAACCTTGCCTTCTACCCCCAGGAGAGAGGCCCCTATAATTATGATACCTACCCCGGTCCGTACTCAAACGGTATGAATCCGGCAGGCGGGCTCAACAACCCGCGGTCGAGATGGGGAGGAATCATGAGGGAGATCCTTACCAGCGATTTTGAAACGGCTAATGTGCAGTATGTCAAATTCTGGCTGATGGATCCGTTCGTGGAGGATCCGCTGCACCAGGGAGGCGATCTGTATATTAACCTTGGAAACATCTCCGAGGATATCCTGCGTGACTCTCGTAAAAGTTTTGAGAACGGACTGCCTGGTTCACCTGATGTTAAGAACGTTGACACGACTGCCTGGGGAAGGGTTCCCACGATACAGGCTGTCGTACATGCTTTCGACAACGACCTTGAGTCGAGAAGATACCAGGATGTTGGTCTCGACGGACTGAGGAACGAGGATGAGCAAACATTTTTTGCCGACTTCCTGCAGAAGGCAATGCTGATCGCTTCTCCCGAAGCTTACCAGGAGATCCTTAAAGATCCTTCTGCCGATGTTTTTCTCTATTTCATGGGTAAAGTCTATGTACTTGAGTGGGTGGGGATCTTCGAAAGATACAAGAGATATAACTGCAATGAAGGTAACTCACCGACGTCCGAGATGTCTCCCGAATCGTACCCTACAACAGGATCCACCCTGCCCGATATGGAGGATATCAACCGGGACAATACCCTCAGCGAAACAGAAAGCTATTACCAGTACAGGATCAGTATCAGGCCGCAGGATATGAGGATCGGGACAAATAACATTGTCGACGAGATCGAATATGAAGCAACCTTTGCCAATGGCACCAAATCGCGGGTGAAATGGTATCAGTTCAAGATACCGGTTACCGATTATGAGAAAGTTATC
This sequence comes from uncultured Rikenellaceae bacterium, assembly GCA_964426435.1. Classification (GTDB taxonomy): domain Bacteria; phylum Bacteroidota; class Bacteroidia; order Bacteroidales; family VadinHA17; genus LD21. The sequence goes on along the minus strand of CAYRQY010000021.1, from coordinate 12,544 downwards.
GGTCCAATACGCGATTTCAAGTCAATACGATTCATGCGCCTCTTCCTTAAGGATTTTGAGGCGCCTGTGATAATGAGGTTTGCAAGGCTCGATCTGGTGAGGGCGGAATGGAGGAAATACAATATTTCATTTATGGAGGGTGGCGAGAGGATAACTATACCGGAAATGGCTGACGGCACCTTCGACATAAGTTCGGTAAGCATCGAGGAGAACTCGGGGAAAGAGCCGGTTAACTATGTATTGCCTCCGGGATTTACAAGGATAGTCGATCCCCAGAACCCTCAGCTCAGGCAGCTTAACGAGCAATCGATGGTCCTCAGGGTCCAGAACCTCGAGGACGGTGATGCACGTGCCGCCTTCAGGAACGTCAACCTCGACATAAGGCAGTACAGGCGGCTGAGAATGGAGGTACATGCCGAAGCCCTCATAGGCCAGCCTCTGTATGATGATGAACTGACGGCTTTTATCAGGATAGGATCTGATTACAAGGGCAACTTCTATGAGTATGAGATCCCCCTGAAGCTAACTCCTCCGGGAAGATATGATAACAAGAGCGATGCTTCAAGAGCACTGGTGTGGCCGGAGGAGAACAGCTTCAACATCGATCTCTCCGTATTCCAGGAAGCCAAGCAGGAACGTAACCGGCAGATGCAGCTGCCGGGATCGTCGCTGAGCGTATCGGATGTTTTTATCTACACGGCAGGCAATGCCAGGATCTCCGTTTCGGGTAATCCGAATATGAGCAATATCAGGGTGATAATGGTTGGGGTTCGCAACCCCATTAAAAACAGGAGAGCCGGTTTTGATGACGGCAATCCCAAGTCTGGCGAGGTATGGGTTAATGAATTGAGGTTAAGCGATTTCGTTGAAGATGGCGGATGGGCGGCCAATGCCCACCTCCAGGCCAGGCTCGCCGACTTCGGCACGGTGGATATGGTTGCCCAGGCAAGCACCCCGGGCTGGGGAAGCATAGAAAAGAAGGTGAATGAGCGAAGCAAGGAACAGGTAATTAAATATGACATCTCTTCAAGCTTCGAGCTGGGTAAGTTCTTCCCCGAAAAGGCAGGTGTCAGACTCCCTGTTTACGTGGGTTACTCCGAAGCCCGCATACAGCCTCAGTACAATCCTCTCGATCCTGACATCGAGCTGAACGTGGCTCTTGACGACGCTAAGGATAAGGCAGCGCGCGACTCAATCAGATCGCTGGCTGAAGACTATGCCAGGCGAAAGACGATCACAGTGAGCAACGCAGGGATAACCAGGAGGGGGGAGAAGCCTCACGTGTGGGATCTGGCCAATTTCAGCGTTAACTATACCTTCAACGAGGTCTACCGCAGTAATACAAGAACGGAGATCGATCTCGAAAAGAATTACAGGGGAGGCATTAACTATGATTTCCAGAGCCAGCCTGCCAATATAATGCCCTTAAGGAATGTAAAATTTCTTAATCCCCCCATCTTCAGGATCATAAAGGATTTTAACTTCTTTCCATTTCCCAGAAGCATCTCATTCAGGACCGATATGTACAGGTACTATAATGAGATAAAGACACGAAATATAAATAATCCGAACCTGAGGATCATGCCATCGTTCCGTAAAGATTTCGAATGGAGCCGCATTTATGATATCAAATACGATGTCACGCGTCAGCTCAAGGTTGATTTCACGGCAACGAACCTGGCGAGGATCGATGAACCGTCAGGAGGGGTTGACAAGGTCAGGTACGGCAACCAGTACGAGCAGTGGAGAGATTCTGTTCTTGTAAACCTGCGTAATTTCGGACGTACAACCAACTATAATCACTTCATCAACATTACTTACAACATCCCTGTAAACAAACTTCCCCTTCTTTCGTGGCTCAACGCAAACGCACGATACAGCAGCGATTATACATGGCTTGCAGGTCCCCTCTTTCCCGATACAATGAATATCAACCTGGGGAATACGATCAAGAACAGGAATGACATCACTCTTACAGCCACTGCCAATCTGACAACCCTTTACGGCAAATCGGCATTCCTGAGGAGGATTGAAGAAAGCACCCGTCCTGACGCTGCCCAGAGGATGAAGCCTGAATACAGGACAGTTACATTTTCGGCCGAGAGGATCAACTTCAGGCCAAATATTGCGAGATCAATTAGTCATAACCTGAAAACCAGGGATGTTACAGTAAAGGTAATCAAGGCCGACGGGAGTGAGCTGGAGGGGAAGACAGAGGTTATAAGCGAGAACCGTATCACCTTCACTTCAGAAGAGCAGGCCAACGGCACACAGGTTATCATAGAGGGAAGGGTTCTCAGGAAAAGAAATCCGGTAATCGTTACCGGCCAGTATCTTGTAAGGGCTCTGATGGGTGTCAGATCGGTGAGCCTGACCATGCTGTCGGCCCAGGGACAATTCCTTCCCGGTTACATGCCCGAAACAAAATATGTGGGAATGTCGCGCTACAATGATGTCCTGGCTCCGGGTTGGCCCTTTATACTTGGATACAGCGACAGGAGCTTCTTCGACAGGGCTGCAACCAGCGGATGGCTCTCAACCGACACCCTTCTCAATACGCCTGCCATGTATAACAACAGGTATGATATTTCTCTCCGAAGCGTTGTGGAACCATTCCCGGGGCTGAGAATGGATGTGACTGCAGACAGGAGATTCCTCGAGAACGTGAGTTCTTATTACATTGCTGATTATAACGGCAATTTTCCCGACAGCACAAGAAACCGGGTTGTAAGCGGAAACTTCTCGATATCGGTAATATCGTGGGGAACAGCCTTTGAGAAAATCACCAGGGAAAATGATTATCAATCACCTGCCTTTGAGGCTTTTAAGAGAAATACTGTGGTTATTTCAGGCAGAAGGGCAGAGGAGAGGCGAAAGCTTGAACCGGGATATAATCCCGATATCGATCCCCTCACAGGATCGCCCGTTGAGGGACCCTACAAGAGCGGTTACGGGCCTGCCTCCCGCGAGGTGCTTATCCCGGCCTTCTTTGCAGCATATACTAAATCGAATGCAGAGAAGGTGGGTCTTGATCCTTTTCCCTCAGCCATGAAGATGATGCCAAACTGGAGGATCACCTTCGAGGGACTGTCGAGGTTCCCCTTTGTTCAGAAGACTTTCAGGTCAATAAATATATTTCATCAGTACCGCAGCATATATCAGGTAGGATCTTACATAACAAACCTCAATTTCGTTGCCGGCTCGAGCGGCCTGAGTGCTGTCAGGGATCTCCAGAACAATTATATTCAGCTGTATGAGATCAATGTAGTGACATTGAGTGAGCAGTTCAGTCCCCTTATCAATATCGATATGAACTGGAGAAACAGTCTGACCACGAGGTTTGAATGGAAGAAGTCGAGGACCGTCTCCCTCAATCTAACGAGCAACCAGATTGCCGATGCCAGGCTCAATGAGCTCATATTTGGTGCCGGTTACCGGTTCGATGATGTTCAGATATCGGTTAGGACGGGAGGCAGTCAGAGGGTACTCAGAAGCGATCTTAATATCAGGCTGGATCTCTCCATCAGGGACGACAAGACTCTCGCAAGGAAGCTGGTTGAGGATGTCAACCAGCCGGTGGTAGGTCAGAAAAGATTTACTATTTCGGCTACTGCAGATTATGTCCTCAGCGACAGGTTCAACCTGCAGATCTTTACCGATCACACAATGAACAATCCATTTGTTGCCAACACTTTCCCGACATCAAACACCAATTTCGGATTCAGCCTGAGGTTTACCCTTATTCAGTAATAAGGGAAACGGCCTGCACCATCAAATTGTAAATTATCAGGTTGGATAATGGAAAAAAAACCTATTTTTGGATTGTTGATTTTCCATACGACTTTCATTTAATTTAATAACAACACAGATGAATATTCCGGCAGAATTACTGTACACCAAAGACCATGAATGGCTGAGGATTGAAGGTGACTTCGGTTACATCGGAGTGACTGATTTTGCACAGGGCGAACTTGGCGATATCGTTTTCATTGAGATAGAGACACTGGGTGAGACACTGGCAAAGGAGGAAGTCTTCGGCACAATTGAGGCTGTCAAGACTGTATCGGACATGTTTATGCCGGTGAGCGGCGAGATAGTTGAGGTTAATCCTGCAATTGAATCATCTCCGGAGCTTGTTAACAAGGATCCTTACGGGGAAGGGTGGATGATTAAGATCAGGATGACCGATCCTTCGGAGAAGGACGCTCTTCTCTCTGCCGAAGCATACAAGGCTCTTGTTTAGGATTTATCAGAGGCTTTTCCTGACCTCGAACTCCTGGTATCCCTCGACAAAATCTCCGACCTTTATGTCGTTGAAGTTTGATATGTTAAGGCCGCATTCGTAGCCTGCCGTCACCTCTTTGACGTCATCCTTGAAGCGCTTGAGCGATCCAAGCTCTCCCGTGTAGATCACTATCCCGTCGCGGATTACCCTTACGCGGGTGTTCCTTGTTAATTTACCTTCGCGTACGTAACAGCCCGCTACGGTTCCAACCTTTGTAACCTTGAATATATCGCGTATCTCAAGGGTGGCCACGATCTCTTCCCTGACTTCAGGCAGGAGCATACCTTCCATAGCCGATTTGATCTCCTCTATTGCGTTGTATATTATCGAATAGAGCCTTATATCGATCTCTTCCTTTTCGGCCAGCCTGCGGGCACTCATAGAAGGTCTGACCTGGAATCCGACTATGATTGCGTTTGACGCCGCAGCAAGCAGGATATCCGATTCGGAGATCTGTCCGACAGCCTTATGGATTATGTTCAGCTGGATCTGGGGGGTTGAAAGTTTGATAAGTGAATCACTCAGGGCTTCCACTGACCCGTCAACATCACCTTTTACAATAATATTGAGTTCCTGGAAGTTGCCTATCGCTATCCTCCTGCCTATCTCATCGAGGGTGATATGCTTCTGGGTACGGAGTCCCTGTTCCCTCTGGAGCTGAGCCCGGCGTGTGGCAATATCCTTAGCCTCCCGGTCGCTATCCATCACGTTGAACTTGTCGCCTGCCTGCGGAGCGCCATTGAGACCCAGAATAAGAGCAGGTCTTGAGGGGCCTGCTTCGGTTATCTTGTTACCCCTTTCGTTGTACATGGCTTTTACGTGTCCGAAGCATGTGCCGGCCAGAATGATATCTCCTATCTTCAGGGTACCTGCTTTAACAAGCACTGTAGCAGTATATCCCCTTCCCTTGTCGAGGGATGATTCAATTACTGTTCCGATGGCAGGCTTGACAGGATTAGCCTTGAGGTCAAGAAGTTCAGCTTCAAGCAGTACCTTGTCAAGAAGCAGTCCAACGTTAAGACCGCTCAGTGCCGATATCTCCTGCGACTGGTATTTACCTCCCCAGTCCTCCACCAGATAGTTCATATTGGCGAGGGCCTCCTTGATCTTTTCCGGATTGGCGGTGGGCTTGTCTACCTTATTGATGGCGAAGACAATAGGCACCCCGGCAGCCGATGCATGGTTGATGGCTTCGATTGTCTGAGGCATCACCCCGTCGTCGGCGGCAACCACGATGATAGCCACGTCGGTTATCTGTGCACCGCGGGCACGCATGGCAGTAAATGCCTCGTGGCCCGGAGTATCGAGAAATGTAAGCTGCCTGCCGTCGTCGAGATGTACATTATATGCACCTATATGCTGGGTTATTCCTCCGGCCTCGCCTGCAATGACATTGGTTCTTCTTATGTAGTCGAGAAGCTTGGTTTTTCCATGGTCAACATGTCCCATTACCGTTACAATTGGCGGTCTTGGCATGAGATCTTCCTCTTCGTCCTCTTCCTCCCTGACAGCCTCCTGCAGTTCGGCGCTTACGAACTCGACCTTGAACCCGAACTCATCCGCAAGAAGTGCCATGGTCTCGGCATCGAGCCTCTGGTTGATGGATACGAACAGCCCCAGGTTCATACAGGTTGATATGATTTCGGTTACGGCAATGTTCATCATCGTTGCCAGCTCATTCACCGAAACGAATTCAGTTACCTTCAGAATGTTCCTCTGGCTTTCCATGAGGTCTTCAACCTCCCGGTGCTTCTGGCTGATGGCTTCCCTCTTTTCCCTGCGGTAACGCGATCCCTTTGATTTGCCTTTGGATGTCAGGCGGGCGAGAGTCTCCTTAATCTGTTTCTGGACTTCCTCCTCATCCACTTCGGCTCTTACAGGCCTTTTCCTGACTACTTTCTTGCTTCCGGGCTTCTCTTTCTTTTCTGTACCCGGTTTGCTTACCGGTATTATCTCAACCTCCTTGGAGATCCTTTTTCTTTTCTTCTTGCGCCTGAAATCCTGATCACCTTCCTGTTTGGCAGCCTGATGCGCAGGAGTCTTCTTTTTCTCTTCCACCGGAAGATCGATTTTGCCAACGACGGTAGGTCCCGACAGCTTTCTGAATTCAGGTTTGAACAGCTCTATGGTCTCCTCTTCAGATTCAGCTGCAGACTTCTCTGCCGGTACTGTTTCAGGAGTTTCGGCAACGGTTTCAGCTTCGGCTGCTGTCTTTGGGGCGGCGATCTTTTCATCAGGAAGCTTTTCTTCTGACTTTTCCTTTTCAGCGGCTGGTTTTTTTGCCTCTTCCCTGCCGGGCGCCTTTTCCTTATCAGCAGGTTTCTCCTTTGCTTCTTTCCTGGCACTCCTGGTTTTACCCTCTGCAGCGTCGAGGTCTATTTTCCCGAGGATATGTATCTCAATGCCTGGTTTTTCCTTCTTTTTCTCTTCAGCTGCAATCTTTTCCTTCTCTTCCGGTTTCTGATCCTTCTCAGCGCTATCCGGCTGAGCAGCAGGCTTTTCCTTTGGTGCTTCCACCGGAGTTACGGGTTTCTCTGCCTTCGGTTTTCCTGCCTTTTCCAGGTCAATCTTGCCAACAAGCTTAATATCAGGCTTCTTGATATCTGTCCTGATATCTACTCCTTTTTTACCCGATGTATCTTTGATCAGAATCTCATCTTCCCTGTCAGTTTCGTCGGCAGCGCTCTTTTCGCCCACGTCGTCGATCGAAACAGATTCTTTCTTCCTGTGAAGATCCCTCAGGATAAGCTTCTCAGACTCTTTCTTGGCACTCAGGTCGGTGCTGTATTCCTTTATAAGGAGGGTGTATGCTTCCTGCGGAAGCTTCGTGTTGGGATTGGGATCAATATCAAACCCCTTCTTATGCAGGAATTCCACGATGGTGGCAATTCCCACATTGAATTCGCGGGCCGCTTTACTTAATCTCGTTAACTTTATTTCGTCTGCCATAAATGTGCCTTGCCTTTTGACTTCAAATAAATAAACCGGGGTTTATATTGAAAAGATCCTATTCAAATTCTGCCTTCAGTATTTGTATAACTTCCTTAACTGTCTCCTCCTCAAGATCGGTACGTTTAACAAGATCGCTTATTGAAAGGTTCAGTACGCTTCTTGCGGTATCGCAGCCTATTGCTTTCAGTTCATCGATTATCCATTCTTCAATCTCGTCGCTGAATTCCTCAAGATTGACGTCTTCCTCGTCTTCACCTCCCGGCTCCCTGTAAACATCAATCTCATAGCCGGTAAGCTGACTGGCCAGCTTTATGTTGAGGCCGCCCTTTCCGATTGCAAGCGAGACTTCATTTGGCTTAAGGAAAATCTCGGCTCTTTTGGTTTCTTCGTTCAGCTTTATCGAGGTTATCTTGGCAGGGCTTAAAGCTCTCTGGATGAAAAGCTGGGTGTTGGTGGTGAAATTAATTACATCGATGTTTTCGTTCCGCAATTCCCTGACTATACCATGTATCCTTGAACCTTTCATGCCGACGCAGGCGCCTACCGGATCGATCCTTTCGTCGTACGATTCCACGGCAACCTTGGCGCGTTCTCCGGGTACCCTTACAATCTTCTTAATGGTGATCAGGCCGTCAAATATTTCAGGGACCTCGAGCTCAAAAAGCCTTTCAAGAAATACCGGTGATGTGCGGCTGAGAATGATAAAGGGAGTATTGTTCCTCATTTCAACCTTTATAACAACTGCCCTTACGGTGTCCCCCTTGCGGAAATGATCTGAAGGGATCTGCTCACTCTTTGGTATTATCAGTTCGTTACCGTCGTCGTCAAGAACAAGTATTTCCCTCTTCCAGACCTGGTATATCTCTCCTGTGACAATTTCCCCGATCCTGTCCTTGTATTTCATGTAGATGTTGTTTTTCTCGAGATCGAGAATCCGCGCCGTGAGGTTCTGCCTCAGCGACAGGATCGCCCTTCTGCCGAAATCGAGGAACTTAACCTCATCAGAAACCTCCTCGCCGATCTCATAATCCTCATCAATCTCTGTCGCCTGAGAGAGCGGGATTTGTGTGTTTGGATCGGTAAAATCGTCATCATCAACAACTTCTCTGTTTCTCCATATTTCAAAGTCACCTTTGTCGATGTTGACAATAATATCGAAATTATCTGCCGATCCGTACCTTTTTGCCAGCATGCCCCTGAAGACATCTTCGAGGACGCTCATCATTGTCGGGCGGTCGATATTCTTCAGTTCCTTGAATTCCGAAAAAGTGTCGAACAAATTAACGTTTTCCATCTGGTCTAAAACTCTTTATTATTTTATCGTGAATAATACTCTTGTTGATTTTACCTGGTCGTAATTGAATGAGATCTCTTTTGTTTCCCTGGATTTTCCCTTTTCCTTCACTCCGGCTTCGATCTCAAAACCCCCTCCTGTAACGTTCCTGAGCACACCTGCGTATTTCATGCCGTCGGTGTCTGTTACCTCAACCATCCTGCCTTCGTTCTTTTTATACTGTTCAATAACGGAAAAAGGCATATCGAGGCCCGGCGACGATACCTGCAGCTCAAAATCTTCCCTCTCGCGGTCGAGATTCTTCTCAACAAACCGGTGGAGGGCTGCGCATTCATCAATCGTTATGCCCTCCATGGAGTCGGCAAGAATAGTTATCCTGTTGGATGTACTTACCTTAATACCAACCAGAAAGAGATCTGTTCCCTTGATGAACTCCCTTACGATCTTTTCTATTTCCGCTTTATCCGTCATGGTGAAAAACTACGGGTAACAAAATAGGGGACTCTGGTCCCCTAGGTCTCAAATACCCCTCAAATCGCTTGCAAAGGTAAACATTATTATTTTATCACCAAATAAAATTAATATTAATATTGCAGTTAGTATTGATTAAGAATATGATATGGCGGATTTTGTTGCCGGTGCCGCGATCATGGCCGGCTATTATAATGAACGGGAGACGGAACTTCTGAGGGAGTGCACACTGTGTCCGAGGGAATGCCATGCTGACAGGTTTAATGGCAGTATGGGATATTGCGGGATTGATGCCGGTCTGAACATTGCCTCGGTATGCGTTCATAAGGGCGAGGAGCCTCCGATAAGCGGGGATTCGGGGATCTGCAATATATTTTTCAGGGGATGCAATCTCCGCTGTATCTATTGTCAGAATCATGAGATCAGCAGGCCGCCGGGAAGACCGGAAGCTGCGGGTTCATCGTTTGAGGAGCTGACAGGGAAGATAGCGCATATACTCGAGAGTGGCGTCGGGGCAGTGGGCTTTGTGTCGCCATCACACGTTGTACCCCAGGTCAGGGTAATTATACGGGCATTGAGGGAGAGAGGATTGAACCCCGTTTTTGTATATAATACCGGAGGTTATGACAAGAGCGTGATCCTTCAGGAGATGTCGGATTACATCGATGTATACCTTCCTGATTACAAATATGTGACACCGGCTGTAGCCCGGCAATTATCAGGTTCGCAGGATTACCCTGAGACAGCCCTGCGGGCAATAAGGCAGATGTATTACCAGAAAGGCTCCTCACTGAGGGTTGATGACAAAGGCAGGGCCGGGAACGGGTTGCTGCTGAGGCACCTGGTCCTTCCCGGGTATGCAGGAGAGAGTATTAAAGTGCTGAGGAAGATAGCCGACGAGATCTCTGCAGGAATACATATTTCCCTGATGTCCCAGTATTACCCCAACAGTTATGTCCGGGATCACAACCCTCTTGACAGGCCTCTTTACATGGAGGAATATGACTCAGTAGTCAGGGAAATGGAAAGACTCGGATTCAGGAACGGTTGGATCCAGGATATGGATAGCTGCAGGAACTACCGTCCCGATTTCAGCAAAGAGCATCCCTTTACATAAACTTCTCGCGCTTCTGAAGCTTGAAGAGACCTGCAAGAAGGAACAGGATTGTACCGGTTATCAGGATAATCCGGTTCTTAAGTGTTATCATCGCCCAGGTTGTCTCATTTACGTCGTAGGGTAACTGGTAGGGATTGAGGAATACGTTCCACTGGCTCTTGCGGAGCGGGTCGCTCAGTATCATGAAGAATATTCCGAAGATTATCATTACCACCGCTGTACCGTTTCCATTCCTTATAACCGTCGAAAGCATGAAAGCCATCATGCCGAGGAAGAGTACCGGGACCATCACCTGCGCGGCCACCTCCGCGAAATCAAATTTTACAATAAGAACGGATGAGAGCCAGGTGAAAAGCATAAGGATCAGAAAGGCAATGATAAAGATAAGCATGATCCTTACCAGCCATACCTTGTACCTGTAGTTGGGTATCCCGAAAAGGATCTCTATGGTGCGTGAATCCTGATCGTTCTGTATCCCGAAAACAGCCGGATAAAAAACAAGAAGGATCCCGGAAAAGAGAAATACACCGTATAATTCGTGCATCCGCGAAACGTTGTTCGAAAACACGTATATAACCGACAGGCCCAGGTAGAACGCCACCGATCCTGCCAGAAACCAGATGAACTTGTTGGCAAAGATAATCCTCAGATTATAGACAATCGTCCTGTAAATGAGGTCGGCAATTTTATATACACTATTTCTTCCCATCTGTCTGCATGTTTTCTTCAGCTGAAGCCGTTTCATCGTCCTTCCTTCTCAGCAGCCACAGGTAAGCGTCTTCGAGGTTTGGAACGGCATTAACGGCTCCCGGCCACGGAGATGATCCTGAAATGACTCTGACCCTCACTTTATTACCCTCCGACATATGATGGACAACCAGGTTTTTCTCAACTATACTGCTGAAGTCTTTTGCCTCGGCAATGAATTGCCAGACACGCCCTTCAGCCTCGCGTGTCATGTCTATCGGCTTGCCCAGGTACCTGAGTATTCCCTTATTGAGCACGGCCACCTGATTGCAGGAGCTTGAGATATCCTCGATGATATGGGTTGAGAATATTACTACCCTTTCGCGGCTGAGCTCTACCAGCAGGTTCCTGAACCTGATCCTTTCCCTCGGATCGAGTCCTGCCGTTGGTTCATCCACTACAAGAATCCGGGGCAGATGGAGAAGTATCTGTGCTATTCCCATCCTTTGCTTCATTCCTCCCGAGTAGGAGGCTATTTTCCTGTGCCGGTACTCTTCCATGTGAACGGCTTTAAGCACGTAATTCACCCGTTCCTCCCTTACTGCCGGGTCGATAATATTCTTAAGTATCGCCAGGTAGTTGAGATATTCGTGAGCAGTCATATTTTCATAACTGCCGAATTCCTGGGGCAGATATCCGATCAGCCCCTGCAGCTCCTCACGCTTTATCTGTGTATCGAGCCCGTTGATCCATACCTTGCCGTAACTTTGCTCGAGAATGCCGCAGATAACCCTCATGAGAGTGGTTTTCCCGGCACCATTCGGTCCCAGCAGCCCAAACATCCCGTTGCCGATGTTAAGCGACACGCAGCTGAGTGCCTTGAAGGGCTTCTTCTTCCTGCCTATCAGCGGAACGGCGGATACTACCTGGTATATAGTCCTTCTTAAACCCCTGAACTTCCCTTCAAGCCGGTAAATGTCAATATTGCCGGTGCTTAGCTTCAGCCCCGTCATGTAAATGAATAACGCTGTAAACCAGACTATCCCGATGATAATTACAACCGCCAGATTGTCCCACTTAATCCTGAACCAGATGAGATTCAGAAGCGGGATCAGCCAGAAGAGTGCAAAATCAGTTACTTTCCTGAAGAACGAAATGATCCTTCGTTTTCTTTTCGCCATCATAGCCGCCAGCAATTCCCTGAAGGAGGTCCATATACCTGAGATGATCAGCCAGGAAAGCACGCTGAAGACAAAGACCCAGAATCCCTTCTGGAGATAGAAATATGTGAAGTATACAACAAATGCAGCAAGAGGAGCCTGCCAGGTCAGATGGCCCAGGTCTTTCCACGAGCTGATCGGCGCGTCGAGCCCGAGCCTTTTCCTGATCCTTGCACCTGCCTTCCATTCCCTGAGCCAGCGGTTGTCCCTGTCGTATATCTTTACCAGGCTCTGTATCTTAATATTAATGGGTTCATCAGGCGGAATAATTGTTTCCCTGGCCTTACGCAGGCTGTTCATCACAAACCATGTTCCGGCAGGTACAATTACAACCGACAGAATGGTTGTAATAAGCCTCCAGATAAACTTATCTATATTGCTGTATATCAGGAATATCAGAAAAGAAAACATAACAAGCTGGATCAGTTTGTTTTTCCAGGAGAGTGATTTCATCCAGCTGATGGCATTCTCAAGCCCTGAATAGAAGGTTGGAATGAAAACAAGGGTGAGCAGTGTGC
>CAYRQY010000020.1:0-19669 GCA_964426435.1 uncultured Rikenellaceae bacterium | reverse complement strand
TTTTTGCGTTTGCTCACCTTATTTATTATCTCACGGGTGACGAAAGTATTATGCACCAGTATCAGATTTCCGGAGGAGGTTATTTCATCCAGCACGGCCGATGAGTGGCTAGCTGCAGTTTCGGGCCGGGAGACCAGCCATCCCGCCTGCCTGTAAATATCCAGGAGAGGACCTCTCCTTTCTTCGATGAACTCCCTTTCTCCTTCAGTCTCGAGGAAATGGAGAGATGTAACCCTGTTGGAAGCGCTCTTTTCCTTAAGCATGCGGAGCAGGGGAAGAGACAATGAGTATACCGAATGGGGAACCGGAAAAAATGTCACCTCATGTTCTTCTGCCTCCCTGGTGAGCATTGCCAGGCTATCCATCCTTTTTCCGGCTTTTTGCGGGTCGATCCCGAATACTTCCAGGAGGCTTATGTAGGTTATACTGCTTTCCTTCTTTATTCCGAAAGAGTCTGAGGTGTTGCAGATGTCGGCGCAAAGGAGTGTCCCTTCGTCATACATCTCCTTATCCGCTGCACGGATGGGCATAAGCGTGTCTCCGGTGAAATTGTCTCTCAGCTGGTTGAGGTGCCTGAGGAAATACCCCAGCCCCTTCCGTCCGGTTATTTGCCCCCTGAGATATGAAAGCTCAGTGTGCGCATGGCAGTTTACAAATCCCGGGACTATTATGCCGTTATGAAACTCCACGGCCCTGCTTTCCCTCAGTTCGCCCCCTGTGTCCTCAATATTCACTATTCTGCCTGAATCGTCAACAGTTACGATTCCCCTCTTCAGGGGAGGACCCGTGTTGGTGAAAATATACTGTGCTGAATAGCTCCTGTTCATTGTATCCTGCTTCCCCTCAATGATATCTTTTCGACCGACATATGCTTTTCAGCCGATGGGTGCTGGCTGGTCTGTCCTGTGAACCAGCCCCTCAGGTATGCTCCCGATATTTCAGGGATATGCAGGGTGACGGTGTAGATATAGGCCCTGCCATCCTTCAGAAGCGGGAATGCCGGCAGGGAATCGATGCGCAGGCTGTCGGGCCTGCTGTAGTGGTAGAGCCAGAGTCCTGATACGGGACTGGTGGTCTGATCATCGGGGTACAGCCTCAGGGAGTATGTAAGGAAATAGTTGCCGGTTGCATTGATCTTGAGATCCAGTTCCCGATGACCGGAAACAGATGTGTCGGGAAGGTAATATTTCACTTCACCCGGCCATATTTCACCCATCATCATCCTTTCCATGGATGCTTCATTCATCAGTATCGACTCCATCTCACTCAGCCTCCCAAGCACCTTATCGTAAATCCTTATGAGCTTCTTCGGCCTTTTGATGAAATAGTGTTTCAGCGTCCTGTCGAGGTCGGTGATCGTATAACCATACTTCCCGATAACTTCCATATGTGTTTCGGTGGAATCCCTGTTTGAGACCATGTACCGAATCTTCGGAAGCGTCAGGAGGCCATCGGTAAGGTGAACATCGGTCAATATGTCGGTGAGCAGGTTTTCGGGAATGAGGTTCCTGTGGTCTGTCTTGCTTTTTCTCCCTGAACACGACGCAGTGAGAAAAACCGACACAATCAGGGCAGTAATTGCCGGCCGGATCAGGTTACGGGTTCTTCTCATTTTTGTTCAGGTATTTTTTTGTCAGGTATCTGACCGGGTACCAGGCTGCCCAGTAACCTATGGTCAGAACGGTGGCGGGAACGATAATAAAATCCTTTATCTCCATTACCACCGGGTAGGCGTCCATCACAAGCGACTCGCCCTGCAGCTTTACCAGCCCGTAAGTCTGCTGGAGCCAGCAGATCACGAAGCCGGCTATGACTCCCGCTATGGTCCCTATGATGGATATGAGCCATCCCTCGAAGATAAATATCCTGCGGATAAGATTGTTGTCGGCGCCAAGGCTTTTGAGGATCCCGATATCACGCTCCTTTTCAATGATAAGCATCGTAAGGGAACCTATTATATTGAAAGAGGCTATTATTATTATAAGGGTCAGGATCAGGAATATGGCAACTCTTTCCGATCGCATCACCTTGTAGAATATCTCCTGCTGTTCGTACCTGTTCTGAACAAGGAAATCCTCTCCGAATATTGAAATGACCATTCTCTGGACATAAGCGGGATCGGCCTTCTCATCAAACCTTACCTCTATGGAGCTTGCATTTTCGTCGTACTCGAGCAGCTCCCTGGCAAACCCGATCGGCACGTAAACGTATTTTGAATCATATTCCTGTTCAACCTGGAAGATGCCCGAAGGAAAGATATATCGTCTAATGAAGGCATTCTCGGGATTCATTGTCACGCTGCCTGTCCTCCTTGCCACATAAATGACCAGCGGGGTTATGAAATTGGTCCTGATTCCCAGGCTGTTGGCCACGCCTATTCCGGGAACGGCATACATCCGGCCCATATCGGAAATAAGCTCAAATTCTCCGTCCCACATTGCTTCAGAAATACCGCTTACCCTTATGTAATTGTCGTCGACACCCTTTATGGTTGCTATATACTGGCTCTCGCCGTACTTCAAAAGGGCATTCTCCTCGACGGTTACCGACCAGCAGCAGACTCCGTTCACTTCCGAAAGAAGCTTCAGCCTTGCCGAATCGACCATGAAGCTTTTTCCCTCAACCGCCGTTATTTTGAGATCGGGATCGAAGGTGTTGAAGATTGAGCTTACCAGCTTTTCGAGTCCGTTAAACACTGATAGTATTATTATCAGTGCCATAGTCCCGACTCCGACGCCCGAAACTGAAACGGCAGATATCACATTGATTGCATTCCGCGATTTCTTCGCAAACAGATATCTTTTTGCTATGTACCAGGAGAGCTTCACTCTTTGCTATTTTTGTGCTGTAATCATCAGTCCCGTTCCTTTCCTGTGTCTGAGGCAAAGATCAAAAGTGTTGAGGATAAATGCAAACGGGAAGGTTATCATATAGTAAAAAGGGAGGATAATCCAGAAAGCACTGCTGATATTCAGCATTCTGACAGGGTACTTCATTGAGATCCTCCACGAGATATCCCCGGGAACACCGTAAGTATAGGATATGCTTATGTTCCTGAAGCCGGCCTCTTCGAGCCTGGCCGATATATCCTGCCTGCTGTACCCGTTTCTCACGTGCTCATCGATAAAGGAGCTTTGTGTTGAGGCATGCACATCCGATCCGCCCTGATCCGAGGGAGTTGAGATAAGCAGTCGTCCGCCCGGTTTAAGTGCCCTGTGAAAATTCCTGAATACACCGATGTCATCTTCAATATGTTCAATGACGTCGACGCACAATACCATGTCAAAGGTATCGGACCAGGTAATTGCCGCAAGGTCAGCCTGTTCGCAGTAGACTCTTCCGGAGAGTCCTGCAGCGGTGAAGAATCTCCTGCACTCTTCGGTATGTTCGGCTGAAATATCCACCGCCCTGATACTCCATTTCTCATTCATCCTGCTCATTCTCCAGGCATACTGGCCAAACCCGGCACCTGCATCCAGTACCGAAGCAGTGCCGGGATAGTCGCGGGCAATGTTCCTTAAAGCCCTCCTGACATGCCATGAGCGCAGCAGAAGAAGATCAAGGAGGAAGAAGAAGAGTTTTCGCACGAACAACCTCTCCGGGAAAACTCCGGCAAGCGACCTTTTGATAGGCTCGTATTGCATACGGGTCAGGATTTCAGCAGTTTATCGATATTATCGATGTAATCGAGCGTGTCGTCTATATAGAAGGCCAACTCCGGGACTATCCTCAGCTGCGACCTGATCTTTTGGCCGAGATCGAACCTTATCTTCGGGGATTGTTCCTGTATCGCGTGAAGCACATTTTCCTGGTCCGTCGAAGGAAAGATGCTGATATATACCTTGGCATACGAGAGATCGGGAGAGATCCTGACCCTGGTAACAGAGATCATCTTTCCGTGTCCGAACCCGGTTCCCTTTCTAAGAAAAAAGCCGGCCAGTTCCTTCTGTATCAGTCTTGATACCTTTTTCTGTCGTGTCGATTCCATGGCCTTACCGATTGATAAAATGCAAAGGTACTATTTTCCGGCGGATATTGTCCCGGATCTTAACCTTCTAATCAGACGGTGCCCTGTCACAATTCAGGAAAAAAAGTTAGCTTTGCACCTGATTTTTTATAGTCAGAAGGATGGACACAGTTGTAAGCGGCATCAGATCAACGGGGAATCTTCATCTCGGAAACTATTTCGGGGCGATCAGGAATTTCCTTAAAATGCAGAGAGAAAATAACTGCTATTTTTTCATTGCCGATTATCATTCCCTTACAACCCATCCAAAGCCCGGCGATCTTCACTCGAACATAAGGCAGGTGATGGCCGAGTACCTTGCCTGCGGCATTGACCCGGAAACCGCCACTGTTTTTATTCAGAGCGATGTACCTGAAGTGACGGAGCTTTACCTTCTTCTCAACATGAATGCATACGTCGGGGAGCTGGAGCGGACAACCTCTTTCAAGGAGAAGATCAGGAAGCAGCCTGACAACATTAACGCAGGTCTTCTGACCTACCCCGTACTGATGGCTGCCGATATAATAATTCACAAGGCCAATAAGGTGCCGGTGGGTAAGGACCAGGAACAGCACCTGGAGATGACCAGGAGGTTTGCGAGGCGTTTCAACACCATGTACGGTGTGGATTATTTCCCTGAGCCTGATGCATACAATTTCGGGAAACAGCTTATCAAGATACCCGGGCTGGACGGTACCGGAAAGATGGGTAAAAGCGAGGGTAACGGCATCTTCCTGGCAGACACCCCGGAGGAGATAAGGAAGAAGGTGATGAGGGCGGTTACCGATGCAGGGCCGGCCGAGCCCGGACACAAACCTGCCGGACCGGTGAAGAACCTGTTTACCATAATGGGCGCAGTATCCGACAAAACCACGGTCAGGCATTTCACCGAGGAATATGCTTCCTGCAGGATCAGGTACGGGGAGATGAAGAAACAGCTTGCCGAAGATATTATAAAGTTCACAAGTCCCATCCGGGAAAGAATAAATGAAATACTTGCCGACAGGGCATATCTTGCCAGAGTCGTTGCGGAAGGAGCCGTCAAGGCCAGGGAGAGTGCATCGGTGACTGTCAGGGAAGTAAGGGAGATACTCGGGTACAGGCCTTTCTGATACAAAGAAAAAGCCAGGTTCTTCACCTGGCTGACCTTGAAGGATCAAGTATATGATTGAGATTGCCTGTATAATATCAATATCAAAATGCGTGCCAAAAATTGCCCGGAATGAGACTGATTTTGTTGTATCAGATCCGGGCAAAGAGTCTCAGCATCCTTTAATTAAACATTAACCAGGGTGATAAAAATAGTTAAAATCGGCTCTCCGGTCTGAACTGACGGGGGTTATACCCTATATTTTTCTAATTTTGGGGTTTATTATAATGTGCATCCAGTCGTGAGAAGAAATATCGCAATCGGGTTACTAGTTGTACTTGCCGGCGGGCTCATAGTGCTGGGCTATTTTCTGCAGAGGAACAGGAAGGATCTGCAGACAGATCCTTACAGGGCAATAACCACGGATGCATGCCTTATTATTGAAACAGCAGATTTTCAAAATTTTATTAATTCGATCACAAGCGATAACGGCCTGTCCGGTGAACTGAAGAAGGTAAAGGAGTTCGCAAATGTTTACGGGAAACTGAATTATATAGCCGGGCAGTTGAGCAAACCGGGGATAAAGAGGCTGCTGGGGGGTGGTATTGCCCTGTTGTCGTTCCATCCGTCGGAAACAGGAAAGCTCACGCCATTCCTCTCAATGTCTGTCCCGTCGGAGATCAGGACCAGGCAGGTGAAGGAGATACTGCACTCGATTGATATAGAAGACATTATTGAAAAACGTATTGACGGAACGCTTGTTCTGGCTCTGCCCTATACCCTGAATAACAGTAATGATACCCTTTTTATAACTACGGCTTCGGGCCTGCTAACCTGCAGCAGTTCGCTGAGCCTTATCAGGGGAGGAGTGTCTCAGCAGGGACGCGACACTGATATAAGGAACAAGCCGGGCTTCAGAAGGGTGCTCAGCGCATCGGGGAAAAATGAGAACAAGATCTTCATCATCTTTGAGAATCTCGAGACGGCCGTAAAGCCCCTGTTCAGCAGCAACAGGCCGGACCTGCCCGGGAAGATTGCATCGCTTGCGGGCAGTGCGTGCGGAGATATATTCCTGAGCGACGACGGATTGATAGTAAGCGGTTTTGCAGAAAGCACGGGAACATTGGATATCCTGCACAGATACAGGCTGGCAGCTCACGGAGCACTGAAGACATACAGAATCCTTCCGGCATCGGTGGCGCTTTTTGAAACCATCGTACCTGGCACTCCGGGAGTGTCAGGAGCCGATACTGATCCCGCTGCAGGAAAACTCACGGCACTCGCAGCAGGCATCAGGAAATACCTGGGAGATGAGGTTACAAGAGCCTGGTTCAACATACGGGGCAGGTCGGCCGGGGAGAACACGCTGGTAATATATCAATTGAATAACAGGGTGATGTGCGAGCAGCTCCTGATGGATATGTCGGGACCCTCAGCACCCGTGATCTGGTTCCAGCCCGATGACCAGACACGCTTTCCCGTTTACCAGAATTCCGGCAGCAGACTGATCGCATCAATTTTTCCGGCCTTTGCAAGGGGATTTGAGGAAAAGTACTTTACATTTTACGACAACTATCTGATTACCGGAAACTCCTACATCACTGTATCACGCTTCCTTTACGACAACATGCTTAACAAGACTCTTGCCAACGACCTCCGGTACCGCGACTTTGAGTCGACCATGCCCAGTCGTGCCGGATATCTTTTCTACTGTGTTCCTTCTGATATAATCGATTACCTCGCCCTTTCGCTCAGCAGGGAAATAACAGAGGCACTGAGGTCAAACAAGGCCGTTCTTGATAAGATACAGGCGGCAGGCTTTCAGTTCGCCTCAAGCAATGAAATGATATACAATAGTTTATCAGTCAGGTTCAGAGATGAGGTAAGGCAGGAGTCATTAACCGAATGGGAGACACTGCTCGACACAGTTGCTGTAATAAAGCCATTCTTTTTCACAAACCATAATACCGGCGCGAGGGAGATCTTCGTGCAGGATGCGAAGAACAATGCATACCTGATCAACAGCGCCGGCCGGGTTCTGTGGAAGGTGCCGCTCAGAGAGAGGATCAATGGGAGCGTGTATATGATTGATTACTACCGTAACGGCAAGTTCCAGTTATTGTTCTCCGGCAGGGAGCATCTGCATCTCCTCGACAGGAACGGGAACTATGTGGAAAGATATCCGGTCAGGCTGCGGTCGCCGGCAACAAATCCCCTGGCCCTGTTTGATTATGACAATAACCGCGACTACAGGCTGCTGATTGCCGGAGAGGACAAGCTTATCTATGCCTACGACAGGACCGGAAGTGTTGTAAAAGGCTGGAAGCCTTTCAGGACAACCGGTACGGTAACCTCAGAAATTGCATTCTTCAGGGTTTCAGGAAAAGATTATCTTGTTGCTGCCGACGAAAGGGCAGTCTATTTCCTCGACAGAACCGGCAATATAAGGCTGAGGCCCGGCGAGGAGGTGACAAGAGCGGCCGGTTCGGCAATGCGGCTCAATACAGCCGGCACCCCGTCAGTCGTTTGCACGGCTCCCGATGGCACCATACAGCATATAAGGTTTGACGGGACTGTTGTAAAATACCGTCTGAGAGAGTTTTCTGACACTCATTCGTTTGATTATTTTGACGTGGACGGGGATAGTTTTGGTGAGTACATTTACCTGGACCAGGGTAAGTTGTATCTTTACAATCATAACAGAACCGAAATGTTCACCAGGGAATTCGGATCCGCCGACCTTGCAGGCCCCATCAACTTTATATTTTCGGGAACCGACAGGAAAATCGGGGTTGTTGACCTGAACAGAAAACTCATTTACCTGGTACACAGGAATGGGGAGATAATGCATGGCTTCCCGCTCAGGGGTGCATCGCTGTTCTCCATCGGACGGTTATCTTCGAGGAACAGCTGGCACCTTATTGTGGGAGGGACCGACAGGTTCCTGTATAACTACACTCTTGAAACTGGAGGAAGATAAGAGGTGCAATGAGAAAGAGAATTCCCATACTGGCTTTGACGGTACTTATTATAGGTGCCGCCGGCTGTATTAAGGATACATACGATATGACAAAATTGTCGGGGAGGGCTCACATTTCACCCGTTCTGGGTATATCTGCCGTAAGGGGAGACATCTCGTTAAGAGATATCCTGGAGCCGAATGAGTCCATAGTGTTCGATGACAATAATACTGTGAAATTAGTATACACCATGGATTCGGTGATCAACCTCAGGCTGGAGGATTTTTACGACTTTGAGGAGATCCTGTACTATAACGGGGTATATAATGTGGGGGAGATAAGACTGACCCCATTCCAGAGGACAGTAACTTACTCTCTCGGCCAGGTAAGCGATAACTTCAGCCCTGTCCTCAGGGCAGAGTTCCTGGCGCTGGACGGAACCACAAGCCCGTTTCCGGCTTTCCCGCTCACTGACGCGGGAGAGGCGGTCTTTCCTGTTATTTCAAACTTTGAGCATGCAACCTTAACCGGCGGATTTATTGACGTATCGGTGACAAATAACCTGCCAGCCCCGCTCGGCGCCGTTACTGTTCAGCTTTACAACTCAGGCGACCACACCCCGCTTGGGGGTGAAGCGGTAATCCCTGCGCTCAGCCCGGGAGAGAGAGGGGTTGCTGAAATTGATCTGTCCGGCCTTACGCTCAGAAACTCAATCGCGGCGGCATTAACGCTTTCCGGCACTCCCGGCACTTCCGGACCGGTACCGGTCGACCTGTCGGGCAATAATATCATGGTGGGTATTGAGGGCCGCAACCTGATGGTCAGATCGGGCAGGGTGATTGTTCCGGAACAGACCATCAGCTCTGACGAGAAGAGAGACACTGCGACGGTTAACCCGGGGTACGACATGGAACTGGCAAGATTAAGACTAAAAGCGGGCGACATGACCTATAAAGTGCAAACACGTTGTCCGCTCAGGACAAGAGTAAGGCTTATTCTCCCCACGGCACTGAAGGCAGGCACCCCGATGAGCAGGGATATCTTTGTAAATGCCTATTCAACCACTACGGGAAAGATCGGCGCCGACAATTTCGAGATAGATCTCTCGGCAGACCCCCGCCAACCCTATAACAGGGTGCCTTTCGAGCATACAATCAACGTGACCTCCTACGGGTACATGGTTGATTTCAGCAGTACTGACACCTATATTGTCGGTGTTGAGCTTGTAAATCCCTATTTTGACTACATAGAAGGTTATTTCGGACAGCAAACACATACCGGAGAGACTGATACCCTTGACCCGGGGCTGAAAGATCTCTTAAGGAGATTCTCAGGTGATATATTCCTTTCAAACCCTTCTCTCAGGCTAAGTTACTCAAATTCGTTCGGTATACCGGTTTCGGTTTCGGTCGACCTCGAGGGGCAGAAAGGATCGGATATCGTTCACCTGGGGCTGGCCCCCTTCAGCATCGATCATCCTGTTGATAAAGTGAAGCGTGATATAACATCCTCATACACAATTAACAGGACTAATTCGACACTGCCTCAGCTCATTTCAATGCCTCCCGACGAGATAAGGTTCACAGGTTCGGCTAAGCTGAACCCCGGCGGAAAAACCGGTGCAGGAAATAATTTCGTTTTTGACGGCAGCCGCATTTCAGGATCGCTCGAGATAGAGATACCGCTGGAGATGAGGATCAATAACCTGCAGTTTGCAGACACGACAGCCAATTTCCTGCGCAGCAGTGATCCTGAAAAAGCCCCGTTGTTTTCTGCCGGCGATCTTGAATTTGCAAGGATTGAATTAACTGCAAAGAACGGCTTCCCCCTGGGGATGTCGGTGTCGATGCATCTCTATGATTCCGTCAGCAAAACCATCATTAAATCGGTTGTGGCGAACGACATAATCAGGGCAGCACCGGTTGATGCCAGCGGCAGAGTGACTCTTCCGAGGGAGAGCGTTACCCGCATCGGGTTCACCAGGGATTTCTTAAGTTCAGCCGGAGATGCCGATGCTATAATTTTTATGTTCAAGGCCTCCAGCACGGATGGCGGGACAAAGGATGTAAAAATCTTTGCAGATTACAGGATCGAATTCAAGGCAGTGCTTGTTATGAAGCCTGATATTAAATTTGACTTTAGATGAACCATAATTTCTTATCTGTATGACCAGGTCAGTTTTAATAACCGTAATGCTTCTGATCGCCGTCACTCTTTTTGAGGCGGAGGCACAGAATAACCAGGTTCTTTATCACATGAACCTTCCACAGGCCCATCTCCGGAACCCTGCTCTGAGACCGGGCAATTCAGTTTATGTCGGTTTACCGGGAATTACCGGTACTAAACTGAATGTAAACAACAATTTCTTCAATTTCTCTGATGTCTTTATTGCAGGCAGGGATCCTTCTGATTCAATAATCTCCTTCCTGCATCCCGACTATGATGTCGAGAAGTTCCTGGCAAAAGTGAACGACCGGAATTATCTTGAGCCCCAGGTTGGGGTTCAGCTGTTCGGACTGGGTTTCTCGGCGGGTAAGGATATGTATTTTTTTATGGATGTGATTACAAGGATCGAAGGCAATTTCGTGCTGCCGGGGGATCTTCTCAGGCTGGGTCTCAGGGGAAATGAGCAGTTTGTGGGAAAGACCATGGATCTTTCATCCCTCAGGGCTGATATCAGGGCATATAACGAAACCGGTCTGGGCTTCTCGATGAATGTCACAAAAAATCTGCGGATTGGTGTGAAGGGAAAACTGCTGAGCGGAATCGCTGCAGGATCGCTTGACAACAGGTCGCTTGGAATAACCGTGAACGAAGATTATTCGCATGCGTTCGACGCCGACATGACATTTAGTATCAGCGGGCCGGTAACGCTGTATAGTGACCAGCAGAACAGGATTGACAGCATAGGATTTGACGGGGAGAGGTTTAACTCCTTCGGCAATGTGACACGTTTTCTGCTCAACAGTAGGAACACCGGGCTGGGCATTGACCTTGGAGCCGAGTACAGGATAACAGGCAGGCTTGCACTTTCTGCATCGGTAACCGACCTTGGCTATATAAGGTGGAGATCCGACATTACCAACCTTCGTGCCGCCAGCAGCTTTGAATTCAGCGGACTGAACATGGTTGACGTGTTCAACGGCTCAAAAACATTTGAGGAGCTCACCGGGGAGGTGCTCGATTCGCTCAGAAACTCATTCTATATCACCACCACGCAGCAGCCATTTACCACAATTCTGCCGGCAGGCATCTCTGTCGCCGCCAGGTATGACCTCACTAAGAGCTTCTCCCTTGGCCTGCTTTCGTATACACGGATAACCGGCAGGCAGGTAAGGGAAGCACTTACACTTTCGGGGAACCTGAACCTGGGGAATGCATTATCAGCAACCCTGAGCTACACAGCCTCCAATAACCGTTACGACAATCTGGGTGCAGGACTGGCATTCAGGGCCGGACCAGTCCAGATCTATTTTATTGCAGACAGGATCCCCGTGATGTGGAACAGGGTAGTGACCGAAAGCAGCTCCATATACCTTCCTCAAAACTGGAATACAATGCATGCAATGATGGGAATGAATCTGGTTTTCGGGAATCATGTGAAAAAGAAACAGGATAAACCAATGATACTGGTTGAATAATAAATATTAAAATATGGTACTACTTGTACGTGTATTTCTGATAGGACTTATAATCTACCTCCTTATGAGGTCGTTTGCAAGGTTTTTTGAGGAAGAGAAGAGATCGTCCCGGAGACATGACGATGATGAAAGAGGCGGCACTAAGCGCAACGGGGTCTCAAGGGATGTAGGTGAGTATGTTGACTACGAAGAGGTTAACGACTGACCGACTTTCTGGCAGAAGATTTCAGCTGCCGGGCAAGGGCGTTGGCAAACACAAAGTCATTAAGCTTTTCACAGTCGGTATAAAGGATCTCATCCTTTGACCCTTCCCAGCATTTGACACCATCGCTGATGAAGATAATCTTTTCACCTATTTCCATAACGGAATTCATATCGTGAGTATTCACGATAGTCGTCATTGAGAATTCTTCGGTGATTTCCTTTATAAGCTCATCAATCAGAATAGCTGTAAGCGGATCGAGCCCCGAGTTTGGCTCGTCGCAGAACAGGTATTTGGGATTGAGGGAGATAGCCCTTGCAATGGCCACCCTTTTTTTCATACCCCCCGAGAGTTCTGCAGGGAACAGATTGTTTGCATTTATTATGTTCACCCTGTTCAGGCAGAAATTGACCCTGTCGATCTTCTCCTCCAGGGTTTTGTTTGTAAACATATTCAGGGGGAACATCACGTTCTGTTCGACGGTGAGGGAGTCGAAGAGGGCTGAACCCTGGAAAAGCATTCCGATCTCCCTGCGAATCTCCTTCCTCGCTGCAAAGTCGAGCCTGTCGAACCTTATGTTGTCGTACCAGATCTCACCGCTGTCGATTTCGTGAAGGCCGACTATACACTTCAGAAGGACTGTTTTTCCCGATCCGCTTCTGCCAATTATAAGGTTTGTTTTACCGGGCTCGAAAGAGACCGATACATCTTCGATGGCGTTTCTCCCGTTGAACGATTTGAAAATACTGAAGGCCTTTATCATGATAGCAGAAGCTGGGTAAGTATTACGTTAAACAGAAGCACGAGAAGGCTGCTGTGAACTACCGCTTTTGTGCTTGCCCGGCCCACCTCGAGGGAGCCCCCGTCGACATAATAGCCCTGGAAGGCAGAGACACTGGTTATTATAAAGGCGAAGACGACAGTCTTTATCAGTGCATATGTTATGTAGTAGGGGATGAAAGCATACTGGATACCATAAATAAAATCCTCGGAGGTAATCACTCCGGCCAGCGGGCCGATTATCCATCCGCCCATGATACCCACCACGATGCTTATAAGGGTGAGGAAAGGGTTGAAAACCAGTGTCGCGGTCAGCTTCGGGAGTATAAGGTAGGAGGCTGAATTGACACCCATGGTCTCGAGTGCGTCTATCTGTTCGGTAACCCTCATGGTGCCTATTTCTGATGCTATGCTGGAACCGACCTTTCCGGCCAGTATCAGGGCAACTATGGTCGATGAGAACTCCAGGAGTATCGAATCGCGGCACCCCAGCCCGATAAGATAGGTAGGGTAGATAGGATTCTCGGTATTGTAGGCAGTCTGCAGGGTTATTACCGCTCCCATGAAAAAGGAAACGATCGCGACGATCCCGATAGAGTTCAGTCCGAGAAATACCAGCTCATGCATGGTCTGCCTATAATAAACCACTGCCTTTTCAGGCCTTGAAAAGACCTTCTTCAGAAGCAGCACGTAACGACCGAATTGTGTAAGAAATCTGAACATAGAGAATTTTTACAAGCAGCTAAAATTACGAAAATTTAAGGGATATAATACAAACAGATTATAATTACGGGCTATCTGAAAAATATTATATTTATTTGCAGAATATATCCTGGTAAATCAACCATTCATGGACAACAGATACGTTATCATTATGGCAGGCGGGGTTGGGAGCCGTTTCTGGCCTCTCAGCCGTCGTGAGAAACCGAAGCAGTTTCTGGATATCCTGGGAAGGGGAGAGACATTGCTGCAGCAGACTTTCAGGAGGTTTAAGCAGGTTTGCCCCGAGGAGAATATTTATGTTGTTACCAGCGCTGCTAACAGGAAACTTGTTACGTCGCAGTTAAACATCAGGCCTGCGAACGTCCTTGCAGAGCCTTTCAGGCGCAACACGGCCCCCTGCCTTGCGTACGGAACATTCAGGATCCTGAGGGAGAATCCGAAGGCTGTGATTGCGGTTACACCGGCCGATCATTATATAATAAAGGAGGATAAATTCATTGAGGTGCTCCTGGGGGGCTATGAGTTTGTCAAGGGTAACAATGCCCTCCTGACACTCGGCATCAAACCCGATAAACCTGAAACAGGTTACGGATATATTCAGGCTGACCTGAAAAAACCGGTGAAGGGTTACGACAACCTGCTGAAAGTTAAGACATTCACTGAAAAACCAAATATTGAGCTTGCCAAACTTTTTCTTGAGAGCGGCGATTTCTACTGGAATTCAGGAATCTTCATCTGGAACATCAATTCCATAATGGAGGCGTTCGAGAAGCACATGCCCGACCTCTGGTCAACATTCGATGAAGGGAGGGAGATATTCGGCACAAGGGAGGAAGCCAGGTTTATCAGGAAAACATATACCGTATGCAAAAATATCTCAATCGATTACGGGATAATGGAGAAGGCAGATAATGTATATGTTATGTGCACCGACATCGGATGGTCTGATCTTGGGACATGGGGCTCGCTCTATGAAAGTTCCGCTCCCGACAGGAGCGGAAATGTTACGATAACGGGAGATGTTTATTCCTATGACTCATCGGGAAATATTTTCAGTATCCCGTCGGGTAAGGTTGCCGTTGTTCAGGGGCTGAAGAACTATATAGTCGTCGAGTCCGACAATGTGATCCTTATTGTAAAGAAGGAAGAGGAGCAGAATATTAAAAACTATGTCGAGGACATAAGAAAGGAAACAGGCGACAAGTATACGTAAATATTACCTGCCGCCTGTTACCGGATTGTGTATTTTGCTGCGGGGTGCTTTTCTAATATTCCCAGAGGTCGTGTTCAAAATTAAAAAGCTCGGTCTTTATTCTTTCGGCCTCGAAGAGGGTATACTTACCGACGGTATATTCGTTGATAAACCGGTCGTTGTAAACATTCGATTCACCGAAGATCACACTGGAGAACCTTCTCTGCATGAAGAGATCGTCGAATGATATCCTCTGGGCGTCGTTACCGGCGGTAAAGGCTTCCTGGATAGCGAGAACATCACGTATCTCGTCATACCTGACCCAGAAAAGGGGTTTTCTGAGCACACGGCCCACTTCCGGATCAAATCCCAGCCAGTATGGGCATATTCCGATTATCCTTACATCGAGCTTGGAAAGTTTCTTGTCGAAGAACCACTCCTCATACAGCATAAGCTGCTTCACCTCGTCAGGATTTGCATCTTCGCGGATCACCGTATCCCTCGATACGCCGGTTCCAACCATGAGAGACTGAATTGTACTCCTTGCTCCCATGTTCCCCTCTATGTCACCATATGTTGTGGGCACATCGAAGTCGAGCGGATCGAAAGCTTCTATTCTTCCTTCCTTGATCTCCTCCAGCAGGATATGAATAAGGTTCTTCCTGCCGTCCTGTGTCGGTTTGGTCGGATAGTACAGCGGCTGGTTCATTTTTTCCCGCAGATCGATCAGCCGGTAATATCTCCTGGACCAGATCACATCTGCCTCGCGCAGATAAGCATAATTGATCTTTTTGACATCGGCAATCGATTTCTTGTAGATATCGCCAAATGTCTGGGCTTCTGAGGCCCCTGCTATCGTAAGAATGATAATTCCCAGTAGAATCTTCTTATACATGGTGCTAATAATTTGTATTTAATCAATTTTAAGGATTACCGGCAATAGTTCCATTGTTCTGCCGTCGGGTCCCTGAGCTCTTATGTCTTTTATAATAAGGTTTTTGCCTCTTGTCAGCCTGTTGATGAAATCTTTCTGCCGCGCTGTCAGGTTGCTGGAAGTGCTTGATTCCTCAAAGTCGCCCCTGCTGTCGGAATAGAGAACTGTAAATCCGGTAATGGTATAGGTAAGATCGAAATCAAAATCGGGTTGTATGGCGTATACACCTGTCTGGGCTGCGGCCACGGCCCTGGATATGCTGCCTGTGCTCCTGTTGCCGAATACTGCAATGGGAGGAGGTATCGGTTTTACCCTGAATTCATATGGTGCGAATGTCTGAGGTCTACCCGGCATGTCTGCCGACACTATTACCTGGACATTCTGTCCTGCAGTATTTGGTTTTACTATCCAGTTACCGGGGAAATTCTGTCCTTTCGGGTTCCTTACCCTGCCCTGCCGGACGCTTCCGTTGGTTACCTTAACCCTTATCTTGTCAGGAGTTACCCCGGGAACAGAAATATCAATGGGGTTGTCGATACCTGCATACATCACGTTCACAGCGGTAGGAGAAACAACCACATTGGGTTCTGCCACGAAATATGATGATTCGAACGGATAATTCAGTATTGTGCCGTCGGGAGCCTTCAGGGCAACTATACCTCCCCATTTCCTCGTACCGGTGGTTGTTGCGCGCACCCTGTAAATTCCTCTCCCTGCATCGTCAACCGGCAACACTGTTTCACCGACTGTAATTACAGGCTTCTGGGTGGTGTCGGTAGCCGACACAAACACCTGCGCCTCATAATCGCTTCCCTGGGTTATATATGTTGAGTTGGGAATAACAATAGCTGAAAGTTTGTTGAACTTGAATGATGAAGCGTCGATCTGGTTATAGAGATGGTTTAATATCTCAGTCTCCGCGTTCCTGACATCGACCTGCATTTTCGACAGGATTGTTATTACAGCAACCAGCGGCAGTGTCTGAAAGGTGAGGTTTGGCCACGGTGTGGGCTGCCCTCCGGGATCGCGCCCGTCGTCGGTGTTGAGTGATGAGCGGAGTGCTTCTTCAGCTTCGGGGTTTTCGCCGTTGAGGGTAGTAATAAGGAATTCACGGTAATCGTTTATGAGGGCTCTGAGGGCATATGCCTTACCTGTTTCGTTCGACGCTATCAGTACTTGTGAAGGAATATTGTTCTCATCGATCTTCTTAACCTCATCAATGATTATTTCGTTACCAACTATAGCCGATGTACCCTCTTTTTCTGCCTTTGTGACTATCTCCAGCTTAAGGTCCTGGATAAAGTCGAATAACTCGTCGGCACGGGCTTTAACTTCATAGGCTGCCGTCCTGTACTTTCCGGCTTTTGCCGGGTTTTCGGCTGCAGCCCTGTCAAACTCACTGTAGATGCGGTTGTTCTTAATTACATAGTTTGCAATGGTCTTTGTAAGACTCTTGTCAACTTGTTTAAATGCTTCCACGGCCTCCTTTGATACGTTAAGAGCAAGCATGGCGGTAAGAATCAGGTACATCATACCGATCATCTTTTGCCGTGGTGATAGCCTTTCGTGAGCCATTTCAGGTTTCTTGTTAAGTTAGGTAAAACAATGTCACGCGTTACTTGATGTTCATGGCAGCCAGCATGTTGCCGTATACATTATTCAAAGCTGACAGGTTATCGTTGAGTTTTGAAATCTGGTCGCGGTATTTTTTCGCATCGCCTGCCGAATCGGACAGATCGTGCAGGATAGCCTGAATCCCCTTATAAAGGTTGTCCGACTCTTTCATATGGTCGTCGGCCCCCTTGCGCTGCAGTTCATAGACTGCATTAAGTGCGGATAGGTTCTTGTTGAGGACTTCAAGCTGCTGCTGGTAAGATTTTCCGCCTGTTTCGATCACCGAGAATGAATCGGCGACATTACGGTAGGTCGAATTGGCGTCGTTCAGCACCTTGGAGGTTGCCTGGTAGGTATCCGACAATCTCGAAAGTGAATCGTTTGCCGCCTGCACGGTGTTCATGTACCTGTTTGAGGCTGCTGAAACATCTCCCATTACACTTATGTTGGAAGTGGCATCGCTCAGCTTCTTCATACCGACTCCAAGCCGCTGGAAAAGCTCGGGCGTGATCTCGGCATTCTCAAGCATCTCGTCAAATTTTGCGAGGGCTACCGATCCGCTGCCTCCACCGCCCATTACGCCGCCCACCACGCCGGCTGCCACAGCGCCGCCATGCAGCCTGGCTCCGCGATATCCTGTCTCCAGGGCATCTTCCTCCTGTATGCCTGCGAGTTCGGGATAGACAAGAGACCAGTCAACCTCCTCATGAAGCGGCTCAAAGGCCGAAAAGAAAAAGATTATCGACTCGGTGGCCAGACCAATGGTCAGCATCAGTCCTGCCATTGGCCAGTGCTGGATCTTGAAGAGTGCACCGATGATAACGATAGAAGCTCCGATACCATATAATTTGGCCATAAAATTCTTCCATCCGCTGCTTTGTACTAATGTTGCTAGGCTCATATACCTGATTATTTTAGGGTTATTTTACTCTTTTCCGTTAATTTACTCCTATGTATGATCTTACGTTGCGGAATCCCACGTATGATTTGGTTGAATCCTGGTATTCGTAATCCCGTGTGCTGGTCTGAAGGAAATATGCTATATCTTTCCATGAACCTCCCCTGATCACCTTTCTCTTAAGCACAGCAGGATCCTGGGGTTTGGCATTGTATTCATAGTTGGGATTAAGGTCGTGCTGGAAGATATATCCCGACGGGTGGTAGGCTCCGAGGGTCCACTCGGCAACGTTTCCGGCCATGTCGAACAATCCGAACTCATTGGGTTCGTAAGATCCCACCTTGGCTGTATACACTGATCCGTCGTCGATATAGTTGCCGCGCAGAGGTTTGAAGTTTGCAAGAAAACAACCTTCATAGTTCCGTGTATAGGGACCGCCCCACGGGTACATCGACAGGTCGAGACCTCCCCTGGCTGCGTATTCCCATTCACTTTCGGTCGGAAGCCTGTACGACTGTACATCGGCAATACCGTTCTTTCTGAGGGCCGTGTTCATATAATCTGTTCTCCAGATGCTGAATGCGTTTGCCTGCACCCATGAGACACCGACCACAGGGTAATCGTCAAATGACGGGTGCCAGAAATAGAGTGAAGCCTGCGGATCGTTGAAGGAATAGGTGAAGTCCCTTATCCAGCATAACGTATCGGGGTAGATGTTAATGATATTCCTTTTTATAAATGAAGAGCGGTCCCTGACTTCTGTCTGCGTACCGTCGGGATTAGTGACCACTCCTACATACCTCCCGGTATTGTTTGCATAGTCGTAAACATAGTCAACTTTGGCAGCCTGCTGATAGTCAACCCAATAGTAAGAATAGTTCAGTTTCCGGATGTCAATCTGCTTCTTGCCGGCAAATCTCTCCTCGGGCGGGTAGAACATCTCTTCAAGCACTTCCCTGGTTGTTTCGTCCCTGAGGTCGATCCTTTCGTCCCAGTTGATCACAGGAGGATCGTAAGCATTTCCGTCGCGGTCGCTCATGAAATACTCGCGTCGTGGGATGCCTGCCTCTCCCAGTTTGGTCCTGAATATTGAATCGCGGACATAGTATACAAACTGGCGGTATTTATTGTTTGTCATCTCGGTCTGGTCCATCCAGAAGGCTTCGACAGTAATCGACTTTGACATGTTGTTTACGGCAAACATTGCATCCTGCTCGCTTGGCCCCATCATAAAATTACCAGCAGGGATG
This sequence comes from uncultured Rikenellaceae bacterium, assembly GCA_964426435.1. Classification (GTDB taxonomy): domain Bacteria; phylum Bacteroidota; class Bacteroidia; order Bacteroidales; family VadinHA17; genus LD21. The sequence continues at coordinate 379 of CAYRQY010000020.1, read as the reverse complement.
AATGCCATTTCAAATGGTTCGGGTTCAAAGAATTTCTTTCTTCCCGGGACACCTGTCAGTTCCCCGGTTTTAGAGGAACCGCATCCGCTTAAAATGATTATCAATATCAAAGAAGACAGGATTACCTTTTTCATATCCATTGTATTTAATAATTCAAGCTAGTTAGTTTCAAATCATGCTACAGATACCTGATACTTTTATATTTTGACGGGCTTCTGCCCAGGCTCAGATCAAAACAATAATTTATCATAAAATCATGCGAACCGTAGGTGTTTTTCCTGATGTCCGACATCGGGAAATCGTATGCATAACCAACCCGGAGGTTATTATACAATTCGATCCCGACTAGACCGATCAGGGCATCTCCGGCTCTGTAAGA
>CAYRQY010000019.1:0-19709 GCA_964426435.1 uncultured Rikenellaceae bacterium | reverse complement strand
ATGGAGCATAAGCCCTCCGAACTCAGCGGGGGAGAACAACAGCGTGTGGCAGTGGCACGGGCGCTGATAAATAATCCATCAGTAATCCTTGCTGATGAACCATCAGGAAACCTCGATTCTGAAAATAAGAACGAGCTTCATAAGCTGTTTTTCAAACTGAGGGATACATTCGGCCAGACAATAGTTATAGTCACACACGACAGGCAGCTGGCAAATATGTCGGACAGGATCCTTCAGATAAAGGACGGTCTGATAGTAAATGAGCCGTGAGACACTCTCTGGCGGCATCCCCGAAGAAGACCTGAAAGAGCTCCTTGATGAAAAGGTTGAGTTGTATAACAGGCCTGATTTCATCGAATCGGATCCGATAAGTATCCCGCATCGGTTCACAGGAAAAGAAGATATAGAGATCTCGGGCTTCCTTGCTGCATCAATTGCCTGGGGAAGGAGGGATCTTATCCTCCGCAGCAGTGAGAGACTGATAGATCTTATGGATAACCGGCCATACGAATTTATCATTAATGCCGGGTAAAGGCTGAACATGTTCCTTCGGATAATCAGGGAAGCAGAATATTCAAATATCACAATCTGTAGCAGCTTTTTCAAATAATTACCCACAATCTGACACAACATTTACAAATAATTACCCACAATCTGTTACAACAATTTCAATCAATTACCCCCAATCTGTTACAACAATTTCAATCAATTACCCCCAGGTTATTACATTTATGATTATATTTGCTTCTCAAACTAACAATGCAAACTAAGTGTTCAGAAGGGATATTTTGCAGGAATTAAAAAAATGGGCGGAAAAATCAAGCCGTAAACCATTGGTATTGAGGGGTGCGCGGCAGGTGGGAAAAACCACAGCCATTAGAATGTTCTCAAAAGATTTTGACCAGTATATCTATTTGAATCTGGAGAAAAAAAGTGACAGGGAAATATTTGAAAAAGAATACCCTTTTTCTGATTTGCTTACTTCCATGTTCATATTTGCAGGTAAAAAGCGTGCCGGAGGAAGAACCCTTATTTTTATTGATGAAATCCAGAACTCTCAAAAAGCAGTGGCATTATTGCGGTATTTTTACGAAGAAGCGAACGACTTGTATGTAATAACTGCCGGGTCGTTGCTCGAAAGTATAACAGATAAAAGGATCTCGTTCCCTGTCGGCCGCGTTGAATATATGGCAATGCGTCCCTGTTCGTTCAGGGAGTTTTTGTTTGCCACTGGTAACAGTCAATTGACAGAAATGCTCGAGAAACCAGATGTTCCCGCATTTTTACATTCGCAGTTACTCTCCTGGTTTAAAAAGTATGCCACCATTGGCGGAATGCCCGAAGTGGTGAATATTTATGCGCAAAAAAATGATATCACTTCACTTGATGCGATATTTGGAAGCCTTATTCAATCCTACTCCGATGATATTGAAAAATATGCGGTTTCATCAGCACAGGTACAATACATTCAGCATATTATTGCAAATGTTTTCAAGGAAGGTGGTACAAAGGTCACTTTCGAAAAATTTGGCAATTCAGATTTTCGTTCCCGTGAAATGAGGGAAGCTTTCCGAATGGTTGAAAAAACAATGCTGATTAAACTGATATACCCATGTACATCGGCTAAAATGCCCATGAAGCCAAATCTGGGAAGAAAGCCCAGGTTGCACGTGGTCGATACGGGATTAATAAATCACTCATTAAAAATCATGGGAGAACTTGTGTTTAACGAAGATATAAACGAAACACATCTGGGAATTATAGCTGAACATATTGTTGGACAGGAATTGCTGGCAACAGGTTTTTCAATAAGTAATGATCTTTATTTCTGGACACGCGAAAAAGCCGATTCCAGCGCTGAAGTGGACTACCTTTTTCCTTATAAAGGTAAACTCATTCCCATAGAGGTTAAGTCGGGAAGTATTGGCAAGCTTCGATCACTCCACCAGTTTATGGAAATTGCACCCCACACAATTGCTGTACGGGTTTACCAGGGTGAGTATTTGGTGCAAAAAGCAAGAACCATTTCAGGAAAGGAATTTACTCTCCTTAACCTGCCTTTTTACCTCATTCATCGAATCGGGCGGGAATTGGATAAGATAATGTAATGGTCATTAATGACAGGAGGATGGAATTGACAAAATCAGAGATGAAAGAGTTTCTTGATGAAAAGGTTGAGTTGTATAACAGGCCTGCCTTCATCGAATCGGATCCGATAAGTATCCCGCATCGGTTCAAAGGGAAAGAAGATACAGAGATCTCGGGCTTCCTTGCCGCATCAATTGCCTGGGGCAGGAGGGATCTTATCCTCCGCAGCAGTGAGAGACTGATAGATCTTATGGATAACCGGCCATACGAATTTATCATTAATGCCGGGAAGGATGAACTGGTAACGGTGTCGCGGTTTGTACACCGGACTTTCAACGGGTCCGACTGCGGTTATTTTATCAGGGGGCTGAAACATATCTATTCCAATTACGGCTCGATGGAAGATGTGATACTTGAAGGTATGCAGCAGAGCGGATCTCTAAAGGAGGGCCTGGCATATTTCCGTAAAATATTCTTCTCGCTTTCACACCCGGCAAGGATCGAGAAGCATTTTGCCGATGTGATGAAAGGGGCTGCCGGGAAAAGGCTGAACATGTTCCTGAGGTGGATGGTGAGAAGGGATGGGAGGGGAGTGGATTTCGGGATATGGGAAAGGATAGACCCCTCGCAGCTCTATATCCCGCTCGATTTTCATTCCGGGAACACTGCAAGAACCCTCGGGATTCTGAAAAGGAAAGCCAGCGACTGGAAAGCAGTTGAAGAGCTTACTGCAGTCCTGCGTGAATTTGACCCGGCCGACCCGGTGAAATACGACTTTGCACTCTTCGGACTTGGAGTAAATGAACAATTCGGGAGCGTAAAATAATGGGTGCTGAAGAGTTCAGGTTTAAGCAATTCACCATAAAGCAGGAGAGGAGTGCGTTCAGGGTGGGCACCGATGGTGTACTGCTTGGGGCGTGGGCAGGAGCGGATCAGGCAGTTGATGTTGCCATGTCGGTACTCGATATCGGAACGGGAACCGGATTGATAGCCCTGATGGTTGCCCAGCGTTTTCCTGAGGCATCAATAACTGCCATTGAGCCGGATCATGATTCCTGTGAACAGGCTTGCAGGAATATATTAAACTCCTCATGGAATAACAGGATAAGAGTCCTAAATTGCACCGTTCAGGATTTTGATCCGGGAGATGAGAAATTTGACCTGATTGTAACAAACCCGCCCTTTTTCATTGATTCTCTTCGCAACCCCGATACGGCCGGATCGATGGCGCGCCATAATGTAACCATAGGACATTCAGACATTATCGATGCCGCATTGCGGCTTATGAACGAAAAGGGGCGATTGGATCTGATTATGCCTTACCCCGAAGGCAGCCTGTTTATTGCCTTATCGGCCGAAAAGGGTCTTTTCTGCAACAGGATAATAAAGGTACGACCATTGCCTTCGGCACCGGTAAAAAGACTGATAATCAGCATGAGCAGAAAAAGGGAGCTCGTTTCTGAAAGATTTCTTACAATTGAAAAGGGCAACCGGCACGAATACACCGATGACTACATTGATCTTACCAGGGATTTCTACCTCAGGTTCTGATCCGGATGGCTGCAGGCACCTGTCCGGTCATTTCCAGCATCCATAAAGTTAAAAAACCTAAACGCGGACATCTCCGATAAGAATATTTTCTATCTTTTGGCCCTCAATAAATCAACAGAATTAATTAATATACTATGAAAGGAGAAACAAAGAAAGGACTTAATCGTCGCGATTTCCTGGGATTGTCAGCTATCGGCCTTACAGGCCTGACAATACTTCCCAGCTATGTGATCAATGGTGTGAAGGTGGCGCCAAGTGACAGGATATTGATGGGAGCTATAGGACTTGGCCGTCAGGCTCTCTCCGATTTCAGGGGATTTGCCGGTGCTGAGGGTCTTCAGGTAGTTGCATGCTGTGATGTCGACACGAACAAACAGCTAAGGTACAAGAGGACTATCGAGGAGTGGCAGAAGTCGAAGGGACTTGCCCCGCGCTGTGACACCTATGAGCATTATGAGCAGTTGCTGGAGCGCAGGGATATAGACATTGTCGAGGTGGTAACACCCGACCACTGGCATGCACTGCAGACAATACACGCCTGCCAGGCCGGGAAGGATGTTTATGTGCAGAAGCCTCTTTCATATACAATTAAGGAGGCCCTGGTTATGACACGCGTTGCCAACGACACAAAAAGGGTTGTTCAGGTAGGCAGCCAGCAGCGTTCAAGCAGGGAGTTCCAGAAGGCCATCGAACTTGTACAGGCCGGAGCCATCGGGCATATCGAAAAGATTTACGCCAAGGTGGGCGATCCCCCGAAACCGCTTGATCTTCCTGCTACCCCGATACCCGGAAACCTTAACTGGAACCTGTGGCTCGGACCTCTTAATGACAACAAGATTGTTTATCATCCCGACCTTGCTCCGCCTATTTCACTCAATCCTGTTCAGAATGAGACACTGTGGGGTGCATGGCGCTGGTACCTTGAGACTGGCAACGGTTATACAGCCGACTGGGGAGCCCATATGTTTGATATTGCCCAGGCTGCCATAGGTATGGACGGATCGGCACCCCATGAGGTTATTCCGAAAGGTTATAAGGGACAGCCGTACATGACCTTCAAATTCCTCAGCGGAGTAGTGATGACCGAACAACCTTATCTTGAGGATAATCCCGGAGCCCAGGGGATTAAATTTATCGGTACGAAGGGCTGGATTGAAGTTGCCCGCGGATACATAGGATGTTCTGATCCTTCCCTTATTCCTGCCGGGATAGCCGGGAACCGCCCGCAGCCAAGAGGAGAGAGACCTCCGGTTCAGCAGGTGCCTCAGCAGCAACAGCAGCAGAGACAGACTGCACAGGCACGGCAGGCCCAGGCCCAGACTCAGACCCAGGCACGTCCGGCACCGACACAGGCAGGACTCCAGTTCGAGATCAGCTCACCCCATATGCAGAACTTCATTGATTGCGTAAGATCGCGCAAGAAGCCGATAGCATCGATCGAGGTTGGGGCCAGCACATCAATAACCTGCTGCCTCGGAAATATTGCACATGAGCTTGGACGCCCGGTAAGGTGGGATCCGGCAACCTACACCTTCGTGAATGACCCGGAAGCATCTGCTCACAGGCTTATGCACTACGAGTACAGGAGGCCATATAAGCTTTAAGCAACGGAGACCTCAATAATATTATCCCAAATCTTCATTCTGGCAGTAGTGGCGCTGATTGGCGCTGCTGCTGCCAGATTTGGAGTGCTTTCCGGGGGAACGAAAGATGTGCTTTCGAAGGTGATATTCAATATCTCCCTTCCCCTAATGCTTTTTACCAATTTTCTCAAGCTTGAAGCCACACCCAGGCTTCTTGCGAATAGTTTCACTGTTCTGTCAGTTTCAGTGCTGGTGATACTGTTCCTGTTTTTTGCCGGATGGGGACTTTCAAGGATATACAGGATCCGCACGGAAGATATTCCCGTGTTCCGGATACACTCAATGTTCGGGAATACGATCTTCCTGGGATTTCCCCTTATCGCAGCCTTATACGGAGAGGAAGGGCTTCTGTACGCCAGCATGTTTCAGCTCGTTTCAACAATTATGATGTGGACTGCAGGTGTTGTTGTACTTACCAGGGGAGATGGAACCCCATGGAAGAAAAGCCTGCAAAGGGTGATCAACCCAAACACGATTGCCACTCTGGCCGGGCTTCTGATGTTTATATTCTCAGTAAGGATTCCAAAACTTGTGGTAACCCCGCTGGCTGAGCTCGGATCTGCAAACACATGGCTGTCGATGCTGTACATCGGGGCATTGCTGGCTTTGTCGGATGTCGGGGGGATATTGAAAAGGAAGAGTATTTACCTTGTAAGCTTTAACCGGCTTATTCTGGTACCCGTATTGCTTATTTCGCTGTTTTATCTTGCCGGGGCCTTAACCGGTCTGTCTCCCGATAAGATTGTTTCATCGGTGATAATAATGGAGGCATCCATGCCCTGCATGGTTACGGTCGTTATTATGGCAAAGGAGATGGGAGCCGATGACCGTCTTGCTGCTGGTAATGTATTTATTTCCACCATTATCAGCATCCTTACACTGCCCCTGGTGGCAATGGCGGTGGAAAGGCTTCTATGATATGCGAATCATACCGTTTTCAGGTAACCCATACTCCTCTTTCATCTCTATGCCAAGTGATTTCAATTCAAGCAGAACCGGATCGTAAATTTCGGGAACAACCGGCCTGCAGACTCCAGTAAGGTTAAGCTTTCTCTCCAGGATCATCCTTATTGCAATAGCTGCAGGGTAAGCAACGGTACGTGCCACGGCAGTATTGGAAGAAGGTGACCCGAAGTCGACCATTCCCGATTTGATCACCTCTCTTTTTTCACCCGGGTACGATGCAAGGAATATATGCTGCAGCACCACCATATCCCTTTCGTTTCCTTTAAGCGCCATTCTCTCCATCATCCTTGCCGAGATTATCTCGAAAGGTGAAGTGTTTGCGAAAGGTATTCTTTCATCGCTGAAGAATCCGAGCCATTCAAGCGATTCAAGTGCTTTCGGGCTGACCGGCAAGCCAGCCTTTCCGGCCAGTTTCTCCTTCAGGTTTTCAGTATTTGCATTTGATCCGATCCTTCCGGCGATGAACTGCGCATACGACATTCCCGAATAATCGCTTTCTGCTTCGTCAAGCATATTCAGGCTTTTCATAAGATCGAGAGTTTCGCACCAACCCCTGTACCTGAATGTTCCCCTGTAGATGGTTCTTGCTTCGGGGATGCCGTAAATATCAATGTAACTTATTGAGTCCCTGTTGGGATAGACCTCCAGCCCGCCGACACCGGGAAAGGAATAACTGAACCTGTCCCTGAACAGGTTTTCCGGATCAACGGAGATCCTTTTCCCGTTCTTAAGGTACAGGGCGCTGTTGCGGCTGGCCAGGATCACCCCTTTGGGGCTCCACGAGAATTTATAACCCATAGGATTATCAGCAGCTTCGGGAGCAGGGAGGGCACCGCAGATCGAGTAGAATTCCTCTACCTGTCCTTCCTGTCCGTGAACATGATCGATAATCTTCATGGCGCTCATGTGATCGATACCCGGGTCAAGGCCAATTTCGTTTAAAAGAATGATCCCGGCTTTTTTTGCCTCTTCATCCAGCGACTGCATAGCGGGCTGAACATATGAAGTGGTAACCAGCGGCCTGCGATGATCAATGCAGATTCTGGCAACATCGGTATGATACCTGGGGGGAAGAAGAGATACAGTAAGATCATTCTCCCCCACAAGCCGGCCGAGAGTATTATGATCTTCCATGGACCATTTAAGCGACGATCCTGCCGGATGATCACCGATAAGCCTGTCGGCCTTTTCCCTGGTTGATGTGGCAATATTCACACTGAATCCTTTTTCAAGCAGATACTCAACAAGGGGCTTTGCCACAAGCCCGGCGCCAAGGATAAGGACCTTTTTCATGCTATAAACGGTTTTTAAAACATTTCAGTCCAAGATAGAAAATCAGTCGGGGATTAACAATGATAAAAATATGCAGGAATCCACTCAAACCAGTCCTCAGGCTGAAAGATGTATACCAAAACCTCCCGCTGCTATTTTATGAACAAATTTTAAAGAGCGCTATATTAATTACCCCTTCGGTGTATCTTTGTTATGAAGTATAGATTGTTGCGAATCAACGAACATTGCATCCCCAGATGTCTGATCCCCGTAAATATGCCGAGACGCCGCTGATGAAGCAGTATTACAGCGTCAAGGCAAAGCACCCCGATGCCATACTGCTGTTCAGGGTGGGGGATTTTTATGAAACGTTCGGCGAGGACGCTATCAAGGCTTCGGGCATACTCGGTATTACTCTCACAAGAAGGGCTAACGGAGCAGCCTCTTTTGTTGAACTGGCAGGGTTTCCCTATCATGCTCTCGATACCTATCTGCCACGCCTGGTCAGGGCAGGCCAGCGTGTGGCAATCTGCGAGCAGCTCGAGGACCCGAAACTGGCAAAAAAGATAGTGAAGAGAGGGATTACCGAGCTTGTGACACCTGGTGTATCCCTTAATGATAATGTGCTTACTCACAAGGAAAACAATTTTCTGGCAGCTGTTCATATCGACCGTAAAATCGCGGGCATTGCTTTTCTTGATATCTCCACCGGGGAGTTTCTAGTTTCGGAGGGTACTATTGAATATGCAGACCAGATGCTCAGCAATTTACAGCCAAAAGAGGTCCTCTTTGAAAAGGGGAAGAGAGAGCTTTTCCTAGAATCTTTCGGTAACAGATATTACACGTTCAGGCTGGACGACTGGATCTTCACAGCCGAAGCTGCCGGCGACAGGCTTCTTAAGCAGTTTGAGACAACCTCGCTGAAGGGTTTTGGGGTTCAGAACCTTTCATTCGGAATTATTGCAGCCGGTGCAATACTTTATTACCTCGACATCACACAGCATGAACAGCTTGGGCATATAACATCAATATCACGGATTGAGGAGGAGCGGTATGTTTGGCTCGATAAGTTCACCATAAGGAACCTGGAGCTTTTTCACCCTGTCTATGAGGGAGCGAAAACACTTATTGATGTGCTGGACAGTACAATATCGCCCATGGGTGGAAGACTTCTTAAAAGATGGGTGTCGATGCCCCTGAAGGAAATTGAACCGATTAACAAACGGCTTGAGATCGTCGGGTTCTTTGTTGATAATACCCCTTTCAGGGATAAATTATCGGAACTGATTCACCAGACAGGTGATCTTGAGAGACTGGTTTCAAAAATTGCGGTTGGCAGGATCAATCCGCGGGAGATGGTCCAGCTTAAAAGGGCTCTCAAGGCTGCTGAGCCTCTTAAAAGCCTCTGCGGTGAGACAGGCTGCATGCCGCTTTCAGAACTTTCTGACCAGCTTAATCCCTGCAGGCAGCTGGCAGAAAGGATAGATAAGGTGCTGACAAATGATCCCCCGCTTCAGATAAACCGCGGCAATGTAATTGCCACAGGTGTGTCGGATGAACTTGATGAGCTGAGGACAATACTGTATCATGGCAGGGATTACCTGGCCGATCTTCAGTGCAGGGAGAGCGAACGAACCGGTATCCCTTCACTTAAGGTGAGTTTCAACAATGTGTTCGGTTATTATATCGAAGTCAGAAATACCCATAGGGAAAAAGTCCCGCCGGAGTGGATCAGGAAGCAGACCCTGGTCAGCGCTGAAAGATATATCACCGAAGAGCTTAAGGAATATGAGGAGAAGATCCTTGGAGCGGAGGAAAAGATCCTGTCGATGGAGACAAAGCTCTTTAATGAGCTGGTTCTTGCAGCACTTGAATATATTCCTCAGATACAGGTTAATGCCTCACTTATTGCGCGACTCGATTGCCTGAGATCCTTTGCCGTCGTCTCCTCGGAGAACAACTATGTAAAACCGGATCTGAACGATTCGGCAAAGCTTGAAATCACATCGGGACGACACCCGGTTATTGAAAGACAGCTCCCTCCGGGTGAGTCCTATATACCGAATGATGTACTTCTTGATACAGAGGACCAGCAAATCATAATCCTTACCGGGCCAAACATGTCGGGGAAATCTGCCCTTTTACGGCAGACAGCACTGATTGTGCTTCTTGCACAGACAGGCTGTTTTGTGCCGGCCCGGAAAGCGGTGATCGGACTGGTTGACAAGATATTTACACGCACAGGCGCGTCAGACAATATCAGCCTTGGAGAATCAACATTCATGGTCGAGATGAACGAAACGGCAAGCATCCTGAATAACCTGTCGGACCGCAGCCTTATTCTGCTTGATGAGATAGGCAGGGGGACGAGCACTTACGACGGCATATCGATCGCCTGGGCAATGGTGGAGTACCTTCACGAAAACAGATACAGGGCAAAAACACTCTTTGCGACACATTATCACGAGCTAAATGAGATGGAAAACTCTTTTCCAAGGGTAAGGAATTACAATATCTCCATCAGGGAACTCAATAACAAGATCGTTTTTCTGAGAAAGCTTAAGAGGGGTGGCAGCGAACATAGCTTCGGCATTCATGTGGCCAAAATGGCAGGTATGCCGGGCAGCGTGGTCAGCCGTGCTTCGGAGATACTTAAGGAGCTGGAGCAGAGCCACGAAAAGAATGAACTGACTAAACCGATCGCCGAAATTGCCGGGCACAGGGAAGGTTTGCAGCTGAGTTTCTTTCAGCTTGACGACCCTGTGCTTAAGCAGATACGCGACGAACTGCTTGGCCTGGATATTGATAACCTGACTCCGATGGAGGCACTTAATAAGCTTTATAATATCAAAAAGTATCTGAAGTGAGAAGGCTGGTACCGATAGTTGAGAACGTGAAGGAAAAACCATAACCGGATGAAGATACTTCTGGCTGAAGATGAACCCAAGGTTGCTGCCTTTATCAGGAAAGGGCTTGAAGAAAGCCATTATGAGGTTGACGTTGCCTACGACGGATTATCGGCAATAAAGCTGGCAACGCAATATGAGTACTCACTGTATATTGTTGATATTATAATCCCGGTTATCAACGGCCTTGACCTTTGCAGAAGATTAAAGGGTTTTCATCCCCGGATACCCGTGCTTATGCTTAGCGCCCTTGGTACAACAGAGGACAAACTTTCAGGTTTTGATGCCGGTGCAGATGATTATCTGGTTAAGCCATTTGAATTCAGGGAATTGCTTGCCAGGGTGAAGGCCTTGCTCAAGAGGTCTGATCTCAATCAGGAATCTGTAAACAGAATGGTCTATGCCGACCTGGAGCTTGACCTTGACAGGAAAACTGCAAAACGGGGTGGTGCCGAGATAAATCTTACAGCCAGGGAGTTTGCTTTGCTTGAGTTCTTTATGAGAAACAGGGGCAGGGTTCTTGCAAGATCAGACATCGCTGAGAAAGTGTGGGATATTAACTACGAATTTGACACCAATGTGGTTGATGTCTATGTAAATTTTCTAAGGAAGAAGATCGACAGAGGATTTGATAAGAAATTGATTCATACCAGGATAGGTCTGGGCTATTTGTTTGGGGATGCTTAGTTTGCAGATTCGTACAAGACTGACTCTTCAATTTCTCCTGATAGGAGGAGTAATAATGATATGTGCTTCCGGTGCGATCTATTTTTCTTCGGCCGGTTATCGTCAGCTTGATTTTTATAACAGGCTGGAGAACAAGGCAATCAGCACCGCCAAACTGCTTATAGATATCGAAGAGGTTGATGCAGATCTGCTCAGAAGGATTGAACAGGACAATCCGCTGAGCCTTCCTGATGAAAAGGTAGTTATCCTTAACTACAGAAATGAGGTTCTTTACAGCTCCGATGAAAATGGAGTTATCAGTCGCGATACAATGCTGCTCGACAGGATAAGGCTTGAGGGGAAGGTAAAGCTCAGACAGGGGCCATACGAAGTAATTGGTATTCTCTATACCGAAATGTACGACAGGTTTGTGGTTATTGCAGCGGCATCCGATATTTTCGGTCTTGGCAAGCTGAGAAACCTCAGGACAATATTGCTCCTGGTCTGTTTAATAAGCTTCATCTTATTCTCCATCGCAGGATGGTCCTATTCAGGAAGGGCTCTGAAACCGATATCCGGTGTTGTTAGTCAGGTGGAGGAGATTTCGTTCACAAGCCTTAACTTAAGGGTTCATGAAGGAAATGGTACGGATGAGATTGCACGGCTGGCGCAGACATTCAATAAAATGCTGGAAAGGCTTGAGACAGCTTTCAAGATGCAGAAGGACTTCATCTCAAATGCTTCTCATGAGATCAGAAATCCGTTGACGGCAATTTACGGCCAGATGGAGGTCCTGCTTATGAAGGAGAGGAGGAGGGAGGATTATCGAAACGCAATATCGTCGATTACTGAAGATATCAGAAGCCTCATTGATCTTTCAAACAGGTTACTCCTGCTTGCTCAGGCCAGCACCGAAACAACCGACAGAGTTTATGGCAGGGCGAGGGTTGACGAAATAATCTGGCAGGCAAAGGATGAGATGAGAAGAGTAAATCCGGACTATAACATAAGCATCAGAATTGGTGACGAAGCAGGGCCATTAGCAGAGGCGGACCAGATGGAAGTATCAGGTGATGAATTCCTTCTTAAGACTGCAGTAAGCAACATTATGGAAAATGCGTGCAAGTATTCGGGAGATAACAGGGTAAACATCAATCTCGACTGTTCAGACGGGTGGATAACTATCAGCTTCATCGATAACGGTATCGGTATTGAAGAAAAAGACCTTGAGAGGATATTTGAGCCATTTCAGAGGGGAAGGAATGTCAATACAATACCCGGTTTCGGAATAGGCCTTTCTCTTGTCCGGAAAATTATCAGCAGCCATAACGGGACTTTCGAGTTGTTATCGAAACCCGGTAAAGGGACTAAAGCCATACTGCGACTGCCCTCCTTTTCCTGAAAAAAGCACTTCCGGATATTTCATCAGTCTTTAATCCGCTTTTAATGCCGGTTTAATGCTCCTTTAATAGGTATGGTTTAATTTGGCCGCTGAATTAATCCTAATGATTATGAGCACAGAAAAGGGAAACACCATCACATATGTACTGGCAGGGGTGATTGCTCTTCTGCTGGTTGCGTCAGTCTATGCTTTCGTCTCAAATTCAAGGAACAAGAATGACCTGGGGGCTGAAAAGCTGAAAAACGAAAAGCTGCTGTCCGAGAAACTCCAGATCGAACGAGATTCGGAGAAGCTGAAGGCAGAATTATCAGCTCTGGCGGCACAAGATGAAGCTAACCGCAAATTACTGGAAGAGGTAAATCAGAAAATTGCGGACCATGAAAGAAGAATAAATGCCCTTAACGGAGAGAACAGATCTCTCCGGAACGTCAGAAAGGAGCTAGAGGAATTGCAGAAGGTAAAGGCCGACCTGGAGCAGGAGTCTCAAAGGCTCAGGTCGGAGTATGATAAACTTATGGCAAGGTCGGGTGAACTCCAGAAGTCAATCGACAACCTGCAGAATGAGAAAAAAGAGATCTCGGAACAACTTAGGCAGGCACTTAATTACAATTCAGATAATTTCCTGGTTACTGCGGTCCGGGGTAAGAAGAAGGAAAGAGTTGTGATATTTGCTTCCAGGACAAAACGACTGAATGTTACTTTCGAGGTTCCTCGCAGTCTGACAGAAGAGATAAGTTTCAGGATAACAACACCTTCAGGACAAGCCATAAATCCTGATAACAAAGCCCTCAACTGGATCTTTCCTGATAACGGACGAAACCTTACTGCAAGCCTCTCTCCGCTTACCGGAGAATTCGAGGAATCGAGGCAGGTTGTGCTGACCTATACCGCAAAGGAGAAGCTTGCAGCAGGAGATTACAGCATTCAGATACTTTGTAACAATATTAACATAGGCAATTGCCGTATCAGACTGAAATGATTCTTTTTTTAACCTTTATTTACTTGTTTGAAGGAGGGTGTCTCAAAAAGACACCCTCTTTTCAAAATTTCTATCATTAAAATGAAAACTCAATAGATCAATGACAAGATTTTCAGGACTTTTTTTATTAGCGATCATCATCTTATCCTGTTCCTGTTCAGGGACAAACAAATTGCTGAAAAAAAGCAAAAACACCCGGAGCGATAATGTTGTAATGACCGCAGAAAGCAGGGATCTGTCTGCGAAACCTGTAAAGGAAGTTGAAGAGAGACTGGTAAGAATGGGTGAAAATGATCCTGATCTTTTCAGCTATTATGTTATTATAGGAAGCTTCAGGAATCCCGATAATGCCCGAAAGCATCAGGGTCAGATAAGGAAAGACGGTTTTTCTTCAGAAATAGTGAGAAACGAAGCAGGTCTCTACAGGGTCTCGGTGTTGTCGACAGAAAACATTGCCGAAGCACGAGCCGAAATAAGAAGAATCAGGGCTGGTTTTCCGGTTTACTCAGACACCTGGCTTCTTATCAGGAAGAACTAGCTCAAAAGGGGAAATACAGGCTGTTTTCTCAGATTATCTCCTTTTCGTTATGTGCGTTCACGAAGAGTATCGTTCCGGTCGGGTCGTAACCGCCAAGAATGGCTTCCCCGTTGTGTTTCAGCCCCTCTACCCTGAACCCTATCATGGTAAGCGCAGCTGTTGCTGACTTTACATTAATGTAGCTTTTTGTTGATACGCCCGGCTCCGCCTGCACTATTTCGATGTTCTTTTCGGTTATCGGCAATCTTCCTGAGATGACCAACTCGGAGAGTTTGCTCCTTGTCCTGTCATACTCCTCAGGTCTGCAAATTTCAAATATCCTTATATTGGCTTTCTTCCAGCTGGGATGACCTAAAATAATGAAACTAAGCAGTATGAGAAGACTTGCATTCTCCGGTTCGTCAAACTTGATCCAGATATGTATCCCGTTACGGAAGACCAGGTCTTTCCTGCTGGTAGCCAGAAGGCAGATATCGAAATTACCGGCTTTTATCAAACGGATGTTTTCGATAATCTCTTTCAGATTATCAGGATATTCCTTATCATACTCAAAAATGACCATGTTGTTTTCCATCCCGGAAATACCCGGAACCTGAATTGCCTGGACAATCGCGGACGTATATGAGGGAGAAATAATTGTATCGACATAAACATGATTGTTGGTTGTGTCGTAAAGCTCTATCAGCCTCGCCAGTTCTTCGGAAGCCTGCTCACTTGTTGCCCTGCAGTAGTATCCGTCGATGCGGTGAAGATATGTTGCAAAACCATACCTGTATGAGATCCAGTTAAGCATCTGAAAGGCGCGAGCCCTGACAAAAGAGTCTTTTGAGATGCATATGGCACTGGGCCTCCATTCCTTGGCCTTTTTCCTGCTCTCCTTCCTTTGAAGGTAAACCTGCAGGTTACGGTTTACCTGGAACAGCGCATTTGCGAAGAGTGATTCCAGGCCGTGCCGGTCCCTGTGATAATACTTGATATATGTGTAAAGGGTTATCATTACCAGAATCGAAGAGATAGCATAAGGAGCATTTATCCTGAACATAACCCAGACTGCGATCAGGAATCCGGCTAGCGACAGATACCAGCGCGACCTGAATGAAGGGCGGTATGAAGGTGAGGATCCGAAATGGTTCAGGAAGGAAATAAGGCATAGCGAACCGTATGTGACAAGAAAGAACATCGATATTATCTGTGCAACGGCGTTTACGCTCCCCAGTGCCACGAAAACAAATGCTATGATAACCGTTACCAGCGAAGCATTCACCGGTTCCCCGTCCGATCTTCTTCCATAGGCAAGCCATTTGTTGATCTTCTTCGAGGGGAAGGTAGCATCCAGGGCAAGTGCCTGAAGTGTTCTCGGGGCGACCATAACCGATCCCAGGGCTGAAGACATTGTTGAAGCTGCAAGTCCGATCGGAATAATGACAAGGCCTGCTATAGCTATCCTGGCCATTATCAGCTGATTGCTCAGCATGTCTTCCGGACTGGCAGTCACAGTGAGCTTATATATAACAGCAATATAAATAAGCATTCCTGCTATGGTGGCTGTTGTTGTGCCAAGCGGAATCGATTTCGAAGGCTTCTTAAGGTCTCCTGAAAGACCTACGCCAGCTGTCATCCCTGTGAAGGCAGGAAAAACAATCGCAAAAACCACAAAAAAACTGTTGAGGTTCCTCAAATCGCCCGCAGGTATTTTGTTGCCGGAGGCTGCTCCGTATTCAGTCGATCCGAGAAAGAAAAGGAGCAGCGAGATAAAAAGAATACCTGCCACGATATAGAGTGCTTTAACTCCCAGATTGGCTCCTTTCTTAAGGATAACAAATCCCAGGACTGCCATAACAGGAAGGCTGATAACCTGCCTGGGGAGTGTGAAATTCAGTGAATTTTCGAAGAAATTGAACAGGAACTCAAATGCCTCGGTGAAAGCAATCACATAAAAAGCCACACTTATTGCCTGAGAGAGGAAAAGTGCGATTCCTATTGTCCCTCCAATATTCAGGCCGAACGACCGCGAAATGATAAAGTATTCGCCTCCGCCCTCAACTCTTTTATTGGTAGCCAGTTCTGATATTGCAAAAGCTGTCGGTATTGTAAGTACATGCCCAAGGAGGATAATGAGCAATACACCCCAGAACCCGAGCGTTCCCACTGCAAACCCGAATCTCAGGAAGAGTATGGCTCCCAGTATAGTAGATATTGCCGTGAAAAACACCGGCCCTGTGCCGAATCGCTTTGTTCCGGTCGGTTGTTCCATATTTCTGTTTTCTAATGCTCGCAGGCTTGGTTATATCTCTGTAAAATAAATAAAAACTGCAATATCTGAAAACAATTTTATACTTTTAAATTGATTCCTTTGTCTCCGCAGGTATTAATGATGTGATATGTTGTTAGTTATATAAAATCAGGTGAAATGAATGAATATGCTTCTGCCCCGTCTGGCTAAACGGATTTGCTGCAACTAACAATTTTCAATATAGCCACATTTGAACCTGTTCGAAGATTCAAAGCTTCCAGAATGATTTGGTAAGTAAGATGAAGACAGTATAGATTTCGAGCCTTCCTATTACCATTAGGAGGCAGAGAACAATTTTGGTTATTGAGTGCAGGTGTTCATAATTGCTCATTGGTCCGACACTTCCGAGACCCGGGCCAAGGTTGGCCATGGAGGCAGCTACTGCTCCGGCAGATGAGACAGGATCAACACCGGTTATCATTACAATTATTGTTCCTGTCATGAAAATAAAAATATAAAGAACGATAAATGACATTATTGAGATGTTGACCTTTTGTGATAAAGGGTTGCCATTCAATTTTATCATGGGAATCGCATTAGGATGTGTCAATCTGACAAATATATATTTTATGTTTTTCAATGCTATCAGATGCCTTGCCATTTTGATTCCGCCACTTGTCGATCCCATGCTGCCTCCAGCAAACATCAGAAAAAACAGGAGAAGAAGTGCGCCGGAGGGCCATAACAAATAATCAGCCGAGCCGAAGCCGGTACAGGAAATCACGGATACAACCTGAAAGGAGGCTTCCCTGAATGTTTCTTCAAAGGATCCGGAATTATTGGTATACAAAATAGCTGTGGTAATTACAACTGAAAAGACTGTAATTACAGTATAAAACCAGAGTTCCTCATTAATTTTAATTCTTCTGAAGTTTAATTTTGCCAGATAATAGTACACAACATAATTAACTCCGGAAAGGAACATGAACAATGTAATAACATACTGACTATAGGGTGAGAAATCTACTAAACTCGTGTTTTTTGTGGAGAATCCCCCTGTAGCTACAGTAGCAAAAGAATGGCAGATACTGTCGAAAAGGTTCATTTCCCCTGCGTATAACAGGATGGTCTCAATCACAGTAATTGCCAGATAGATGAACAGAAACCTGAAACCCATTGCTTTGGTCTTCGGATGAAGCTTTTCCCGGAGAGATGACTCAAGCCTGAATAACTGATATCCGGTTATTTTCAGCGATGGCAATACAATGATCATCAGAACTATAATCCCCAGACCTCCGATCCAGTGGGTCAGACTTCTCCAGAACAGGATGCTGTAGGGAAGTGCCTCGATATCATTAATAACAGAGGAGCCGGTAGTAGTAAAGCCGGAGCTGGACTCAAAAAACGCATTTACGAATGAGGGTATTGAACCGCTAATTAAAAAGGGCAGAGTGCCAAACAAGATTATAATGAACCATGAAACCGTAACTGCAATAAATCCCTCCCTGTTCGTTATTTTTGAAAGAGTCATTTTCCTGAAATCTCCAATAAGAAAGAAAGATAAAATCATGGTAATTGCACCTGAAATAAGAAATGGCGCAATTGGTTCCTTATATATTGCTGCCACAGGAACACAGAGAAGAAATGAAAAAGTAAGAATTAACAGGATTATGCCTGAAATTCTGAGGATTACCAATGTATTTATAAGCTTCATCCGCCTTTACAGAAATCAAGGCGCAAAAATGTTATATTATTCATAAGCAAAATGCAAAGATTATGCTTACAGGTATAAAGATTTTATAAAGAGTCTTCTGAAATGGTATCAGGTTGACCCTGATATGAGAAAGTGCCAGGATATTATCTCAGTAAACTGTTTTGTATCATTAGTTGCCAAAACGGTAACCTATCCCTGATTCAGTTATCAGGAAGACCGGATTTGCCGGATTATCTTCAATTTTTTTTCTTAGTTGTGCCATAAACACCCTCAGGTATTGCGTTTGTTCCTGGTAACCATAACCCCATACCTCCTTAAGGATAAACTGATGAGTGAGTACCCTTCCGTAATTCTTTGCCAGAAGTGCCAGAAGGGAGAACTCTGTCGATGTCAGTCGAATGATCTCCCCATTCTTACGGACTATATGGTTGATAGTATCAATGGTCAGGGATCCCAATTCAAGCACCGGACAATCTTTTTTCTCTCCCGCAATTCTTATTGATACACGAATTCGTGCTATGAGTTCACCGCTTCTGAAGGGTTTGGTCAGATAATCATTTGCCCCGCTTTCCAAAGCTCTTACGATATCTTCCTCCGAATCCCTTACTGATAATACTATAATCGGTCTCGTGTACCATTCCCTTAGCTTTGTTATCAGCTTCTGGCCGTCAATATCAGGCAGTCCGAGATCAAGAATGATTAACGCGGGATTATGGGTTGCGGCGGCGATCAGACCGCTCTTTCCATCAGAGGCAAAGAAGGTAACAAAATTATGTGCTCCCAGGGAGATCTCAAGCAGACGACGAATCTGAACCTCATCATCAATAATCAGAATTGAATCATTCTCAGTCATTTATCAATCTTATTTCCTTCATGTCAGGTATCGCAGAAGGTATTGTAATTGTGAACCTGGCTCCTCCATCCTGGCTGTTCTCCGCTTTTACAAGTCCCTTATGCGATTTAATTATACCTTTTACAATTGATAATCCCAATCCTAATCCCCCTGCTCTGGAATCGTCAACCCTGAAAAACTTGTTAAAAACCTTTGATATTGCTTCCGGAGGCAAGCCCGGGCCTTTGTCAGTAAATATAAGTATAAGATTCCCTTTCTCATACATGGCCTCCAGAGTAATATCTGACGAAACAGGTGAATACTGGCAGGCATTAAGAAGAAGATTATACAAAACCTGTTCCATTAAGCCAAAATCCAGCCTGATCAGCGGCAGGTCGTCCGGAATCTTTTTTATAAGATTGAAGTGCCTCAATTCATCCCTGAGGTCACTGATTACTTTGTTAACAAGATCATTTATGTCGCACCAGTCTGGCCTTACTGATAACTTGCCACTTTCGAGGCGGGACATATTCAGAAGGTTTTCTATCAGATGATTCAGGCGTGTTGATGCTTTTAGAATCTCGTTAAACAACTCACTCCTGTTGTTTTCTGTAGTTGAAGCCGTTAAAAGTGTATCAGTAGCCCCCATAATGGTAGCTATAGGTATTCTGAATTCATGTGAGATAAGGTTAAACAGTGTTTTATACAGTTTGTCCGACTCATCCAGAATTCGTGCTTTAAGGGCTAACTCACCGAGAAATTCCCTTTCAAGGGCATTTGATATCTGGGTAAAATATGTGCTCCAGAAGACATCTTTCCTGCCATAAAACTCTTTCCCCAGATGGAATGCTATAACTCCGGGATTCAACCGTGTTCCTGTTAGCGGATAATATGTTACTTTCTCGTTTGGGTTAGTATC
>CAYRQY010000018.1:0-19750 GCA_964426435.1 uncultured Rikenellaceae bacterium | reverse complement strand
CCGAAAAACTCTTTTCTTGCGGAGCCTTTGTTTTTTGCTGACTGATTGCATGATGGGATTAATAATCCTCCCGTAACAACTAAGATTAATAATAGCAGAGCTTTTTTCATTTTGTGGTTATAGATTAGTTTTCGCTAAATTAATAAATATTGAAAATCATTCAGGATATTCTCTTCACAACGATCCTGGCGCCATTGTATCTGATCGTCTGATGCGGAGTCATTCCCGGTTCAAAGCCGACCGGTTTTTCCCTGCTTATCCATACAATATTGAAAACCCTCTCCTCGGACATTCCTTTGTAGGTCCCGTTCCGTTCTCCGATAGTCAGTTCGCCGGTACTGTTGTCGAAACTGAATTTTATCGTACTGCACTCGCCCTCCTCATAGCTGTAATCAGTTCCTTCATCTTCATATAATGTGAATGCACAGCTCCTGCCTGTATAAACTAGCAGGGTAACCGGATCGGCAGGTTTCTCTCCTGTATGCTGTATTTCGGGTCCTACAGGTATTATTGATCCTTCCTTCACAAACAGCGGGATCCTCCCGTAGGGCGCATCAACAATCACCTTCTCTCCTCCCGGGAAGTATTTCGCGGTATAGAAATCGTACCAGCCTGAAGCTGCGGGGAGATATACATCCTTTGTCCGTGCCTTATACTCCGTCACAGGAGCCACAAGCAATGAAGGGCCGAACATGTACTGATGGCCAAGATTCCTTACATTCTTATCATAGCCGAAATCCATCACCATCGCCCGCATAATCGTATAATCGTTGAAGTATGTCAGCCCTGCCAGCGAGTAGATATACGGCATGAGGTAATAGCGGAGTTTGTTGTAATAAACCATACTGTTGTAGGCGGGATGGCCCTCCGGTGAAATGTTGTAAATCTCCCGGTACGGGAACTGCCCGTGACTCCTGAAGAGTGGGCAGAATGCACCGAACTGGTGCCATCTTGCATTAAGCTCTCTCCACTCCTCAATATCTTCCGAGCCCTCTTTGGCTCTTACATACCTGTTCTCCACGCAGAATCCGCCTATATCCATTGTCCAGTAAGGTATTCCTGAAAGTGAAAAATTGAGCCCTGCCGGTATCTGTGCCCCGAGTTCCTCCCAACGTGTCCCTATATCTCCGCTCCAGACTGCAGTTGAGTATCTCTGCAATCCTGCAAAACCCGACCTGGTAAGCAGAAAAACCCTTCTGTCCGGAGCAACGCTTCTCTGTCCTTCATAAATCGCCATTGCGTTCATAAGGGCATAGGTGTTGAAGTATTTTGCTGAGGGTCCCATAGCAGTTGGAGTTGACAGAAGTTTACGGTATTCAATACTCGCATTCGACAGAATGTCAGGTTCTGATGCATCCATCCACCAGGCGTCAAAGCCTTTTGTCCAGAGGTGCTCCCTCATCTGGTTCCAGAAGAGCTCCCTTGCCCCGGGGCTGTAGGCATCGTAGAAAGAACCTATGTACCCCTCTCCTATCCAGTCTCTTATGCTGTCGTTGACAGCCTGCCTGTACATCCAGCCCTTCCTGTCGAACTCCCTGAAATGTCCGGTTGTATGATAGAACTTCGGCCATACGGATATCATAATCCTTGCGTTCAGCCGGTGAACTTCATCGACCATCCCCGCGGGATCGGGGAACTGTTTCGGATCAAACTCGTGCGATCCCCAGGCGTCAACCGGCCAGTAGGACCAGTCGAGCACAATATTGTCGATGGGGATCTCTCTCCTGCGGAACTCTCTCAAAACGTTCAGAAGCTCAGGCTGAGACCTGTAACGTTCGCGGCTCTGCCAGTATCCCAGCGACCATTTCGGCATTATCGGGGCTTTTCCCGTGATCTGCCTGTACCCGCTTATAACCTCATCGGTGTTTTCTCCGTAAATGAACCAGTAATCAATATGGTTCCCCATTTCCGAGGTGAGTGCAAGGTTGCCCTGATCTTCCTCAGAACGGGGGCTCAGGGCTTTCAGTCCTATATATGATACCCCGCCATCGGGCTTCCATTCAATTCTCAGATCATATGGCTTGCCCTTCTCCATATTCACCCTGAACTTATATGTGTTAGGGTTCCATGCAGTTCGCCACCTTTCAGCTACAATCTCCTCGTTATCAAGAAATAACCTTACATATCCGGCATAATAAAGCCTGAAATGATACTCACCTGTCTCCTCCGGCTCAATTGTCCCGGACCAGGTCACAGATGATCTTCCGAGGTTTATATTTACTGGGAGATTCTTCACTGTTTCCAGATTCTCATAGTCAATAGCAGGTTCCCTCCTCTGCAGAAAAATCTCAGATGGATCTGTGCTGCTGCGGTATGTGGCTGTAAGAGCCCCCTCCTCACCATTGGCATCAGTCAGCCGGAAAAGATCCATTTCAGAGTATTCACGGGGATCTCCGAATTTTGTCAGCGAGTAGTTATCCCACAATATGCCGTAATTTCTGCTGGAAACCAGAAAAGGTACCGACACCTTTGTATTGTACTGGTAAAGGCTCTCGTTCAGTCCCTTGTAATTGAACTCATCCGACTGATGCTGGCCGAGTCCGTAAAAAGCCTCATCAGGTGGTGATTCAAACACCTGGGAGATTGCATATCCGTCAGTTCCCCCGATAGAAAACTGCCTGAAGGATTTACCTCCTCCCTCCGGCTCTTTGAGAAGCTGGTTGAAGTCCCTGTCGTAGAAAGCAGTCTGTCCTGTTGCCAGAGATACAGAGATGTTAACATGGGAAGTTGAGATAACAAGGCTGTCCCCCATATCGCGGACACTAAATGAAGGGAGCGTTTCAGCATACTGGTCAGCAATAAGGCTTTTCTCTTTTGAGAATCTTTTTTCGGGGGTAGCCGAAACATGAATGATCCGGTCGCTGAAGAGTTCAATCTTAAGTTTTCTGGCATCATGTCCTCTTTTTCCCTTAAGATCAATAACTATCCCGCCAGGTATTTCCTTCCATCCCCGCGTTGAACACCCAATAAGGATAAGTGCAAGAATCAGTGAAAAGAAACAGATCTTTTTCATAAGCCAGTGGCTTAAGGAGAATACAATCTATGGTTTCAGAAGCAGTTCTGCCTCAATCTCTGTCAGTAAATCGTCGCGGCATATGTCGGCTTCAATGTAAACAGCAGGAACGTCAGGAAAATGGCTGGCACAGATCTCTTTAACGAGTGAGAAATCCTCCCGGCGCTTGATATAAACCCGTAAAAGGATATACTTCTCAGAGGGTTGCTCAGGATTGCCGGTTATCTGGCTCAGTCTCTCAGCATCAGCAAGTTTCCTGATATTCTCAATGGTTACCAGTGTCTGTTTCTCAACATCATTCTTGCCTATCGTCTGCTGCCCTATTATCGATGCTGTTCCCGACACATAAAGAGTCGAGAACCTGCTGTTCGATATCATCAATGCCCTCTCAAACTGAGGCGGGTGTTTTACTTTTTTTCCCTGATCCTGCATTCCCTTAAGGACCTTCTGCCCGTATTCGTAGGCGTTAACCTGGTTGGGATTGCTTACAGGTTTTATCCTGACTGATTCTCCCGCTTCAACGGCACAGAAATCGAGGATCACTCCACCCAGCCCCATTCCCACACCCGTTGCCGCGGGAAATCCCTGGACGGTTCTGTATTTGTGATAGTATTCGCTTCTTACCTCATTGAAAATCTGGTAGCTCTGAAATTTATCCCTGACTTTCAGGATATTACCTATATAATTCCATTGCCGGATAATGTTATTAAGGGTGAGGCCTTCCTTGCCCAGCACCTCAAGAACCTGTTCAAATGCCGCCTCAGCTGCCATTCTGGTATTTTCAGGAAAGAGGCCGGCACCGAAGCCCGCACCCCACACCTCTTTGCCCGATGAGGAACTGATAACGACGTAAGGCCTGCCGGCATGAAACCGGGTGACTACCTCATTCGAATCAGAAAGAATGCCCACAGCCTCAATTATAACCTTCCATGGCTTATCGGGAGGATGGATTGTAACGTTTATTGCAGGTGACTTTTCTCCCAGCAACCCGACTATTTCTTTACTTATTTTCTCTTTCTCATCGAGATATTCAGTATACCGGGACAGGTCGCAGAAAATATTCATCTTCAAAAACCTGACACCCGCACCAGAGCATTTGTCAATCTCCCTGAGGCACTGTTCCCATTCTTCTCCGAAGCTTCCCTGAACAGCGGGCAGGAGTATAAAATATTTCTTCAGCATAAAGGTTTCATTCTTTGGCCTCAAAATTAACATTTTTGCCTGATGAACCAATAGCCCTGAACATTGTCCTGCCATTTGCCTTTACCTTACCTGTAACAAATTCAGGGACATTAAAGGATGTCAGCGACATATCGTAATACTCAGGGTTTCTCTGAGGGAGAAGAAATGGTTTTCTGAAATTCCCGTCTTCACCGATGTATGCCAGGTATGGGTGCGTGTAGAGCCCGTCGGCCCTTCTGCTGCTGAAGAGCAGCCATCGCGAACAGGATGACCATGAATGATAGCTTTCTGCCTCATTGCTGTTAAGGGCAGCTGCGGGTTTGTATTCACCGGTACTCATGTCCAGCTGCCAGAGGTCCGCCTCCCTGTGCCATATTGAAAAATTTCCATAGTCGGATAAGGTGAATACCAGATACTTGCCATCGGGTGAGATCCTCGGATACGAAACACTTTTTCCTGTCGTGTATGAGCTGACAAGAGTATCAATAGTTTCGCCGGGATATCCTGTTTCAGGATCAAATGATATTCTGCAAAGGCTGTATTTTATTTTGTCATAATCATCCGGCACCTCTCTTTTCTCAGCCGAGCAGAAAACAAGCGAACGACCGTCAGGAGAAAAGGCGGGGAAGGTCTCAAAACTCTCTTCCGATGAAATAAGATCAGTGGATGTCAGCCTGTTGTTTATCACGTCATAGATAACAAGGTCAGATTTTGAATCCATCACCTCTATCCGCTTCTCTTTTCTCGAGTGGAACATCTGTGATATAACATTCACCGAGAAAGCAATGTAATTCCCCGACGGGTGCCAGTATGGATAAACACCGTGCGAAACGGTCTCCTCGACCCTGGTGTTGAGTTTCGACGCTTCACCATCAATTACGAGCAGGGTGCCTGTTACCGTACCCCTGAGATGAAGGAGCATACGGTCAGGATTGTTTCTGCTGAAGGAGTGACAGTTCATGCAGTCTCCCGGAAGCAGGCGGTTATCAATTATCGTGCGCTCTGAGTATGAGGCAAGATTCCGCTGGTAAATTCCCATCCTGCTCCATGTTTCATATCCCGGGGCGATGCGTCTGTAAACAATATAGGGATCAACAGTACTGTCAGCAATATGAACGGCGAAGGGCAGATGCCGGCTCCAGCCTGCCGGGGTGCGTGAAAATAACGTCACAATAAGGCTCTTCCCCCGGTTGCTTTCAAGCAGCTTTTTCCATTCAGCCTGGCGGATACTGATGCGGTCCCGTCCTTTTAACCTGGTTTTCCCGCTTTCGCTTCCTTCAATGATTACCCTGATCTTCTCAGGCCGGCCTTCCACCCTGAAATTCAGAGGAGCAATATTAACCGGGATGACGACCTCCCTGTAATCAGGAAAGATTTCAGGCAAGGCACCTGACTCTGAATACCTGGCAGGCGGACCGGCACATGATCCGGTGAGAATTACCAGCGCGGCAATGATGAAACAGAGATATTGTCTTTTCATAATCATAATTAACCGATCAGTATGTTTTATCGTCCTGATGCTGTCCTTCAACCCCTGCAAAATGGAAGAAATACCAGTATGTGTCTGAATAATCACGTCTTAACCTCGCTTCCGGGTCGGGAGACTTCCTGTAGATGTCGGCATAAGACCTCATCCTGTTCCTTACGCCTGCATTAATGTACGGAGGTGCCGCAGTAAACGGATCGGTGGTTGTAAGACCGATTATATAGAGCATCGCTTCCTGGTACGAAAGGGGGATCTCCCGGTAGTTCATCTTTTCCAGGGAAGGGACCAGTCCTGCAAAATTCCGGAGATCCTTATTGACAAGGTAGAATGCCATCAGGTATTCAAAAGCCATCCTGTTATCGGGATTCTCCTTTATCATCCTGTGCAGCACTGCCTCCATGTTCAGCACATGGAAGAAATAATCATTTCTGACGGCAAACCTGCGTTTCTCTCCGTAGGCCGGATGAGAGGCAATCCGCTTATCATCGAAAAGGAATGGCCGTGTATCCCTTGCCCATTTCCTGTAAAAGATGGTCTTCTCCAGCAGCCTGAGATATTTCTCCGCAACTCCGTAATTACCGTTTATCAGGTTAGTCTCGGCAAGCCTTTTTATCATCCTCGCCGATTTGTTGTGATTGGGGATGGTCTCCATGCTTTCGAATGCATACTGCTGTGAAGCGTTGGTGAGGGAAAGGTGATAGAATATTTCATTCCCCATCATGGGTGCAACATACTCCCTGGCAAAAGGCAGAAACAGCCCGTTAACACCCCTTTGGCCGTAATTGAACATTTTGTTTCCGAGCTGGCCGGTTTTAGCCAGCGACAGGTTAAGCATTGACAGTGAGAGCCAGTTGCGCGGCGGATCCTTCTCAGCCAGCTTAATTACATCATTCCAGCGTTCGTTTCTTACAAGATAGTCATACTTCATAATTGACTCGGCACTGAAGTTTGCCGATAACCTTAATCCTGTCAGCGCAAACAGGATCAGTCCGGCAAACTGAACTGCAAAAGCCGGAATCATAAGTTTCTCTCTTATCCTGATGAAGAAGACTGCAAGCATTAACAGCGCCGGCATTACAAAAAGAACAGGTATTCCTGCCGGGACCACTGTAAGTATGTTATAGTAATATTCACTCAGGAACGCCGGCATCAGGGGCTGCATGATCAAAAAACGCTTCACCAGGAACGGAATGGCAAGGGCAATTGCGGGATAAAGAAGAATATACCTGATTATAAATCTGGAAATTACAACCTTCTGTTTAAGAACCCCCGTTATCTCATAGGCCATCATTATTGAAATAAGCATCAGATAAGATCCTCCAGCCAGCCAGTATGTTGCAGGGATCAGTATCAGTCCCGTATAAAACCTTTTATTGCCGTTATTAATGCTGACATACAACCATCCCGCCAGCAGTCCGGTTAAATACCCGGTTACTGCCGAAAGCGGATAGAACTCATTGCACATCAATAATGCAGCAAAAATGGCAGGAATACAGGAAAGCGGGAGCAGGGCACCATCAGTGCTCACCGACTTGAGAATCCTCTTCACCACCTGCTGCACAGACAGAAGCAGAAGGGTCAGGATCAGCGGGCCGGCTATCGGAAGATAATAGAATTGTGTAAGGAACTCCCCCAGGTAGCCTGTCAGGCCTCCATTGACCGATATCTTTGAAATGAAATAACTTCCCGTGAGCAGAAAAAGCTGTATCTGTTCGGCAAAGTGCAGATGGTGCCTGTAGAAAAAGGCAAAAAAGACAAACAAGCCGGAAATGAATAGTCCGACAAGAATATACTCTGAGTATTTCAGCAGATTACCGCCTTTCATGCTTGTCCGGATTAATTCTCTTTTGCAAATTTGTATTCATTAACTGAGCCTTACTGCCTGATCTTTAAACTCTTAATAATCTTCTATTCCCCGAGCAGGCTCTCTGCTGCAAGTACGAGGAACATGAAGTTTGTCGCACCTCCTCCCATAACATACTCCTGTTGCTGCCACAGATATGGCCAGTCGAGAAGCTCAGGAAAATCAGGCCTGATAAGGGCGGTGCCGGAAACCACTCCTCCGGGGATATAAGACCAGTCAGCCCTGTTAACACCATAGGCCACAACAGCCGACCTTGCCCCCACTCCTGACGCGAATGAAATAGTATTTTCTCCCGGATGAACGCCAAGTATGAAGTTGAGTGCACTGAAAACGGGAGCTGAGGAAAAGGTCTCAGGAAAAGCTTTGTGGAGGAAAAAATGGCGTACACCGAAACTTTGTATATCCCATCCCGCGCCCCATATATTAGGCCGGTAGGGTACCCCGAACGAGGTTTCGGCACACTGCTTCATAATATCTCCGGCAAGTTCCGCAGCCGATTTTCTGACAGACGCTGTAAAAGCCGGATCGGAAATAAGAGGCAAAACTTTTCCTATAACCCAGCCAATACTTCGCATGCCTTTGATCACCTCAGATTCATTTTCGACAATATACCTTCTGTATTCATCTTTCCCGGTTGTCAGAAGAAGCTCCGCGGCTGCCTGAATTTTCGGATTTGCCAGTCGTGGCGAGGCCTGGTAATCTGTTGAATATATTTCTTCAGCGATCTTAATACACTCATCCGACAGTTCATCATTAAATCCCCTGAGCACCCTGGCAGCAGCAGCCAGGTGGGCTGCAACCGTCATTTCCCTCGATGGGTTGTTCTCCGTAAACACCCATCTGTCATCGGCGGGAAAGGAGTGTGTCCCTGTTCTTTCTCCCGGCTTCATTGTACCGTCGTGGATAAGTCCGTCTGTCATTGTTGATCCGTCACCGAGCAGGACATACTGCCTTTTCTCCGGGCATATTATGCCCCTGTAGAGGCGTCCGAGACTCTTGTACCCCCCGACGATTGAAAGCAACCCGTGCTCAATCTGCTGGAGTATATCTGGCTTGCCGTCGGGCTGATGTATTTCCACAATACGCGATTCCTGATCGATGGTTGTCTCGTCGTAATCAATACCAAAGGCTTCATGGGCAAGAGTAAGAATATAGACTTCACTGCTCTGCGATTCAACCCTTATGTCATAATCACCGGCGTCGTGCCATCCCCCGGTATTAAGGCCGGGAACATGCTCTCCCGGTTCAAACCTGGTAAGTGTTGATTCTCCCTGAATATAACCATCGAAATGATTATGATTGAGGGGAGCCATCCTGGCATCATCCATATGGCACAATCCATGCCATACCCGGTATTTCTCGTTCACTCTCATGTGACACATCTGAACCGGCAGGAAATACTCGAGCGTGGGCTGCCATACATGCCTCCTGTAAATATCCCGTGCTATTCGGAAGGGTTGTGACTGCTGATTTCCGTAACGTATGAAATAGAGGCCTTCATTCCTTACTCCTGAGAAATCAAATTTCAGATAATTATACCTGAGGAAGGGTCCCCAGGAACCCGGAGTGGCTCTCGCTGCCTCAATATGATTCCCATCCTCCCTGATCCTTACCAGGAGAACCGGTCCTGTTACCTGATCGTTCCTGTCAAGCTCTATTACTGCAACCTTTTCCTGATCCGGATGATAGCCGGTCTGAGAGACATGTACGACAGGCGTACTTTTCCAGTCCTTCACCGCATTTGGAGTTATGATCCATTCTATTGCATTCGTTGTCGCGCCAGCAGATACCAGCGACCTTACAACAAACCACCCGTTGTTATGAACGTAACGTCCGTCAAGAAGCTGAAGATCACCTGTTTTTGACTCAATCGACATGCGCAGCATTTCATCCTCAGGGGCCACGACGAGCCTCTTGCCGAAAGCCATCGGCATCGACGCAACTATATCGCCCCTGCCGTCGGTCATAGCCGGGCCATTGGCCTGCTGAGGAAATATTCCCGTCTGGTCTCCCATTATCCATGTTTTTCCGAAAAGCCATCCCGGAAAAAGTTCCATGTTAAATCCAACCTTACCAATGAATTCCGGCGGGACAGGTTTATCAAGGTTAACGGTAATCACCACCGACTCTCCCGATGACCGTGTTTTTACAGTGTAGGTGAACTCAAGATCAGGGTACTCTATCGGGTTAAAGCCTCTTCGGTTGATGGCAGGATCAGGGTATGCCAGGGTAACTGTTATTGTGCCATTCTCAGGATCAACTTTACGGTCAAGCTGTTTCGGTATTGGCTGCCATTGCCCGGGAGTCTCATCCAGCCTTATGTCCCCGTTTGTTGCCAGCCTCTTCCCGTGCATTATCACCGCAACACCGCCCTGATGTCCTTCGGGATAGATGTCCTGGAAAGCCATTACATTGACCCCGCCCCTTTCATAGTACTCAAGCTTGTTAAGCGAAAAAGCGTTCAGCTGTGAAAAGCTGATCTGGGCAAAAAGTAATAACAGACCCGTGCCAAGTAGTTTTTTCATATAGAACATATTATAAATTCATTTTATTTTAACTCGTGTATGCCCGGTGAAGGTGCGGCACCTTCGCGAAAAGAGTTACCAAAAAAATTCACGGCGATAAAAATGTTATTGCTGAAAAGAAAATTCCCGTGATCGGAGGCATCTTCAAAACTAATCAGGGGAGCCTTTGTGTTATAGGCAACATTATTGTGCAGATAACAATCCGTTAACTGACTGCTGTCATTCGATCCGTTCCAGATAAAGAAGCTGCCTGCTCCTACGGTAGTATTCGCATCATTAATACTTACACAATAGCGGACGACATTTCCTGACCATCGGGCAGCCCCCGGATACTGAAATAATCCATAACCCGCTCCCTCATTATCATATGAAAGACAATACTGTATCAATGAGTTTGTGACCCCGCCGTCGAAAACCTGTCCACCTGCAAACCACGCACTTGCCGGTCTTTCCTTGAGGCGCCTGTTAACCTCTCCAATAGTCTTTAAGGGTCTTCTGACTGTGCCCGGATTGATATCTTTACCAGCCTTATTATCAACAAAATAAACTTCCCCTGTAATCAGTTTATCCGGTCTGCTGGTCTTGCAGAAGGAAATTGAAAAAGAAATTATTATTATGAATAATCTTATTAAAATCCGCATTCCTTTCCAGATTTACTTTTGAGCAAAAGCCCTATTCCACGATCCATTCGTAGATACCGGTTGAGTACTCACGGTTGAGTTTAACCTTCAGTTTAACCGCAGATGCTCTTACGGGGCTGAACTCCAGAAGGTCCCATCCGTCTTTTGTGATCGTGTAAGGTGTTTTTGCCCGCACCGGTTGCCACATATTCCCTGAAAGGTAAAGCAATTCCCATTCATCGGGAATCCTGCATCCTCCCTCGGGACCGTCGTCGAACCAGTAAACCTTTGTTTTTGAGATTGTCTGCGGCCGGTCAAAATCATACTGGACAAACTCCCACTGGTCCCTGTCGGGCCACCAGTGAAAATAGGGAACCGAACGGTCGTTAGAGCTCTTTGGTTCCTGCTGATCGTTTATCGCCGGCAGGGCTCTTGTTACCTTGCTGGCCCTTATTTTACTGCGGTAAGCTATAGTCGGAGCCGGAAGAGGTTTGGCACTCCCGGGTGTGACAGGCAGCCACACCATCATCTGGCCAGGACCGCGGTTGTTCCATAAAGCATATGGTATCAGCGAGATATCTTCCTCCTCAAGAACCCTGATCGGTTCATCCCCGATCATCTTCCTTGTCTGCATCCCCTTTGTCCTGATCACCTGTGTTCCGCCAAGCAGGCCCGGAACATACTCAGTTCTGAAGCCCTCCTCCCTGCGTACAACAAGGTTCAGGATATTTCCGGTATTATTGTCGGGCCATTCGGCACAAAAGATAACCGGACCGCGCTGAACTGCTATCTTACCCCTGTCGTCTTCAATCCGTTCATCAGCCTTTATTACTCTTACCGGCATAGGAAAATCTACATCGATCCTGTCTCCCTTATCCCACCTTCTTTCTATAACAGCGTAACCGTTCTCAACCAGGAATTCCGGAACCTCTCCGTTGACACTTATTGTGTATGGTTCATTAACCTTATCATCGAATATGTAAAGGTTCCCGGGAATAGCTTCGTTAACTACCCATCCCGGTATACGCAGCTTCACTGCAAACCTTCCGGCCGATTCCGGGCGCACCATAATACTGACCTTGCCATCCCATGGAAAATCAGCAGTTTGCATAATACCGACACTCCCGTTACCAACTTCAACCTCTGCAGTGTTCGAAACATAAAGATTGACGTATAGTTCCTTCGCTGTTGTCGCATAAATATATCCGGGGATATCAGGAACAAATCTGGCTATGTTCGAAGGGCAGCAGGCACATCCGAACCAGGCTTGCCTTTCGTGCTGACCATTCGATTCGAGCGGGTTGGGATAAAAGAACCGGTCGGCCGAGAGGGAAACCCCCGAAAGCATTGAGTTATAGAGTGTCTTTTCAAGTATATCCATGTACTTACCTTCACCGTGAAGCAGAAATAGCCTGTGATTGGTGAAGATATTCCCTATCGAAGCGCAGGTCTCGCAGTAGGCACTCATATTTGGCAGAACATAAGGACCTGCAAAGCCTTCATTACCTCCCGTGGCTCCAATTCCTCCGGTAACATATATCTTTCTGTAAACAATATCCTCCCAGATCTTTGTGATCGCATCCAGATAAGCCTGATCTTTTTCAATGGCGGCTATATCTGCCATTCCGGAGTACATGTAGGTTGCCCTCACCGAGTGTCCGACCGCTTCTGTCTGGTCGGTCACCCTCATATGCGCCTGACAATACTGTGGTCCGTGGGGTCCCCTGATATCGAGGAAGTACCGGCCCAGGTCGAGATATCTTCTGTCGCCGGTTGCCCTGTACAATTTAACAAGGCCCATCTCAATCACCTGGTGACCAGGATAATATGTAAGTTTATCCGGCCAGAAATCATTATAAACAAGGTCGGCCGATTTAATCGCGATATCGAGAAGGGTCCTCTTCCCTGTCGCCTGATGATGAGCCACGGCAGCCTCATACAGGTGTCCCAGGTTATAGAGTTCATGGCTGAGAGTGGTATCGAGTTCCCACCTGGTTTTGCTTGCCCAGCTGTGGAGGCCGGCTCCTCCGTGCATATCGGCTATTGTCCTGTTGGTGTAAAGATACCCGTCCTCCTCCTGTGCGAGGCCTATCTTCCATATCAGGGTATCGAGGTATGCATCAAGCTTCGGATCGGGAAAAGTCTGGAGGGAATAGCTGGCTCCCTCAATGATCTTGAAAACATCAGAATCGTCGAAAGG
This sequence comes from uncultured Rikenellaceae bacterium, assembly GCA_964426435.1. GTDB lineage: Bacteria > Bacteroidota > Bacteroidia > Bacteroidales > VadinHA17 > LD21. The sequence continues at coordinate 6,860 of CAYRQY010000018.1, read as the reverse complement.
GTAAATGGTCTGAAACCTACCGGTGTCAAGCCCGCCGGCTATCTCAAAATTCCTTACCCTTCCCGTTGATTCACAGTATCCGAAAGCGATAGGAATGGTTACCGAAGCGTTCTTCTGAATCCGCGGAGCCCAGAAATTGTCTGTAAGCTTAACTGAGGTGAAGGGAACAGGTCTTATCGGATAATCATCCCCCGATCCCGGTCCCCTGCTGCATCCAAACCCCAGAAAAGCAAAGCAGACAATCAGGGATGCTGCCTTGGTGAGTTTATTCATCCTGATTGATTTATTTTGTAAGTTCCAGTACAACAACCGATTTAGACGGCATATTCACTGTAAGCACACCATTTTTGTAAGTAAAGTTACTGAAATTTCCGGGTTTGACTGTTTCAGGCTTTTCAAAGCTGTTATAGGCATTTATCTCGCTTGCCGTGAGCACCTCGCCTGTCACCCTCTTATATGTTTCACCTATCACCGGACATGTAAGGGTAATCTGCTTGTTGGGATTAAGGTTTGCAATAGAGATGTGCACTTTTCCCTCACTGTCAACCGAAGCAGATGCTGATATGGCAGGAATTCCCCTGTCATTTAACATATAATCCTCGCACCTGAGATCTGTATGAAGCAGTCGGGCCTCCTGGTGGACCCTGAACATCCTGAAGACATGGTATGTCGGGGTGAGCACCATTTTGTCGTCATTTGTAAGTATCACAGACTGAAGAACATTAACTATCTGTGCAAGATTGGCAACCTTCACCCTGTCGGCATGCTGATTGAAGATATTAAGGTGAATGGCAGCGGTAACGGCATCCCTGATACTGTTCTGCTGATAAAGGAATCCGGGATTGGTGCCAGGCTCAACGTTAAACCAGTTACCCCACTCATCAACAACCAGCCCTTTGGTTTTCTGAGGATCATACCTGTCCATTATAGCCTTATGGCCTTTAATTATGGGATCCATCTGCAGGTTTGACCTCATTGTCTGGAACCATTCCCTCTCACCGAATTCGGTAGCCGAGCCTTTATTATTCCAGCCATCAACAAGAGAATAGTAGTGGATTGACAAACCCTGGAACCTGCTTCTTGATGAACCATCCTTCATTAAAGTCTCGGTCCACTCAAAATTATAATCATACGGACCGCAAGCCACCCGGTAAAGACGGTTCTTTCCGTAATTATTGAGGTATGTCGAGTATTGCCTCATTATGTTTGTATAAAAATCTGCAGTCATGTTGCCTCCGCAACCCCAGTTCTCATTACCTATGGCAAAGTATTTCACTTTCCATGGCTCTTCCCTCCCGTTCGCCTTCCTTAGCCTTGTCATGGGGCTGTCAGAGTCGGAAGTCAGATACTCTACCCACTCTGCCATTTCCTGGACGGTTCCGGATCCTACATTGCCGTTGATGTAGGCATCACAGTCAAGCAGTTCCGTCAGTTTCATAAACTCATGAGTGCCGAAGGAGTTATCCTCGGTCACGCCTCCCCAGTGTGTATTAACTATCGAAGCCCTTTTCTCCTGGGGTCCTATGCCATCCTTCCAGTGGTAGGTGTCGGCGAAACAGCCTCCAGGCCATCTCAGGTTGGGTACCTTTATCTCCCTGAGTGCATAGAGAACATCATTCCTGATGCCGTAGGTATTGGGTATCCTGGAATCGGTCCCCACCCATATTCCTCCATAGATGCACGATCCGAGATGCTCTGAGAAATGACCGTAAATATCCTTGCTTATAACCGGTCCCGGATTATTTGCCACGACAACGAGCTGATTTACCGTTGCCGGTATCTCTTTCTGGGCTCCGCTGAACATGAGGACCAGAAGAAGAGAGGTCAGAGTTAAAGTAAGTGTTTTGCGCATTTCTGATAATATTAATTTGATTATGTCATTTCACTCTCAATGAATTTTCCAAGCTTCTTATACCTTTCATACTGAACCTGGTATTTCCTGGCTTTCTCCGGGTCGGGAAGATACTCTTTTTCAAACCCCGCTCCCATTGCCTTCTGTGCTGCATTAAGGTTTTCGTGTATCCCTGCAGCTACAGACGCAGCCATGGCAGATCCCAGAGCACATGTCTGCTCCGATCGTGCAACCCTGATGGGCATGTTAAGAACATCAGCAACAATCTGCATTACATAGGGATTCTTCTTAGCTACACCTCCTGTGGCAATTACTCCCTCAATGCTTATACCTTCCGAAATGAAACGGTCGTTTATCATTTTTGATCCGAAAGCCGTAGCTTCGGCCAGAGCCCTGAATATCCTGGGAGCATCGGAACCAAGTGACAAACCCGCTATCGCACCTTTCAGTGCCTGGTTGGCATCCGGCGTGCGCCGGCCGTTCAGCCAGTCGAGAGCTGTCAGAGAGGTCTCATCATCACCGAGCCTTTCAGCCTGCCGGCTCAGCTCAGGAATTAAGCTCTCCTCAACCTCCTTCATTATTCTCTCCTTTGAGCCTTCATCGAGCCACTTCATCCCGGAAATGATCTTTTCTGCGGGCCACATAAGCAGGTCGCTGAACCATGCATACACATCACCGAAGGCTGACTGCCCGGCCTCCAGGCCTAACATTCCCGGGATAATTGAACCGTAAACCTGCCCGCATATCCCTGCAACAAGCTTATCTCCGGCATTTTCCCCAGGAGTTACTATCATATCGCAGGTCGACGTTCCCATAACCTTTATCAGGTAGCCGGGACTAATTTCACCGCCAACAGCTCCCAGATGGGCATCAAAGGCTCCCACCCCTATTATGGTGGTTGCGGGCACTCCCAGTTTCTCCGCCCACTCCGGCGAAATTCTTCCGGCTTGTGCATCAACAGCATGGGTCTCTGTATAGAGTCTCTCTCTCAGACCTGCCAGCAGTGGATCGAGCCTGGTCAGGAACTCTTCGGAAGGCAAACCGCCGAACTCTTCATGCCACATAGCCTTATGACCTGCCGCACAACGGCTTCTCTTAATGGTAAGGGGGTCGGTATTGCCGGTCAGGAGGGCGGTTATCCAATCGCAGTGTTCTACCCACGACCAAGCTTTTTCGTATACCTGTCTGTTGCCTCTTATGACATGAAGTATTTTTGACCAGAACCATTCCGATGAATAGATACCTCCTTCGTACCTGGTATAATCTGTTCCTCCCCAGCCTTTTGCCTTCTCATTTATCTCGGCAGCCTCCTTTACGGCAGTATGATCCTTCCAAAGGATGAACATCGCATCGGGATCATTTTCAAATTCAGGTTTAAGGGAGAGGGGGGTTCCTTCCCTGTCGACAGCGACAGGTGTTGATCCTGTGGTATCGATGGTAATACCGGCAACATTGGCAATAATTTCGTCCGGCAAATCCTTAAGGGCATTTTTTACTGAGTGCTCCAGTCCCTCGGTATAATCCAGGGGGTGCTGCCGGAACTGGTTGATGGCAGGATTGCAGTAGAGCCCCTTTTTCCATCTTGGATACTCAAAAACAGAAGTTCCCTCGATTTTTCCGTTTGATGCATCAACGACTACACTCCTTACAGAGTCTGTTCCATAATCGATTCCTATAACATATTTTACTTGCATAAGATCAAGGTATTAATTTTTTAAAATCCTTGTCACCGGTTATTCTTATCACTCATCTATCATCTATCATCTATCATCTATCATCTATCATCGCTGCCCATAATATGCATCCTTCCCGTGTTTCCTCCTGAAATGCTTGTCAAGCAGGTAGTTGTCGGCGGGTTCACTACTGCCGAGCAGTACAGTATAGAAAGCAATCCTGGCTATCTCTTCAAGGGCAACTGCATTGTGAACTGCTTCTTCTGCATCGAGACCCCAGCAGAAGGGGCCATGAAGGTTGACAAGGGCAGATGGTACAGCCAGCGGATCGAGACCTGCCATTCTTTCAACAATAACTTTACCGGTGTTGGTCTCATAATCGCCGTTCACCTCCTCCTCAGTAAGCAGACGGGTGCACGGAACCGCACCGTAGTAGTGATCCGCGTGGGTGGTTCCGAGGGGTGGAATATCCTTTCCCGCCTGAGCCCACGAGGTGGCATAGGTTGAATGTGTATGGACGATGCCTCCGAGTGCGCTGTAAGTTGTGTAAAGCAAAAGATGAGTCGGCGTATCGGTAGATGGTTTGTATCTGCCTTCGATAACCTTTCCCTCATCGTTAACCACCACCATATCTTCAGGTTTCATGGAACGGTACCCCACACCTGAAGGCTTGATGACCACCAGTCCGCTTTCAGGGTCCCTGCCGCTGACATTACCCCATGTATGAATTACCAGTCCCTGCCTTACCAGTTCAATATTGGCATCATAAACCTTCTCCTTTAACTCTTTAAGCATAACCCTCCTTATTTATTACTATCTCAACTCAATACTCGAGGCACTCCAAACTCCGAACTCCAAAATCCCAACTCCGCACTTCGAACTTCCAACTCCGCACTTCTCAGTTCACATCCAGATTAAAATAGAATCCGTTCTGCCTGAGCACATCATATCTGCTTCGGTTGAACCTGTAATACCAGGCCCCTTTCTTCGATGTCTCTTTTTCCTTCTCTTCAAGTTTCTCGATGATATTCATTGAGAGGATCTTTTTCCTGAAATTTCTTTTATCAACATCGCGCTGATAAATAGCTTCATAGAGATCCTGCAGCTGGACCAGGGTAAATTTCTCCGGGAGCAGTTCAAATCCGACGGGTTTTATCTTGATCTGCATCCGCAGGTTCCTGAGGGCTTTGCCGACCATTAAATGGTGATCGAAGATCAACTGCGGCAATCTTGAAATGGATTGCCAGTGAGCACCGTTTATCTCCTTAAGCTTTCTGTCAATATCCCTGATCTTGATAAGGGCACTGTAAGCCGTTGAGATTACCCTTGCGCCCGGATCTCTCATTATATCTCCGTATGAGAATGATTGCTCCATATAGACGTTTTTCAACCCTGTAAGTGAGCAGAGTATTCTGCTCGCTGCATCGTCAAGACTCTCATCCTCCCTCACAAACCCCCCGGCAAGCGACCATTTTCCCTTCGCAGGTTCCATGCTTCTCTTAATCAGGAGAAGCTTTATCTCCTTATCCTTTATGTCGTAGCCAAAAATTATACAATCGACCGCTACAAGATGCCTCGAATGTTCCGAGTATATCTTTACCTGCCGGGTCTCCCCTGTAATCATCTGTCCTTGTAGACTATATATTTATGATATTATCCAATACCATCCGACAGATGATAATAAATCTCATTCCACCTGATCTCTTTCCTGAAAGCAGGTATGCTGCATTCGTTGCCGATAAGCAGGTACTCGATCCCTGTCATCGATGCGAAATCCTCTATATATTCTGCGCCGATTGCCGTACTGAATCCTGTATGATGGGCGCCTCCTGCCAGAATCCACGCTTCTGCAGCTCTCCTGAGGTCGGGCAGTGGTTTCCATAAAACGCTTGCTACAGGAAGACGGGGCATATCGGGGCACTCAATCACCTCAACCTCGTTTACAAGCATTCTGAACCTGTTGCCAAGATCGAGAAGAGAAGCATTAATTGCTTTCCCCGTTGCTGCCCTGAAAACCAGCCTGGCCGGATCAGCCTTGCCTCCTATCGAGAGGGGGTGGACCTCCAGTGAAGGTTTTCCGGCTGCTATTGAAGGACACACCTCGAGCATGTGTGCTCCAAGCACACTCATGTTCACCGGATCGAGATGATATGTATAATCCTCCATGAATGAAGTGCCTCCTGGGAGCCTTGAAGCCATAACCTTCATTGACCTTACCAGGGCTGCTGTCTTCCAGTCGCCCTCGGCTCCGAACCCGTAACCCTTCTCCATCAATCTCTGCACTGCCAGTCCTGGAAGCTGTTTCATGCCGTGAAGATCCTCAAAAGTTGTTGTAAAAGCCTTGAAATTACCCTCTCTGAGAAATCTTTCCAAACCTGCCTCGATCCGGGCTGCCTCTTTCAGTGTCTCTGAGGCTGTTACATCAGGGGAAAGATTATATTCGGACTTGTATTCATCAATCAACCGGTTTGCCTCCTCATCAGACACGGATGTCACGGCGGCTGCCAGATCTCCGATGCCGTACCCATATACCGAATACCCAAGCTTTATCTGGGCGCTGACCTTGTTTCCCTCGGTGACGGCTACATCGCGCATATTATCGCCAAACCTGGCGATCTTCATGTTAAGGGCATCGTCGCAGGCAGCGGCTGCCCTTATCCACACTGCAATCTTACTTACAACCTCGGTGTCCTGCCAGTGCCCCACCACTATTTTCCTCGAGAGTCTCATCCTGGCACCTATGAACCCGAATTCACGGTCGCCGTGCGCCGACTGGTTAAGATTCATAAAATCCATGTCGATGGTATCCCATGGAATATCCCTGTTCAACTGTGTATGCAGGTGCAGGAATGGCTTGCCGAGCGCATTCAGACCCTTTATCCACATTTTTGCAGGTGAAAAGGTGTGCATCCATGTTATCAGGCCTATGCAGCTGCGATTGCTGTTCGCTTCCGAGCAGAGTTCGAAAACAGATTCGGGTGTGGTGAGTACGGGCTTGAAGATTACCCTGCAGGGGATCACGGCCGAGTTGTCAAATGCTTCAGTGATTACCCTTGAATTCTCTGCTACTCTCTTAAGCGTCTCCGGTCCGTACAGATTCTGACTCCCTGTTACAAACCATACTTCCTTGTTGCTTATATCATACATGATTTAAGATCCTCGCAAGTTTTTGTTTTACTACCAGAAATAGATATAAAATGCTATAATCACCACAATTACAATGCCTGAGAAGACGAGATCCCAGTTATTCCAGCTTGCCCTTGTCACAGCCTTTTCCTCGGCAGTCGCAGAACCGAAATAGAGTCCACGGATAGCCACGAGATCGGATCTGGGTG
>CAYRQY010000017.1:0-19961 GCA_964426435.1 uncultured Rikenellaceae bacterium | reverse complement strand
AAGGGTGGGATCATTTTTCCCCGGCAAGTGGTATCAGTTTAGTCCGTCGTTAAAAATGTAAGATAGAAAATTGAATTATGGCAACGATAAATGATCAAATGAAGTCTGAGGATGTTATAGCACCAAAGACGGAATCCTTCAAGCAGAAAATTTTACGAAAGATGTATCCGATATTCCGGTCGCTGGGTAAAAAGGGTAAAAACGGAACAGTATTAATAAATGAGAATAATGTGGTTCCGCCATCTTCATTCTATGATTTACGCGTAGCGTCTAACAACGGCAGAAATCTTGGGCTGTCTGACTTCAGGGGTAAGAAAATGCTACTTGTAAACACTGCTTCAGATTGCGGTTACACCCGCCAGTACGCCGAATTACAGTCACTGCATGAGAAGTTTGGGGATGCTTTACAGATTGTTGCTTTTCCGGCGAACGACTTTGCCGGGCAGGAAAAGGGGAGTGACAACGAAATTGCCAGTTTCTGCCAGGTAAATTATGGCGTAACATTTCCCGTTGCAATGAAGGGAGTGGTACTTAAGAAGGAGGGACAGCAGGATGTATTTAGGTGGCTTACCGAAAGAGGCCTTAATGGTTGGAACGAGCATGCCCCTGACTGGAACTTCGGCAAATACCTGGTAGATGAAAATGGTATGCTGACACACTATTTCGGTCCCTCAGTTTCACCATTGGACAAGGATTTCATGGAGGCCCTGGCATTGGATGATTTTTATCAGGCTGAAGGAGGGTCTGAATGAAATAATGAATCACAGGGCGAAAACGCCAAATCTTTTTTCGAGTGCAATGGTTCGGTAATCAAATATATTCCCGAGCTGTTTTCTGATGAAAAGAGCGTTGGCAATAGCCCCGAGGAATCCTAATGGAGGCTGATATGTTACAATATCAGTCATTAAGACCCCGTCTTCTATTGGTTCAATCTTATGCTGGTGGTGCCACATTGAATAAGGCCCGATTCTTTGTTCATCGACGAAGTATTCTAAGTCGCGGACATGGGTGATTTCAGTAACCCAATTCATTTGTATACCCAGAAGAGGACTAACCTTGTAGGATATAATCATTCCGGGATACATTTTTCCTGCTCCGGTATTTCCGGTTATGATAAAGCCCATGTGTTCCGGCGTAATCTCTTTCAGGTTTGCCGGGCTTGAGATAAAATCCCATACCTCGTTTATCGTTACAGGTAGTTTCTGCGTTTTAATTAATTGATAGAATGCCATTGTACAGATATTCTATAATTCAATCATACTTTTAGAGTTGAGAAGCCTCCGTCCACATGCACTATCAGTCCTGTAATCCATCCTGCTTTCTTCCTCTTCAAGCAGCAGTAATCCCGCCCTGACCACTTTACTGGCGTTCTTATATCTTCCGGCCGAAATTCTGCCTTGAATGAAATCATCAAAATGACTACCTAATGATATGGAGGTGTTTTTGGTCATAATTCATCAATTTCTACAAAGTTGCCAAAAATTGGCATAAATATCAAAGACAGGAAATGATTAATCCGTTAGCCAGAACAAAGTGGCGTATGAAGGCGTACCGACATAGAAGGCATAGGGGTACAGAAGGTGTATAATGGATTATTAGGGAGGTAAGGTAAATGGGGTTTTGAGGTGGTAGTTAGCGCTTCTTCCTCCTTCTTCTGATTGTTCCAGGATGCCTTTATCCATAAGGTCCTTTATGTCGCGCAAGGCAGTATCGGCAGAGGTTTTGGTGATCCTGGCCCATTTTGAGGTTTGCAGTTTTCCTTTAAAGCCTTCCAGCAGTTTATTGAGCATTAAACGCTGACGTTCGTTTATGGGAGTATGTTCATGCAGTCTCCAAAACCCGGCTTTGCGTAATATACTTTGTATAGTGTCGCCGGTAACTAGAATCGCTTTTTTAAGACAATGCAAAAACCAGTCGAGCCATTCAGTAATGTCACCGGAACTGTATTGTACTTTTTGCAGTATTTCATAATAGCGTTTGTGTTCTATCAGGATCTGACCCGACATACTGTAGAAACGGTCTCCGGTGCCTTCGGCGCGGGCAAGCAACATATCGGTCAGCGCCCTGGCAATTCTGCCGTTTCCGTCTTCAAACGGGTGAATGATGATAAACCAGAAGTGAGCTATTGCAGCTTTCAGAACAGGGTCGATGAGGTTTTCATTGTTGAACCAGTCCAGAAACCTGGTCATTTCAGTTTTAACTGATTCAGGCTTCACGGCTTTGTAATGCACTTTTTCTTTTCCCATCGCGCCGGAAACTACCTGAATTTCGGTAGTGCGGTATCTGCCAACTTCAATTGGGTATGGCCCGCTGTATCCTGTAGGGAAAAGTGCTGAGTGCCAACCAAACAACCGTTTGTCGGTTAAAGGCAGGGTGAAGTGCTGGGTGGCATCGAGCATCATTTCAACCACTCCATCAATGTGGCGGCTGCTTGGTACAAGACCTGCGGTGTTGATACCCAGACGCCTTGCGATTGACGATCGCACCTGGTCGTAATTTAGCAATTCGCCTTCTATTTCTGATGATTTGACTACATCGGAGGTCAGAGCGGCAAGTGTGGCTTCTTCTTTTTCAGAAAAGCCCAGTGCGTTCATCAGTCCTGTTAATTTACCCTGCAGATGCCTTACCTCTCCAAATACGACGTTTATGGTTTTCTCCTGCCACGTAAAATCTGTCCAGTTATTATACTCGTAAATGTATTTTGCCATTACCTTAAACCAATTTGCGGTAAATATACGAATTAATTACCGCATAATTGCGGCGAATAATGGGGTTTTTTACCGCTAGAGGCATGGCAATGTGGAAATAAGTATGATAAATGCGAAAACAAACACATTTCTGGCATTTATTACTGTTTTTGGTTCGTCATTAGTTTAAATACCATCGGTTAATATGTCTTGGGTCTTGGGGAATTCTTCCAGTTCTAATTTGCATCATAGCGAAATCGGAATAACTTTATGGGGGAAAGAGCCTTCGGCCCGCCTATGGGGCAGGGCGCCAACCTGCGCTCAACCTCCGCAGAGCTTCGGACTTCGACCGACGAAGCCGGCTTCGTCCGACGAAGTCGGTTGGAAAAGCAAGGCTACGGCTGGCAGAGCAGGGTGCATGGCGCAGAGCTGAGGTTGTAAAAATATAATTCCTAAAATAGAGATCTATGAAAAAGACACTTTACCTATTCTTGTTGCTGGCTTTTACCTGCACACCGAAACCTAAAACAGTTGTCGCCCCCTGGGTTCCGTACGATGAGTCTGAGGAGATTGCTGCCAACGCCGGTCACAGGATCAGCAAAATGCGTTTCGTGCTCATACAGTCGCGGGTAAGTGATAAAAATGATATGCTGGCCAACGCTGCCCCGCAGATAAGGAATTTCTCTGAGACGAAGTACCTGGCCCTTAAACCACTCATCTTCGAGAAGGACATACCGACAATACAGTCACACATCAATTCGGGCGCCCTAACATATGAGAAACTTACCCAGTGGTACATTTATCGCATCGTGAAATACGAAAACAACCGCGAGACCATGCTCAACGCAGTAATAGATATTAATCCAAATGCCGTAAAGGAGGCCCGCAAAAGAGACAAGGAGAAAGCCTCTGCCGGCCACCCCATTTTTGGCATGCCGGTGCTGCTCAAAGATAATGTAAACACCCTGGGGATGGCCACTACCGCCGGTGCCGTGGCGCTGCAGAATAACCACACCACCGATGCCTTCATCGTGAAACAGCTGAAGAAGCATGGCGCAATTATCCTCGGCAAGACAAACCTCACCGAGTGGGCCAACTTCCTCTCGGCCAACAGTCCGAACGGTTACAGCGCTGTCGGCGGCCAGACGCTCAATCCATACGGCAGGAAAATTTTCGACACGGGCGGATCCAGCTCGGGTAGCAGCGCAGCCATCGCTGCCAATTTTGCCGTTGCTGCTGTGGGAACCGAGACCTCCGGGTCGATTCTGTCGCCATCGAGCAAAGGTTCTCTCGCAGGACTGAAACCCACGGTCGGACTGCTGAGCAGAAGCGGGATTATACCGATATCGTCGACATACGACACCCCCGGTCCCATGACCAGAAACATTACTGACAATGCCATACTGCTGTCGGCCATGACAGGCGAGGATAGCGACGACCCGGTTACTGTCGGCAAATCCTGGGACAAGAGATACTGGGAAGATATCGAAACAGGAAGACTCGAGGGCTTAAGGTTCGGTGTGATGACTCAGTTCATGAGGGATTCGATCTTCAAACTGACAGTAGAAAAGATTGCTGGTCTTGGTGGAATAATCGTTGAGTATGAGCCCGACCGGGTTCCGTTCGAGAGGTTCGGCATGGTGCTGGGAGCCGATATGAAGGCCGACCTGGCTGAATACCTTGAGAAATATGCTTCGCGAGAGATAACATTCCTTTCAGTAGCTGACATAACCGAATTCAACAGCAACGATTCGATCAACAGGATTCCATACGGGCAAACCCTCTTCACCGGAATGCTCAGGGAGGATCTTGCAGGCGAAGAGCTGGATAAGGTAAAAGCGGCATTGCATGATTCGGGTGTTCTCTATTTCGACAAGCCGATGACAGAACATAACCTCGATGCTGTTTTGTCGATGAACAACTCAAGCGCATCCTATGCGGCCACTGCAGCCTACCCATGCCTTACGGTTCCGATGGGATATACCGGGGCAGGCGAACCAGTCAACCTTACCTTCATTGCCCGGCCGTTTGAGGAAGATAAGCTGCTGAAGATGGGATACGCCTTCGAGCAGGCGATAAAAGTGAGACAGGCACCCGAGGGGTACAGATAGTACAGGGGAGCGCCAAATCAAGTATAGAATCAGGGAGCCAGGAGCTGCTTCACTTTGGCAGATATCTGGCTTCCATCGGCTTTGCCTGCAAGCTCTTTTGTCGCCACACCCATAAGCTTGCCAATGTCGGCAGGTAATTTTGCCCCGATCCGCTCGATGATACTCTTCAGAATTGATGTCAACTCTTCATAATATCAGCACAGAGTCGGCCCCTTTCTCGCTGCGGGCCAGGATAAATGCCGTTTTTGCTGCCCTTATTGCTTCAAGCACAACTTTGTTTTTCTCTTTCATGCGGTGATAAGGTCCGCGGAGATTCTTTCAGTGAGAGACATACGTTTTTAGTTTGAGGGATTAATAAGGAGTCAAATGTAAAAAATGTGGCTTGGAAGATCATTAGATAACATAGTTTTAAGTTTAGGATTATTTCATTTTCCGGTTAAACAATGAACACGGATTTTTGTTACTATGCCGGAGCATGTAGATCAGATTTAATTGACGAATAACGAAAACCTAAATTCATGAAATACTTATACTTTTTTGGCCTGACAGTTTTTGTCCTTATCTCCTGTGATAAGGAAAAAGAACCCGAAATCGGTTCATCTATTATTAATGCAATTCTTTTGACTCCAAAAGATCAGGCATTATTTAACTACCTGATGGTGGATGTGAGCATGTACAGATCGCTATCTGTATCCAGGGATTATCCGCTCTCTGATTTAAGGAATGAGGCAGATTGCTACTTTCATATCAAAAAGGTCATAGGTAATGTGACAGGCCATTCAGGCCCCGCTTATTACATCCTTTTGCATGATAAACCCCATATCTACATCAGAACAGTATTTTCAGGAGCGGATAATGCATATTATCTGAGGTCAAGAGAGTTTCAGGAAGGAACATTATCCCTTCTTGATCGTCCTTTTGCCGTAGATGATGATCCCAGTTATATGTATATCATCCACAAAATGGGTAAGGATTCAGAAACAGGGATGGACATGATAGCCATCGAAAGTGTATCACAACGAGGCCTCTATGTCGACAACCGCGGTTTGGCTGTTCAGGGTACGGCATTGGTTGCGTTGAGTTCTTTTGATAAACCAGAGAATGCATACCGATGGCTGGTAGGTAAACCCTGATTCTGGTGGTGCCACATTGAATGGGGCCCGATTCTTTGTTCATCGACAAAGTATTCGATGTCCTGTACATGAGTGATTTCCGTAACCCAGACGTTCGTTTATGGGAGTATGTTCATGCAGTCTCCAAAACCCGGCTTTTTCCAATATTCAGTGTATGGTCTCTCCTATCCTGCAAGTGTGTGCTCCAGGAATATCTTGATGCCTATTGCAATCAGTATCAGTCCCCCGATAATTTCAACCCTTTTGCCCAGATAGGGGCCTGCTGATTTTCCGATCCTGATAGCCGTCATTGAAGCAATAAAGGTCACCCCGCCGATTATTATTGCTGAGTACCATATTATGATCTCCAGGATTGCGAAACTTATCCCCACTGCAAAGGCATCGATGCTTGTACCTATGGCAATGGTGAGCAGGGGAATGATTTTAGCGTAATCCCTTATTTCTTCGTTCTCCTTTCGTCGGATACCTTCAATTATCATCCTTAAACCAAGAAAGGAGAGCAGCCCCAGGGCTATCCAGTGATCTGCAGCCTTGAAAAAACCGCTGATAAGCGAACCGAGGAAAAATCCCACAACCAGAAGGCCTGCCTGAAAAACCGAAAGCACCAGGGCAATTTTTACCGCCTGCCAGAAAAGGATCCTGTTCCTGACAACTCCGTATGAAAGGGAAACGGCAAATGTGTCGAATGAGAGGCTGATTGCTATTGCAAAGATTGTAACGAAGTCCATCGGCCGGAAAAAATTGTCCAAATATAGCATAAAACAATTTCCTTGGAATTTATAAGATTGTATATTTGACTAACCGGCAATTTCCTTGTTTAATTTGCTTACCTGAAAACAAATATTATGTTACGTATTATTACCCTTTTGATTTTCTTCTCTTCGATTTGCAGTTGTCAGAGGTCTGTAAAATACGATCCTGCCGCTTTTCTCGAAGCTGAATCTAACAGCCTCCAGGTAAATGAGGGCTTTAACCGCTGTATCGGATACGTAAATGCCTGGATGACCCATGCGGACAGCTTAACCGGTTTAATCCCGAGGAACATTACCACAAGCAGCGATTACTGGAATGCATGGGATGCAGCGGCCGACAATTATCCGTTCATGGTGCTTACGGCATCCATTCTCATGCCGGATTTTTTTGCTACAACGGCGCTCGAAATGCTTGAAGCGGAAAGAAGATTGACATCACGTATCGGAAAACTGCCGGATACTTATTCTTTTGTAAACCGCGGATTCAGGAATGAAGTGATCGATACGGGACAGGTGATCTTCGGCGCTGCCGAATATATGAAAGACGGACTTATACCACTGATGGAGTGGCTTGGTAAGAGCCCGTGGAGTGACAGGCTGCTTGAGATACTTGATGATCTGCCTCTTGTGACGGGACTGGTTACGGAACTGAAGGGAAGTTCGTTCGGAAGGAATGCAGTGGTGGAAGTCAATGGCGATCTTCTTCAGGTATTGTCGAGGATGTACTGGTTTACAGGAAAGCGGGAATATCTTGATCGTGCCGTTGAAATAGCAGATCATTACCTTAACGATCATAACCTGCCTACCCGGTTACAAAATCTCCGTATCCGCGACCATGGCTGTGAAATAATTTCAGGGCTCTGCGAGATTTATCTTGCTGCATACTATTCACTTCCTGAAAAGAGAAGAGAGTGGAAACCCTACATACATCAGATGCTTGACAGAATTCTCGAAGCAGGGAGGAATGAGGACGGATTATTTTACGATGAGATCAATCCTGTAACGGGCGAAATAATCTCATCCCGAATTGCGGATAATTTCGGTTATACATTGAACGCCTATTACTTTGTTTCTTTAATGGATTCAGTCGCCGCATACCGGGAGGCTGTAATCAGGGCTTTGTCGGTACTGAACGAAAAATACCGTAATTACAACTGGGAGAACGGGAGTTGCGACGGATATGCCGATGCTATTGAAGGTGCTCTTAACCTCTATAACAGGGAGCCTGTCGCTTCCCTTAAAGAGTGGCTCGACAGCGAGACAAGGGTAATGTGGAATTTTCAGAAGGCTGACGGTATGATAGAAGGATGGCATGGCGATGGCAATTTTGCCCGCACAACGATAATGTACTGCCTGTGGAAAACACTCGGGCTTCTTCCTGAAATATGGGATGCAAAGCTTTGCCTGGGAGCTTCGCAGGAGGGCAATTCCCTTAAAATAGCCCTCAGCTGTGAGGATGGATGGAAGGGCAAAATAAAGTTTGACACTCCCCGTCACTCGGATAAAATGAATATGCCGGTAGATTATCCGCGGATAAACCAGTTCCAGGAATGGTATATTCCGGAAAAGGGAGAATCCTATTCAGTGACATTCTATCCCCGGGGTAAAAGCAAAACATTCACAGGGAGAGAACTGACCGAAGGTATCCCTGTCAGGATAAAAGCCGGCGAAAAGCTGCATATCCTTGTTAAGAAGCTCTGATCATTCAATCTGATTGAATAACTTTGGCGTCTTAAAATTCTTTATTCATTATGAGAGCTGTTATCCAGAGGGTGAGCCGGGCATCAGTGTCATACAAGTCAGACGGCAGGGTTCTGTCACAGATCGGTGCCGGTCTTGTGGTGCTTCTTGGCATTGAAGAAGCAGATAACCGGGAAGATGCGGAATGGCTCTGTAAAAAGATCGTTCAGCTGAGAATATTCGACGACAGCAACGGTGTAATGAACCTCTCCGTACAGGATACCGGGGGTGAGATCATTGTTGTGAGCCAGTTCACCCTGCATGCAAGGACAAGGAAAGGTAACAGGCCTTCTTATATCAGCGCCGCTCCACCTGAGAAAGCAATACCCCTGTATGAGTATTTTACCGGTACGCTGGGTGAATACCTGGGTAAGCCTGTCGGCACAGGAGAATTTGGTGCCATGATGCTGGTTGAGATACATAATGACGGTCCGGTGACAATACTGATAGACACGAAGAATAAAGAATAGTATCATATGCCGGAAGTACTTCACCCCGAAGAACAAAAAAGACTCAAGCGGTCTGTTCTGCTTGTTTCGGTTTTCGCAGCCTTTCTTACCCCGTTCCTTGGATCCGCCATCAATCTTGCCCTTCCTGCCATCGCCAGGGATTTCAATGCCAGTGCCATTGAAATCGGATGGATCCCTGCCAGTTTTATACTCTCCTCAGCAATATTCCTCCTGCCCTTCGGCCGACTGGCTGATATTACAGGCAGAAAAAAGATCTTCACTTACGGAATAATACTCTTTACGCTTTCGACCTTCCTTATCATTTTCTCATGGAACATGAAGTCCTTCCTTTTCCTGAGGGTCCTGCAGGGAATATCGAGTGCCATGATCTTCGGAACCAGTCTTGCAATACTAACTTCAGTTTTTGAACCCGGCGAAAGGGGAAGGGCAATGGGGATCAATATCACAGCCGTTTATACAGGCCTCTCCGGAGGACCCGTCGTTGGCGGGCTGCTTACACAGTACCTTGGCTGGAGAAGCATTTTCGCGTTCCTGGTGCCGGTAGGGATCATATCTCTCTGGCTATTATTTAAAAAAATCCGGACGGAATGGGCTGATGCAAAAGGGGACAAATTTGACTGGCGCGGATCCCTTATTTACGGTACAGCCCTTGCCGTGTTCATGTACGGGTTCTCAAAACTGCCTTCTGTCCCGGGATGGATTATGCTTCTATCCGGTATCCTGCTGGGTATCGTGTTCATTTTTTATGAAAAGGGTGTGGGAAATCCTGTTTTTGATATCCGCCTGATGCTCCGCAACAGGGTATTTGCCTTTTCGGGGATTGCAGCCCTTATCCATTATTCAGCAACTTCGGCAACAGGTTTTTTCATAAGCCTCTACCTTCAGTACCTTAAGGGTTTTGATGCCCAGGCGGCCGGCTTCATCATGATATCGCAACCCGTAATGATGGCACTTCTTTCACCCCTTGCAGGAAGGTTATCGGATAAGTTCAATCCCGGCATTATTGCTTCATCGGGTATGGGACTTACCTCAGCCGGACTTATCCTGCTCTGTTTTGTAAATGGTGATACACCGGTTTTAACGATCGTATCCCTTCTGGCAATGATGGGTGTCGGCTTCGCCCTTTTCTCATCACCAAACTCAAATGCCATAATGAGCTCTGTTGAAAAGAAGCATTATGGCATTGCATCGGGTGTGGTGGGCACCATGCGGATGGTGGGTCAGATGCTCAGCATGGGCATAGCAATGATGATACTGGCTCTTTATATCGGACAACAATCCATCACACCTTCAACCTACCCCGGATTCCTGAACGGTATGCGTACCGGTTTCATCATCTTTTCGGTGCTTTGCATCCTGGGCATATTTGCATCACTGGCCCGTAACGGAAAGCTGAAAAAACGCGAAATCAGTAATTAACCTTACCTCCCGTTACAGGGATGGTGATTAATGTCCTGTCGAGATCTATGGTTAGCTTTGTCCCCGGATCGGGCCACAGTGTGAATTCGCGATCGCTCGAAAATATCATAAGTCCTATCTGCTGACCTGCCGGAATTACCTGGTCATCGGGTTCCAGTTCAAAAGTCATTTCATAGAATTCGCCGGGCTTGAGGGGAGCACTCTCAGTAAGCGATTTATGGTTCTGCAGGTCGGCCCAGCCGCGGTTAATGATATTATCGGTGATCCTTGCATCCTTTGCGTTCGACCATGGAAGGGATACCAGCCATACCGACAGGTTAGCCGCAGGTTTACTGCTGGAAGCTCTTACTGTGATCTTTGGCACGCCGGAAATATGGAGCGGCTCCTTAAGCACGGGAGTAAGATAAAGCAGCCTGTGGTCCGTCCATTCGGCCTGTGCCAGTACCGATCCGCTGAACGAGAAATTGTCGGTAAGTGTCTCATTACCCTGCCCCGGATTTTTTGTCAGGGTAAGAGACCCGGCTGCGGGAGCTCCTGCACCCAGGTAGAATGTAAGGGGCTTTGCCGAAGGATTCGGAAAATCGTCGTAGGGCGTCGGATTGAGTCTGTCGTCATTCTCGCGCACTATCCATGCCTTCGGATCGTTCTCAACACCGTTCTGAACACCGTAGAGATATCTGGTGAACCATCTGTTCATGATTTTAAAGGGAGGCTCCCCTCCATGACCCCCCTGGTGGTAATAGATCTGAAGGGGAACGCCCATTTTCTTCAACTCTTCAATAAACCGGTAACTGTGACTGGGCATTACATTCCAGTCGTTGAAGGCATGAGCCATCAGAACTGCAGCCCTGAATGGCTTCATATAATTCATCAGGTCGCGGATAGCCCAGAAATCATTATAGTCACCTGTCACGCGATCCATGCCTTCAGCCATCTCCGTATCCCTGATGTTGCAGTTGCAGTAATCGCGGTTATCGGGGTTTGAGTGTATAAAGTCGTAAAGGACATCGGCATCCTCCCCGAGGTAGCCTCCGGGACTGCGTACAAGCCCGTTGGAACGGTAGTAATGGTAATATGAGGTGTTTGGTGCTACAGGTATTATGGCTTCCAGTCCGGCAACTCCTGTTGTTGCAGCTGCAAAAGGTATGGTTCCGTTGTAAGATGTGCCAATCATGCCTACCTTTCCTGTGGTCCAGTAGGCTTTCACCTCTTCGGAACCATCGGGTGTCGTAAATCCTTTTGCTCTGCCGTTGAGCCAGTCAATTACGGCTTTGGGGGCCAGTATCTCAGGGGCTCCTCCTATTGTCGGACATCCCTGGGATAAGCCTGTGCCGGGAGCTGATGAGTGAACCACTATGAATCCGTAAGGTATCCAGTTCCTCGTCTGGGAGTTGGAGATGACAGGCCTCTGACCCCTCCTTTCAATAGCCGGCATCTCATTTCGCGGTGGTGGCACTGCATTCAGTTCGTGACGAACATCCCAGAAGTATTCCCTTCTGGTTGAACCTGTGCCGGCAAAATAGGGGCTCGACTCATAAACAACAGGAAGTCTGATCCCCACCGTTTCTGTCTGTTTCGGGCGGGTTACTGCAACATGCATCCTGTCGGGTTTCCCGTCGCCGTCTGAATCAAATTCCGTTTCGACCCATAAATCGTGTCTGATCCAGTCGTCGGGGTTCTCAAACGCAGGGATCTTCTGGGCTTCACCGTCAACAATCACAGGAACGATGGTTTTGGCCTGATCGGGGGCAGCAGTCGTCCCGGCTCTCCTTTGCGCATAAACATCAGCATTACAGCACATTACAACTGCAAGTGCAATA
Source organism: uncultured Rikenellaceae bacterium (assembly GCA_964426435.1). GTDB lineage: Bacteria > Bacteroidota > Bacteroidia > Bacteroidales > VadinHA17 > LD21. Next base: position 7,829 of record CAYRQY010000017.1, on the reverse strand, counting down.
GTAAAGAGTAAGGTTTTATTTTTCATCGGATAATAAATAAGAGAATGTTCCTTACAAAGAAAACAATTTTAGTGTGAATTGGCAATCAAAAAAAGTTGGCAGTCGGAGTGAAACGGAGATTCCGCCATGGCGGAATAGGCAGTCGGAGTGAAACGGAGATTCCGCCTGGCGGAATAGGCAGTCGGAGTGAAACGTAGATTCCACCTGGCGGAATAGGCAGTTGGCAAGAACATATTGTGAAGTATTCTGAAAAGCGGAACAGGTTAAAGAATTATTTGACTTGCATTAAAACCTTTAGTAACTTGGATAAATAATCCGGAAAGATGAGACCCGGGTGTTTAACCGGGTGATTACATGAATTATCAGTCGTTAACGTAAATCAAGAATATTCAATATGAAACCCTGCAGCAAACCTTTCCCTGAGACGGGAACAGAGGCCTCCCTGCTGATGGCAGAGATGCAAAGTATAAAGAGATCCGATGCTTCCTGGAGAGAAGGTAAAATCTTCGGATATGTCTATCACCCCGGAGACGATGCGGCAGGCGTGGCAGAAGATGCCTACCGGATGTTCTGGTCGGAAAATGCGCTTAATCCGTCTCTCTTTTCATCGCTCAGAAGATTTGAGAATGAAACCGTTCAGATGATGACAGACTTATTGCACGGCGGTCCTGCTGCAGCCGGAACTTTCACTTCAGGCGGAACGGAGAGTATACTGATGGCTGTTAAAAGCGCACGCGACCGGGCAAGGGCTCTGCACCCGGAAATTACCAGCCCTGAAATGGTGATACCGGAATCGGTCCACCCTGCTTTCCTTAAAGCGGCAGATTATCTGGGAGTAAAGGCCCTGCTGACGCCGGTAAGGCAGGATAAGCGGGCTGATACCGGTGCAATGGAGAAGGCGGTCTCCCGGAATACGATACTTATTTCCGGGTCCGCTCCCTGTTTTCCGCACGGGGTTATAGACCCGATAGAAGAGATCGGAGAGATTGCGATCAGGCATAATATCCCTTTCCACGTGGATGCCTGCATGGGAGGTATGCTGATCCCTTTTGCGGAAGAGGCCGGTTACAGGCTGCCCCGTTTTGACTTCCGAGTGCCGGGTGTTACTTCGGTTTCGGCTGATATTCATAAATATGGTTACTCTCCCAAGGGAGCTTCCGTAATCATATATGCCGACAGATCGCTGCGCAGATACCAGTTTTTTGTCCATACCGACTGGTCTGGAGGGCTTTACGGCTCTCCATCGCTGCTGGGGTCCAGGAGCGGGGGGCCCGTTGCTTCGGCCTGGGCTATCATGAACCATATTGGTCGTGAGGGTTACGTTAAAATGGCAGGCATGGCGATGGAGGCATCCCGCAAATTGCAGGCTGGAATAAATGCCATTCCGGGTTTGCATGTGATAAGCAATCCCGATATTACAATTTTTTCCTTTACCTCAGCCGAAGCCGATATCTTTGAGATCGGTGACGCACTGACCCAACAGGGCTGGTTCCTCGACAGGATACAGTTCCCGAATGCGCTTCACCTGACAGTGGCAAACCATAACATAATCCACGCGGAGAGTTTTCTTTCTGCCCTGGAAAAGGCTGTTGCCACAGTTAAAAAGAAGAAGATAAGCAGTGCCTCTTCCCATTTTCTTGTTTCGTTTGTAAAAGGTATGTCAAGGGTGCTTCCGGAAAAATGGTTCAGGAGAATATCCCTGACTGCCTCGAAGGTGACAGGCTCGAAAGATAGCGGCAAGCAGGGCATGAGTGCGGCAATGTACGGCATAACCGCGTCTATAGAGAACCGCAGCAACGTTCATGAACTGGTGCTGGGCGTCCTCGACAGGATGTATTGAAAAAATCTGTACCCGTGATTGCATGCAAACCATTTTCTCCCGCAATAGTTGTAATTTAGCAGCCGCATTTCAACAACAACCTATAAATCACCATTGATTATGCATCTGAGTATTACAGCGAAAATTGCTTTAAGTTCAGGCCTGATGCTGTTTATCCTTGCGGTCGGGCGGGTTCTGCACAATACCGGAAGGCCCTACCTGAGAGGTCTTTTTACGGCTCATATAACAGCAACTGCCCTTCTTATTGCCGCACTGGTTCTCTTTCTTTTCAGTCCGCTGAAAGATAACGATGCATTGATTTCGGTGATTCTTCCGGTCATTTTCGGGCTTTTCTTTCTCGCCCTCCTGGTTTTCTCGGGCATTCTGCTGAACCTCGAAAAAGCCCCCACACCCTCTCTCTGGCTCCACAGAATCGCCACAGCGGGTTTCGTTATAGTGACCGCCCTGCTGGTGTGGAAATTTTCTGTACTATAGAGTACTGTCTGCCAGACGTTACAGCATTATTATCCTGTCAAGGATTTCACGGCCTTCATCTGTCAGTTGCCCGTTCCTCGACTTTAATACAGGCAGGGGATTATTCTCCCCTGAGATCCTGAGATGTTTCTGCATGTTTTTAAACATGGTGCCCGTAAGCAGTTTATAGGTTGTAAACAGAATCACCGTGGATTTGCTCAGGTCGGGAAGTCTCCTGGCAAAATCGATCCAGAGCCTCTCGGGTCCCTGAAAAATCACCATCAGGCCGGCAGTCCAGCACCCGAGAAAGAGATAATCAATGCCGTCAGTGTCATTGTCCCTGTAATCCTCCACCGGCTTTATGCCGCTTACTATGCCGTGTGAGGCGAGATGCTCACGGATGTTTTCAGCAAGCTGCCTTGTTATGCCTGTCCTGGTCTTATAAAGGATCATTGCCCGTTTTGGAGTCATATGCAGATAGCTTTGAAATAATACCGCAAAGTAAACGGATTAATCAATCCGTGATGAAAATAGAAGCCTGATACTTTAAATTGCCGGAGAAATCATTTTGATAACTAAAAAAATGTATATTGACACCGTTCTTTTTCTCAGGAACACTAGTGTCTGTTAAACAAAATATTCAATTGCATGACAAAGCTTTATCAGAAACTGATCAAACAGTGCCCTTCGGAAAGCGAGATCAGGAAGGAGCTTAAAAAGTTGGAAAACGGGGTGCCGGAGAATATTGACAAGCATCTGCTGATGAAAGTCCTTAACTCCATTGACCTGACAACACTCAACACCACCGACAATAAACAGCACATCCTGCATATCACAGGAAAGGTAAACAGTTTTTCCGGACGGTTTACGCATATTCCCAATGTTGCCGCAATATGTGTGTATCCCAACTTCGTATCGGTTGTAAAGGAAAAGCTTACGGCAAGGAATGTTAAAATAGCTTCGGTTGCCGGTGCTTTTCCTTCGTCGCAGACCTTCAGGAGCATCAAGCTTGCCGAGTGCAAAATGGCAATTGAAGCCGGAGCTGACGAGGTTGATGTAGTAATCTCGGTGGGTGCTTTTCTTGGCAATGATTTTACGGCAGTGGCCGACGAGATAAGGGAAATCAAGGAGGCAATCGGCGAGAAGCATCTTAAAGTAATAATCGAATCAGGACTGCTTGGGAATAACGAGAATATTTTCAAGGCATCGATGATAGCCATGGATGCAGGGGCTGATTTCATTAAAACCTCCACGGGCAAGACACCGGTTTCAGCTACGCCCGAAACTGCTTTTGTAATGTGCAGGGCTATATCGGATTTTTACTCCGAGACAGGCATCAGGGTGGGGTTTAAGGCCGCAGGCGGTATTGTTCAGGCCTCAGATGCCGTCACATACTTCAGGATAGTTAAGTATTGCCTGGGCGAAGAGTGGCTCTCCAACAAACTTTTCAGGATAGGGGCGAGCCGGCTGGCAAACAATATTCTTGCTGAAATTTCAGGAACCTGCACCGATTACTTTTAATTTCTGTGCCGCAATTGTGTCTGGTTTTATTTCATTCTTTTATCACTATTTTTGCCTTTTTATCACTTCCGCAGATGATAATCCAGGGCAGTAGTGTACAGGACACCCTCAAACCAAAAGTGGTTATCAGGGTCGATAATCTTAAGCTTCTTAACGACTCGATCTTCCTGCGGCTTGACCAGAAAAAAGATCCCTCCTCATTTGCGGCACCCCGGACCGTAAGGTCCCGGCAGGACTTAGCGGTGCCTGAACCGGCAAATACCGACACAACATCCGTCAGCTCCAGAGGCGCTGTCGCCTCAGTGACATTTCACGATTCCGGCCTGTTCATTCTTAGTGATGATTTCGGGACCAACAAGGGATTCCCGGAGCAGTTTATCCGGCAGAACAACGAGATTTACAACCGAACCTTTACAGCTCTTATCAGAAACCTCAGGGAAGGTGAGGAGCTGCCGGATCGCCCGGTTCACTCAGACTGGATCATTGGTATTGTACTGGTATGCGCTTATCTCTATTCTCTGCTGAAGTCAACATCAAAAAGCATGATGCCCGAACTGACAAGATTCTTCCTGTTCAGGGGAATCAGCGATCCGGCATCGAGAGACATGAGCCTTCTGTTCAACTGGCAGGCCACGCTTCTTAACCTGATATCATTCATCATTATCGGTCTTTTTCTCTTCTGTGTTGCTGCCTGGTATGAATTTATCCCGGAAGGAATACCCGGCATCATCTTCTGGCTGATCTGCTTCGGAGCCGTTGTGGTTTCCGTAACTCTCCGCCATATTGTCTGCACCATTACCGGCAATCTCAGCGGAAAAAGAGATCTTTTTAATGAATATATCCTTAATGTTTACCGATCGTACCGTTACAGCTCCCTGATCCTTTTCCTGCTTGTAATACTTATCCTTTACACTGAGTTTTTCTCTCCTCCCGCCTTTTTCATGACCGGTGTGATCCTTACAGCGATCATCTATATATTCAGGATCACAAGGCTGCTGAGGTGTTTTCTGAAGCAGGATATTTCCATTTTCTATTTGATTTTGTATCTTTGTGCGCTGGAAATTCTGCCTGTTTTGATCTTGTTGAGATATTTTGAAGGTCTTGCTTGAAACGGGAAGTATTACTTATTAAGTAAAACTTAAACTGTAAGGAGTTGAAAATTAGGAAGATTTTAGTATCGCAGCCAGAACCCCCGAATCCGAAATCCCCATATTATGAACTGGCGAAGAAATATAACGTGAAGATTGATTTCAAACCGTTTATTCAGGTTGAGGGTGTATCGTGCAAGGATTTCAGACAACAGAAAATAAATATTCTTGATTTTTCAGCCGTCATATTCACCAGCAAGACGGGGATCGATCATTTCTTCAGAATCTGCAATGAGCTGAGGATTACGGTTCCTGATACAATGAAGTACTTCTGCATAACCGAGAATGTTGCATTTTACCTCCAGAAATACATAGTTTACAGGAAGCGCAAAATATTCCACGGCAAGGCAAAATTCCAGGACCTGATAGATGTTATCATAAAGCACCGAGACGATTACTACTTCGTTCCGCTTTCCGAACCGCATAATGCAGAGATCCCGGAACTTCTTGAAAGCAACAATATCAGATATTCAATAGGCACTCTTTACAGGACTATCAGTTCGAGCTTCAAGGATGTTAAGGAATTTGACTATGATATGCTGGTCTTTTACAGCCCGATTGGAATAAAATCCTTAAAAGAGAACTTCCCCGGTTTCATCCAGGGTGACATCAAGATAGCTGCTTTCGGTCCGACCACAGCCTGTGCCGTACAGCAGGAAGGACTCAGGCTCGACATCAATGCTCCCAATCCGAATGCCCCTTCGATGACAATGGCACTTGATGAATTTCTCAAAGAGCACAACAGGAATTGCAGATAAAATTTCCATCGCCGGAGCCTGACGGGAATAATTTGTCAGGTTTCAGGCTCAGGGTCAGAAACAGCTTCAGCAAAAGCGAAAGGCTCTGCAGCAGGAAGATAATCACGAAGCTTTTTACAGAAAGCAACTCCTTCTATACAGCCTCTTTCAAAGTTTTATGGCTGGAATTACCCGATGCCTCCCGTTTCCCTGTGCAGATTGCCCTGAGTGTTCCGAAGAAAAGATTCAGGAGTGCCGTAAAAAGGAATCTGATAAAAAGAAGGATAAGGGAAGCATACAGGAAGAAAAAGCATGTGCTTTATGAATTACTGCTGCAGATAAATGTCCGGATAGCATTGCTTCTGATCTACAGGGGGAATGAGGTTCCTGATTACAATCAGACTGAAAAATCGGTTATTGAAATCCGCGACCGCCTTATTGCCAGGATAAGGGACAAGGCCGGTAAATGTTAAAGTTACTTTAAATGTTTCTTTACCAGGTCGCTTCCGGAAATTTCTTTCTATTTTCGCCGTTCATTAAGAAAATCCATTTAAAATGAAAAAGATAAAAAGGTTCCGGATTACGATAATCATAGCCGTTTTCCTCGCAGCAGGCGTCAGTTTCTCATTCTTCTTCAGGCAGGAATCCCGGGATTTCAGGATAGCAAGAAACCTCGATATCTTCTTTTCTCTGTTCAGGGAACTCAACACATTTTACGTTGATGAAATAGATCCCGACAAGATCGTAAAGACCGGCATCGATAACATGCTCAGAAGCCTTGATCCATATACTGTTTACTATTCAGAATCGGAAGCGGATGATTTCAGCTTTATGACCACCGGGAAATATGGCGGCGTCGGTTCGCTTATCAGAGGCACAGGTGATTATGCAGTAATATCGGTGGTTTACAAGGGATTCCCGGCCGATATTGCAGGCATAAAGGCTGGCGATCTTATCAAGAAAGTCGACGGTGTTTCGCTTAAGGGTATGAGCACCAGTGAAGTGAGTGACAAACTGAAAGGTAATCCCGGCACAACCATTACGATCACAGTCGAGCGAAACGGTGTTGACACTGACTTCACTGTCAGGAGGGAACGGATTGGCATACCTCCGGTCCCATGGTACGGGATGATTGACGGGGAGACTGGCTACATCCGGTTTACAAACTTCACCCAAAATTGTGTTGAAGACGTAAGGAAGGCCCTTGTCAATCTAAAATCAGCCGGTCCCAGGCAGATTATACTCGATCTGAGGGGCAATCCGGGAGGTCTTCTTACTGAAGCGGTCGACATCGTAAACCTGTTCGTTCCTCCGGGAAATGAGGTTGTTTCAACAAAGGGAAAGGTTCGCCAGTTTGACGAAGTGTTCAGGACCACAAGGGCTCCGGTTGATGAGAAGATACCGCTTGCAGTGATTATCAACAGGGCATCTGCCTCGGCCGCTGAAATAGTTGCGGGAGCCATCCAGGATCTCGACAGGGGGATTGTTGTCGGGCAGAGATCGTTCGGTAAGGGGCTGGTGCAGATTACCCGTCCCCTCAGTTACAATACCCAGCTGAAGGTTACTACGGCAAAGTACTACATTCCGAGCGGACGATGCATACAGGCGGTCGATTTCTCCCACCAGAACGAGGATGGAAGTGTCGGGTTTATACCCGATTCGCTGATATCGGAATTCAGGACCAGGAACGGCCGTATAGTGAAGGACGGAGGCGGGATCACACCCGACATCCAGAGTGTTCCCGACCAGCTTAGCCAGATTGCCTCAGAGCTTTTCCTCAGCAACCTGATATTTGACTTTGCAACCATTTACTACTGGTCAAATCAGGATATTAAATCCCCTGAGGATTTCCGGTTTACCGACAAGGATTACGACGATTTCAGGAATTTCCTGCTGAAGCGTTCATTCACCTATGAGACGCTCACCGAGTCGTCCCTCAGGGAACTCGTGGCCACTGCCAGAAGGGAAAAATACTACGATATCCATAAAGATCTCTTTACCCTGCTTCAGACACAGATCTCCCACAGCCTCGACCATGACCTGGCGCTCTTCAGGGATGAAATTACCGAACTGCTCGAAGATGAGATCATAAGCAGATATTTCTATGAGGAAGGAGCCATTGCCTGGTCG
>CAYRQY010000016.1:0-20015 GCA_964426435.1 uncultured Rikenellaceae bacterium | reverse complement strand
TTTTTAAATTTTGTCTGTTTTTAATTAATAAAAAGTTTCTAAAAAATTGGGACGAAAATATATATTAAGTGAATACAATGTACCTGCCGGACCTTAAATATTTTAACACCTTTCTTTTTTTATCAACACACGCTTTTACCATAATAGATCCTTTTTATACATATCTCTGTTGTACAGTGATTTATAATGTCAATTTATCAGATAACAGGATCCTTTTTTCACCATCCTTTTTATCAGATTTTTCTTCAAATCTGAACAATGAGTCGTTAAAAAACGTAATCTTGTGTCTTTTTAATGTGTCCGGACGTCAGAAATATCATCAGCAAGGCAAAATTAAAATCACTTTTCAGCGATATCGGTGAGGCCATTTCGGGTACCGAACAGGATTTCACAGAGGGAAGACTGAGCAGGGCGATCCTGCTGCTCTCCATCCCCGCGGTCCTTGAAATGATCATGGAGTCAGTCTTTGTCATCGTTGATATTTACTTCGTTTCAAAGCTCGGAGCAGATGCAGTTGCCACCGTGGGATTGTCCGAATCACTTGTCTTTATCGTATATGCCATTTCAGTGGGTCTGGCCACCGCAACTACCTCCATGGTATCGAGGAGGATAGGGGAGAAGAACCCCGATAAGGCATCATTCACTGCCGTTCAGGCTATTCTTACAGGCATTGCAGTCTCTCTCCTTATTGCAATACCCGGCGCCATTTTTGCCAGCGACCTCCTTCACCTTATGGGCGCTTCGGGGGAAATCATCGAACGCTACTCATCGTATGCCGCCATAATGCTGGGCAGCAACACTGTCATAATGCTGCTCTTCATTATAAATGCCGTATTCAGGAGCGCAGGAGATGCTGCCGTTGCTATGCGCATTCTCTGGGTGGGGAATATTCTTAATATAATTCTTGACCCCTGCCTTATTTTCGGAATCGGCCCGTTCCCGGAGCTGGGCATAAAGGGAGCGGCAATCGCCACTGTGACAGGACGGGGACTGGCAGTGCTCTACCAGTTCTGGCTGCTTTTCTTCGGCAAGACCCGTATACGGATATCTCTCCGGCATTTCGGAATAAACTTCAGAATTATCGGGCGGTTGCTGAGACTTTCGCTGGGTACCATAGGGCAGAATCTTATCGGCACCACCAGCTGGATCGCTCTTGTAAGGATAATCTCAGTATTTGGAAGTGAGATAGTTGCCGGCTATACCATCGGCCTTCGCATAATAAGCTTTGTGATGCTTCCGTCGTGGGGAATAGCCAATGCCGCATCGACACTGGTTGGCCAGAACCTGGGGGCCCGAAAACCGGAAAGGGCCGAAAAATCAGTGATGGTAACCGGTTGGGTCAATATGATCCTGCTTGGTATTATCGGGGGCATTCTCGTTACCTTCCCTTCAACTTTCATCCGGTTCTTTATCCAGGAACCGGCAGTGGTGGAGGCGGGAATATCTTGTCTCAGGATTATCAGCATAGGCTTCATTGCCTACGGCTTCGGAATGGTGCTTGTCAATTCATTCAACGGGGCGGGAGATACTTTTACTCCCCTTAAGATCAACATCTTCGCATTCTGGGTCCTCGAAATACCACTGGCTTGGGTCCTGGCTATCCATTCAGGCATGAATGAACAGGGAGTGTTTACCGCCATAGTCATCGCAGAAACCATCATGACAATTACCGCCTGGATTGTCTTCCGCCGCGGCAAATGGAAACTGAAGACAGTCTGACCGGGTAATCAGTAATCCGTAATCGGTACTGGTGCCCTGTGCTCTGTGCTCTGTGCTCTGTGCTCTGCGCTATACAAAGAACAGTGCCGTTCCTGCAACACCGATAACCGCCCCTGTTACTTCCCAGATTGTGACTCTCTGTTTGTACAACAGTATGGCCGGGACAAGTATGAATACCGGCACCAGGGCCATGATTGTCGACGCTATGCCTGCCTGCGTGTGCTTTACAGCAACCAGGGAGAAGGAAACCCCGAGAAAGGGTCCGAAGAATGCCCCCAGTGTGGTAGCCTTCATCCCTTTTCTGTCGCTTAGTGCCTTTATTACCGCTTTCCATCTCGACATTCCCGCGGCCAGAAGTGAAAAACCGGCTATCCCTGCAATTATCCTTATCTGAGTGGCGGCAAACGGGTCGTAATCCTTCATGCCAAGCTTGCTCAAAACCAGCCCCAGAGCCTGCCCGACAGCACCTCCCAGGGCAAAAAGTATCCCCCTGGGTGCCAGTTTGAGGGAAATCCTCACACTCTTTTCCTGCCTGCTGAAGATGGCAATGGCAATCCCTGAAAAAGTGACTGTCATTCCTAAAAAATGACGGAATGCGAGCCTTTCCCCGATCATGATGAAACTGAAAAGCGCAGTTATGGGAGGTACAAGTGTCATGATCAGCATCGAAAAGCGGGATCCGATAACCGTGTAGGATTTGAAAAGAAAGAGATCGCCGAAGACAAAACCCACGAGACCTGAAAGTATGAGCCACAGCCAGTTTTCCGCCGAGGCGTCCAAAGGCAGAAGCGCACCGCGCCTGATTAGCGTGAACAGGCTCAGGAACGCAAAACCAATTACAAGCCTTATAATGTTGAGGGATAGTGAACCTATCCTGTTGGCGGCCGATTCAAAGGACAATGCAGTGATAGTCCAGAATACGGCAGTCATAAGAGCCGCCAGTTCTCCCGGGTGATTCTGGAAAAATTCCATCTGGTATTATCCGGAAGCCTATTCGGCGAATTCGAACAGATAGTCTCCTGATCCCGCTTCAATGGTCACTTTGCCGTTCTCGATCCTCGCCTCGGACAGGCTGGTATTCATCGAAAGGCTCCTTCCGCCCTCGGTAACACCTGAAACCTCCCTGGCAGGAAGCTTTATGGTGGCCACCGTATTGGCCGGTATCTTAATCCTGACCAGAACCTTTCCGTCCTTTCTTTCCCAGCCTGAAGCAACCGTTCCGTATGAACTCTCAAATGAAGCCCTCGAATAATCCAGTTTTTCCGTCGGGTTTGGCTGGATAAGCAGATGCCTGTAACCGGGCTTCAGTGTCTCGATCCCTGCAGAGACCCTGTATATCCAGTCGCCGATGGCCCCATAGGCATAATGATTGAAGGAATTCATCCCTGCATCCTGGAATGTGCTGTCGGTCTTCTGTCCGTCCCACCGCTCCCAGATGGTGGTGGCTCCCATCTTGACCGGGTAGAGCCACGACGGATAAGTCTCCTGAAGCAGAAGATCATACGCCACATCAATATATCCGTTCTCCGAGAGGATATGACACAGGAAGGGGGTGCCAAGGAAACCTGTCGAAAGATGGTTCTTGCGGCTTCTGATATCATCTACCAGGAACTTTACGGCGCTGCCTCTCAGCGACTCGGGGAGAAGGTCAAACATCAGAGCCAGGACATAGGAGGTCTGGGATCCTGTTCCAACCCTTCCGGCCGGAGTCACATATTCGTGATTGAATACTTTTTTGATCCTGTTGTATATATCGGAGTATGTTTTCTCATCCTCCGTCCTGCCCAGCTCCCTGGCTGCAAGAGCCAGCAGCTTCGACGAGTAGGCGTAGAATGCCGTTGCAATGAAATCGGGCTCGGTGTATCCGTCAGCAGCAGTATGACTGTTCACCGGCGGATGATAGAAGAGCCAGTCTCCATACTTGCTTCCTCCTTTCCACTGATATGAATCACCCGCTCTTTTCCTTATATATTCAACCCAGGCTTTCATTCCCGGATACTGCGTCTCGAGAAGTCTTTTGTCACCGTATACCTGGTACAGGGTCCATGGGGCTATAACGGCCACATCTCCCCATCCTGCGGAAGGTGCCGCAGTAGTTGCATCCTGCCTGTTAAGCACATCCGGGATAACATCGGGCACTTCGCCGCCGGACTTCTGATCAGCCGTTACATCCTTTAGCCATTTCGTGAAGAACGGAGCAACATTATAGTTGAAAGCTGCCGTTCTGCAGAAAGCCTGGGCATCTCCTGTCCATCCGAGGCGCTCATCCCTCTGCGGACAATCGGTCGGAACATCAAGGAAATTGCCCTTCTGACCCCATACGATGTTGTGCTGCAACTGATTGATAAGCTGGTTCGAGCTCTCATAGCTGCCCGACTGATCCATATCGGAGTGAATAACAACTCCTGTCAGGTTATCGGCCGTAAGCTCGCCGGGAAAACCCACTACCCTTACAAACCTGAAACCCATAAAAGTAAACCGGGGCTCATAAATCTCATCTCCCGATCCTGCAAGCGTATAGATCAGCTCGCATTTGGCCCGCCGCAGGTTCTCCGTATAGAACTCGCCGTACTTGTCCATAACCTCGGCATGATGAAGGGTTACAACTGTTCCTTTCGGCCCGCTGACTTTAAGCCTTATCCAGCCTACCATATTCTGGCCCATATCGGCCACGAGATCACCCTTTGGCGTCCGGAATATTTTTACAGGCTTTATCTCCTGAATTTTGCGGACAGGCGATCCTTCAGAAGCTATAACGTTACCCATGCCGTAGGTGCCGGTCCGCACCTTTAACCAGTTTCCATCGCTGTAGCCCGGCAGGCTCCATCCCGTAAGCCTCCTTCCGGCATCGTAGATCTCACCGTTATAGAGATCATTCATCCTTATTGCGCCGTCATTGAATCCTTTCCATGTATCGTCGGTAACTATCATTGTTTCCGTTCCGTCAGTATGGGTGATCCTCATCTGCATGAGTAATCCCAGTCTTTTACCGTAAACTGCCCAGTTATTTCCCCACGCAAGAGTACCTCTGTACCACCCGTCGCCCAGTACGGCACCTACGGCATTACTGCCCCTGGTGAGCATGGATGTTACATCATATACCTGGTACTGAAGCCTTTTACCATAGGAGGTCCAGCCGGGAGTAAAGACCTGATCGCCAACCTTCCTGCCATTTATATGCAATTCATAGAGTCCATGGGAAGTGACATAAACCCTGGCACTGGCAACCGGTTTGGCTATCGGGAACTCCTTTCTGAAATGGGGCGAGGGCGAATACCTTAACGTATCTCCCTCCAGCTCAATCCATTTTGCTTTCCACCCCGACACATCCATCAGTCCGGTCTCCCACCAGGCAGTTTCACTCCATCTCGATGTGCGGCCTTTATTGTCCCATACCCTTACCTGCCAGTAATATCTCTGTCCTGGCTTCAGACCGGGACCCCTGTACTCATTCAGTACCGATTCGTCAGAATTCACCCTTCCCGACTCCCACACTATGCTTCTTGCTGCAAATCCGGGATCGGAAGCCACTCTCACCGACCATGCGGTCTGCATAATACTGCCTCCCGTACCGGTTATCTTCCACGAAAACCTGGGTTGAGCCGCATCAATCCCGAGCGGATTCTTCATGTGCTCCACCGTAAGGTTACCTACGGTTAGGTTTTGGGAATAAGCTGATAATAAAATACTTAACAGTACAATAGTTAGTCCGGTTGATTTCATGGTTTTTGAGGTTTTGGTTTTCACGATCAAGATAAAGCAAAATAATGGAATAAAAAAATGGCGGAAACTTCAAATCCAAGCCGTAAAGTTTATAAATTGCGGTTCATCTTCAAAAACAAATTAATATCAATGAATCCGATAGCTGGAATCCTCCTCATCGCACTTGGCAGTATTGGTGCCGCAAGCTTTTATGTGCCATTTAAAAAAGTGAAATCGTGGGCATGGGAATCTTACTGGATAAGCCAGGGAGTGGCAGCCTGGATAGTGGCTCCATGGCTGTTCGCATTGATCTTCGTTCCGCAGGGAGAGCTGATACCCATAATAAAGGAGTCTCCTTCCTCTGCCAAGCTTATGGCAGCATTCTTTGGCATGCTTTGGGGATTCGGAGGACTCACCTTTGGCCTGAGCATCCGCTACCTGGGTGTTGCGCTCGGGCAAAGCATAGCCCTGGGACTCTGTGCAGCCTTCGGGACACTCATACCACCCATCGTAGCCGGTGAGAATCTGTTTGGTTCTACAGCAGGGATACTTACAATTACAGGAGTGGCAATAACAGTTGCCGGGATCGCGGTAATCGGTTACGCCGGAGCTCTTAAGAGCAGAAACATGTCGGAAGAGGAGAAAAAGGCAGCGGTAAAGGAGGTCGCACTCAAAAAAGGAATATTGATCGCCATTTTTGCCGGTGTTATGAGCGCCTGCTTCAATTTCGGGTTCGAAGCCGGAAAACCAATTGAAAATGTTGCACTTGAGCATGGAACAAATCCACTGTTCCAGAAAAACCCTTCACTGATTTTTATTCTGCTGGGAGGATTTGTTACCAATCTTGTCTATTGCGTGTTCCTTAACATAAAGAATAAAACCTACACCGATTACCTGTCAGGTTCAGGATCACTTTTCCTGAACAATCTCTTCTTCACTTTCCTGGCAGGATTTCTCTGGTTCCTTCAGTTTCACTTCTTCGGTATGGGTTCGAGCAAGCTTCCTGCGGGAATGGCCGTCTTCGGCTGGAGCATCCTTATGGCCCTTAACATTGCAATAAGCAATATTTGGGGCATCATCCTGAAGGAATGGAAGGGAGCCGGAAGGAAAACTATGTATGTTCTGATTATCGGAATAGCGGTGCTGATCCTTTCCACATTTATTGTAAAACTGGGATAAACACAATTTACATGAAAAGATTTGGTTTTAAAATGAAACTGCTTCCCGGATTCAGGGAAGAATACCGGAAGCGGCACAGTGAGATCTGGCCCGAACTGGCTGCCTTGCTCAGGAATGAGGGAATAGGCAATTATTCGATCTTCCTGGATGAGGAGACCAATATTCTTTTTGCATACCAGGAGCAGACCGGGGAAAGCTCGTCACAGGACCTCGGTTCAACGGAGATAGTGCAGAGATGGTGGAAATTTATGGCCGACATAATGGAAACAAACCCCGATAATTCGCCGGTCACAACACCCCTCGAACAACTTTTCCATATGGAATAGAATTCGGCCCGGTCTTTGAGGTAATTTTCCCCGCGAAGGGGAACAAACAGTAAGAAAGAGCAGGCCGCTGGAAAGATAAACCAATAAAAAAGATTTATGAAAACAGACTTTATCAGGAAATCATATCAGCTTGCAAAAGAGCAATATGCTGAGCTGGGTATCGACACCGACAGGGTTCTTGCCGAAATGGATAATATCGTAATCAGTCTCCACTGCTGGCAGACCGACGATGTCGGTGGATTCGAGAGGGAAGGAGCAGAGCTGGGCGGCGGCGGCATCCAGGCTACGGGTAACTTCCCTGGCAAGGCCCGCACAATTCAGCAGATGAGAGCTGACCTCGATAAGGTGATGTCGCTTCTCCCGGGTAAGCAGAGACTGAACCTGCACGCCATTTACGGGGAATTCGGGGGGAAACACGTCGACCGCGACCAGATAGAGGTGAAACATTACCAGGGATGGATCGACTGGGCGAAGGAAAGGAATACAGGCCTCGACTTCAACTGCACCTGCTTCTCCCATCCATATGCGGACGACGGCTACACACTTTCAAGCAAAAACCCTAAGATCAGGAAGTTCTGGGTTGAGCATACAAAAAGATGCCGGGCAATAGCAGCCGAAATGGGTAAACAGCTCGGGACACCTTCCGTTCATAATCTCTGGATACCCGACGGCTCGAAAGACACACCCGTCGACAGGTACACACTCAGAAAGCTACTGAAAAAATCGCTCGATGAGATATTCTCGGTCAGCTACCCCAAGAAATACCTTAAGGATTCGATTGAAAGCAAGCTCTTCGGCATAGGATCGGAATCGATGGTAGTTGGCTCGCATGATTTCTACATGGGCTACGCAGTGAAAAACAATACCATGATAACCCTCGATAACGGACACTTCCATCCCACGGAACAGGTTGGGGACAAGATTTCCTCCATTCTGCTCTATATCGACGAGATCCTCCTCCATATAACCAGGGGTGTGCGCTGGGACAGCGACCATGTGGTCACCCTGAACGATGAACTGATGCTTATCGCACAGGAGATAGTCCGCGCCAGAGCGATTGGCAGAGTCAATATCGGCCTCGACTTCTTCGACGCAAGCCTCAACCGGATAGGTGCTTACGTTACCGGCACCAGGTCAGCACAGATCGCTTTCATGTGCGCCCTCCTCGAACCGTTCAAAACACTGGTTGAGTACGAGGAGAAAGGAAAAAATTTCGAGAGGCTTGCCCTGCTCGAGTTGCTTAAGACATTACCATTCGGAGCAGTATGGGATTATTACTGCCTGGTCAATAAAGTGCCTGTCGGAAAGGAATATATTGATGAAATTGTCAAATATGAAAATGATGTTCTGTTGAAACGGTAATAATGGCATCATAGGGGCATAGCATGCTATGCCCCTATGATACGCCTCCACCGGTCCGCACCCGGCAAAAAAAAATTATGAAGGAAAAAACCATCGCCATATTCGATATCGGTAAGACCAACAAGAAAGTGCTGGTCTTCAACCATAACCTGAAACTGGTTTCAGAAGAGGAGGAGAAATTTGCCTTAACAACCGATGATGATGGCTTTGAATGTGACGACATAGGGCTTATCGAAGAGTGGATCGGAGAAACGATGCTCAGGCTTGCCGCATCTGACAGGCATGAGCTCACGGCTGTCAATTTTGCCACCTACGGCGCAACTCTGGCCTGCCTGAACAGCAGCGGGCAAAGAATAACTCCTGTATACAACTACCTTAAACCCATCGACGAAAGAATACCCGAGAGGCTGTACCGGCGCTATGGAGGACAGGATGAATTCTGCAGACGAACAGCTTCACCGGCACTCGGCATGCTCAATTCTGGCATCCAGATACTCTGGCTGAAGACCGAAAAACCAGCCATTTATCAGCAGGTAAAACACATCCTCCACCTTCCTCAGTACATTTCATACCTGGTAACGGGACAGATAACCTCCGAGCATACATCCATCGGTTGTCATACGGCGTTGTGGGACTTCGACAATATGTGCTATCACCCCTGGGTGGCCAATGAAGGGCTGAGTCTGCCCGATCCGGTGCCAGTGGAGAAACTCGTGCCGGTAAGGACCGGAAACAAAACCGTGATGGCAGGACCGGGAATACACGACAGTTCAGCATCGCTGGCACCTTATTTCACAGGAAAAACAGGTAAGTTCATGCTTATCTCCACGGGAACATGGTGCATAAACATGAATCCCTTCAACTCCGAAACACTTACCGCCGAACAGCTCGACAGGGACTGCCTCTGTTACATGAGCATCAACAGGCAGCCGGTTAAATCGTCGCGCCTTTTCCTTGGAAATATGCATGAAAAGGCTGTCGAAATGATTAATAACCACTTCAGGACAACTGCGGATTTCTACAGGAAGGTAAAATTTGACCCTGAGCTGATTGAGATACTGAAAAAGAAATATACAGGCGACAAAAGGGCATTTTTCGAAAGCGGTCCTGGTTCGAGGGAATTCAGGGAGAGAATAGATCTCTTCGATTTCAGATCATTCGACGAAGCATACCACCAGCTGATGATAGAACTGGTGGACCTGACCGTCGAAACCCTCAAGCTTATCATTCCTTCCGACGATGAGACTGAGAACATCTTCGTAACGGGCGGGTTCTCAAACAATCAGATCTTCCTCCGGTTGCTGGCCGGAACGTTCACCGGTAAAAAGGTGTTTACCTCTGAAATAAGCAACTCGACAGCGCTGGGCGCTGCCCTGGCAGTTCTTAAAGGAATGGAACCGTCAGTTGTGCCGGAGCTTAATCTCGGTCTTACCGAAATAGCTCCGCAAAAAACAAAATAACAGTGAAATACCGGCGTTTATTCAAGTATGACTTTAATTAAAATATATGAATCCTCAGACTCAGACCGCATTTAATGCGGTTCTTCCATTTATTTCGGATCTGATCAATCCCGCCGGTTTTCTGGAACTCCTGTGGAGATTCATTCTCAACACCACTGTTGTGCTCATCCTTGTGAGGGTGCTCTATTATCCTGCCACCCGGCGGAAAGATTACCTGTTTACATATATCCTTATCGCAACAATAGTGTTCCTTCTCTGCTATATGCTCGAGAGCGTTACCCTGCAGATTGGCTTTGCACTAGGGCTGTTCGCCATATTCGGGATTATACGCTACAGGACCAGCCAGATTCCGATTAAGGAAATGACTTATCTTTTCATTATCATAGGGATATCGGTTATAAATGCCCTGGCGAACTCAAAATCAAGCATTGCCGAAGTGCTTTTTTCAAACATTGCCATCATAGCCATAACCTTCGGGCTTGAAAGAGTATGGCTTTTAAAGCACGAGTCGTCGAAAAGAATCATTTATGAACGGACCGACCTTGTCAAACCCGAAAAATATGATGAACTGATGAAGGATGTAAAGGAGAGGACCGGGATCACCCGGATCAACAGGATTGAAACGGGCAAGATCGACTACTTCAGGAATACGTGCGAGTTAATGATTTATTACGTGACACCCGACCCGGAAGGCACTCAGGATCTGCATACTGATAACAACGAAAGCGACAACGACGATGATTAGAGGAAAACTGCTGATAATATTGTTACTTCTGGCCCCGGTCGCTGTCTTCTCACAGGAGAAGGATCTTGGAGTATGGCTCTCGTTAAATGCCGAGTATAATATCACAAAGAAACTGGAGCTGGATGGTTCGGTTGAAATGAGAACCTTTAACCGTGCTTCAGAGATCGAACAGGCATTCATTCAAGCCGGCCTGACCTATAAATTAACAAAAATAGTTTCATTCTCAGGAACATACAGGCTGGCAAACAGTATTGAGAAAGATACCGAATACCATCTTCGGCATAAATGGTTCGCCGACGCAAAAGTTAAATTTGAACCCGGCAGATTCACCCTTAGAGGCAGGCTTAGATTCCAGGAGGAACGGAGGACATATCATAAAAGCGATACATATATATTGCCCCGCCACCAGGTAAGACTCAAATTCATCACAGTTTACCGTACCCGCTCATTCCCGATAGATCCATACCTGGAGTTCGAGACCTTCATGCCTGTCTTCTCCGACAAGGAGAGGGTTATAGGAAAGAACAGGCTTACTGCCGGCATTGAATACAAGTTCAATAAAACCCATGCAATAGAAGCCGAATATATGTACGAACGCGATTTCCTTCCCAAAATAGCCGACATCCATATCATCGGCCTTAATTATAACCTCAAATTCTAGATACCCGGCACTCCACCTTCGCCCAACCTCCGCATGGCTACGGTTTGCAGAGCAAGGCTACGGTGGACAAAGCCAGTACCCAGCACCCAGTACCCAGTAAACCACAAAATATGAAATCATCAATCAGACCCATCATCCTGCTGATCCTGCTGATCCTTGCCGCTGCCTCAGTCCGCGGCCAGGTGAACCATCAGCGCCAGTGGCCCGGTTACCGCGGTTACATGGCCTCGGGAGTGCTCGACAACGCTGGCCTGCCGGAAAGCTTCGACCTGAGGAAGAATATGAATATCCGGTGGAAGACCCCAATACCCGGACTAGGGATCTCCAGTCCTGTAATTTGGGGTGATAAACTGTTCATTACTACGGCTGTAAGTGAGTCAGACAGGGAAGGATTCAAGCCTGGTATATATGGCGATGTCGCACCGGTTGAGGACGCTTCAGTCCACGAATGGAAACTCTTCTGTATTGATAAGAACACTGGTAAAATCATCTGGGAAAGAACATCATACAAGGGTGTACCTAAAGTAAAACGTCATCCAAAATCGACTCACGCCAATTCAACTGTTGCAACCGACGGTAATTATGTTGTGGCATTTTTTGGCTCCGAAGGGCTCTATTGCTACGACATGAACGGGAAGTTGCAGTGGCAGAAAGATTTTGGAGTTCTCAAATCGGTCTTTTTTTCGATGGAGAAGGCGGAGTGGGAGTTCGCAAGCTCTCCGGTTATACACCAGGGTTCGGTGATAATCCAATGCGATGTGCTCGAAAACTCTTTTGTGGCAGCCTACGATGTCAGGACCGGAAAAGAGCTCTGGAAGAAGGAGAGGGATGAATACCCCGGGTGGTGCACACCCAATATCTATACACACGGCGGCAGGACCTGCGTGGCCTTAAACGGATATAAACACAGGGGAGGCTATGATTTCCTGACCGGTGAGGAGAAATGGAGAATGTCGGGAGGAGGGGATATTCAGATACCGACCCCGATAGTCGGCGACGGACTTGTTTATTTCAACAGTGCACACGGCCGCAGTTCCCCGATAATGGCTGTCAGAACAGGTGCGACCGGTGATATTACACTCAGGGAAGATGAAACAACCAACGCTGGCGTTGCATGGTACATCCCCAGGGGTGGTTCCTATATGCATACACTTCTTCTGTACCGGAACCGTCTCTACAATGTTAACTGGAACGGCATGGTGAACTGCCTCGATCCCTTGACGGGGAAGGAAATCTATAACGGCAAGCTGGGCAATACAAAAAGCTTTGTAGCCTCCCCGGTTGCATCCGACGGAAGGATCTATATCGTCGACGAGGAAGGAACAGTATATATAATCCGCGATGGCGACAGGTTCGAAATTCTTGCCGAGATACCTCTTAATGAAATCTGTATGACTGCGCCTGCCATCACCGATGGCATGATTTTCTTCAGAACCCAGAACCAGCTGATTGCGGTGGGGAAGAAATAGTCTGCGCGCGCCGTCACTCTTTTCTCAGCGCACTTATCAGCGAACCTGCCTCAATCCTGCGGACAGCAAGAAGAAGGGAAGCAAACCCGACGCTGAATATAGAAATAACCATTACGAGAAACAGGGTTAACGGAATGTCCGTACCTGACCTGAGTGACGGAAGCGTGGCTATCAGTGCCGGTACTGCACCGGTAATGATTCCTCCGGTAAGTATCCGCACCTGGTCATTTATTATCATTCTCCTTATCCTGCGGGCAGTGTAGCCCGCTGCCATCAGAAGGGCAAACTCCTGCCTGCGCCGGCTGTAGTTGCGAAGCATTACAAAACCAAGACCCGCAATGCCGAGTACCATCCCTATGCTGCCTAGAATCGAGAAAACGGTGAGATAGGTATTATTAACTCCAAAGAATGAAGAGAGCCGTTCTGCGGTTGTCTCTGTACGGATTCCGTAATTAATGAACCGCGATTCAAGCACCTCCATGTACGTTCCTGCCAGCTCAGGATCTCCGTCTGCAAGGAGTATCTGGCTCCCCGATACGGAAGGGAAAAACCTGTTGAAATCCCTGAATCCGGTGATAATGTACCCCTGAAAAACAGATGACTTCAGACCTGCGGCGATTACTATGCTCAAGGGTTCTCCGTTTTCAGCCCTTATCACAAGGGTGTCTCCTGTCCTGATCTTCAGGCCCCATTGCATAACAGTCTGATCTGCAATTCCGTATATTACGTTATCTCCTGCAGGAGTGTCGAGCATCTCCCATGGATTCCTCCTGCCGGTGCCTTTCATCCTTGTCGCAAAAGAGAATGCTCCCTTATCAATAAACGACCCGGCATCAATCCCTAGCAGGGGAGGGGCTGCCACGTTATTGAGATTCAGACAGCTGGCATCATCTCCCTGCGACCTCCGAGCATGCACAAACAACAACCCACTCAGATCTTCGTCGTCAAGCCCGAACTCTCTCCTGCCTGCACTGCTGTTAAGGTCTCCCAGGACCGGTACGGCAAGCTCACTCCAGAGCAGATAACCGCCTGTCCCTCCTGATGGCTCGAGCATCCTGTCGCTTATGCTCATCTTGTTGATGCCTGTGATCATTATTGCGAATATGCCTGCCCCGATGAATATAAGAGGCATTACTGCATGAGAAGGATTGAATGAATTATAGAGTGCTGTCAAGACGTTCATGCTTCTGCCCGACCCAGTGGCTCCAATTACCGGCCTTTTGAGAACAATATGACGGAACAGGAGAACCAGTGTGATGAATAACATTGCCCCTGCAGCAAAGGAAAAAGCTGTTGCCAGTTCATCATAAGCCAGTGAAACAACGAAAAAGATGAGGGCAGATATTGCGCAGCCGATAAGAAAAAAAATGTTCAGTACCCGGGAAGACCCCATGTGAACGCCGGTTTCAGCCTTTTTAAAGCCTTTCAGGAAGCTTCGGGTCCTTAATGATATGATGACAAGGGTAAAGACCATGGTGGCGGTAAATCCCGTTAAAACCGGGTAAAACGCCATTCCCGCAACAAGTGTGTCAGTCTGTACGGCACCCGACCAGACTGAATTGAGGGCTCTTATTACGGCAATATTGAACAGCCACCCTGCCGCAAGGCCTGCCAATGCACCTGCAAATGCTATTATTACGGCTTCAAGGACCAGCATTTTTGCTATGAGCCGGTCGGTAAACCCCAGGGCAAACAGGGTTCTTATTTGTGCTTTCCGTGCATCGAGGTAAGTCGAAATAACCAGTACAAGAAGTATAACCGAGGATAATATTATAAAAAAGCCGAGGCTCAGAAACAGTGTGCTGAAATCAGTGCCCTGACTGGCAGCCCTGATCATTTCAGCCTTGCGGTCGGTAATGGTAAAACCCGTCCGGGTCGGGTCGAGGGAACCTTTAAGCGCTGACCTGATGTCTGCTTCAGTGACCTCCGGAGGAAACCTGAGTGAAGTTGCGGGGCCATAGTTGCTTCCCCAGAGGGCTTTTCCCGTTTCATAGCTTATAAGTGCTTTTGGGGTCCCTTTGTATCTGTTCCAGTATTCCTCATCCTTCTGTCTTATAAGTTTCAGGTCTATCGGCACTCCCGCATCCCAGTCCGAACATGATTCGCTTCCCGATATCCCGGGAAATTCGGGCATGAGCAACGGATCAGACTCAAGGCCGTCCATGCGGGCCACTCCGGCAACCAGGAACCTGCCCGACTGTTCTGTGAGCCTGTTGGCAATATCAGGTGAATACCATCTTACTTCAATGCTGTCGCCTTCAGACAGATCCAGATCTTCTGCCAGCCACTCGTTTACCACGATGGAGTTGCCTCCTGGTATCCCTGGAAAAAGGGAAACAGGTACCCCGGAAATAAATGAATAGGGAGTCGATCTGCCGCCCGATATGAAACGGTTGCCCATATATGTTATAACAGGCTCAGCCGAGGGCAGAAGACGTCTGATCTGATCTGTTACCGATTCGTCGAGGAAGATCCTGGAAGATATGATCTCATGGCTTCCGGTTCGGTCCGAAAACCTGATAGCCAGCCCTATGTCTTCGGGTGTCAGTACACTTCTGAGTGCATTGTGTATATCACCAACCGAGATACCCGGATCTTCGGCTATCAACAGACGGTTCACTGAAGGAGGCTCTCCATCCTCTGTGATTATGTCAGTTCTGTTAACAAATATGTTCAGGGGTGTTATCTGACTTATCGCCAGCGAGAAATTGCCGGCCTGGGCAGGGGAGAGTATCTTTGCCGCTTTCAGGACCATCGATGTTCCAGGACCCTTTTCGGGAGCAAACGGGGCATCGGCAGGTATATCGGTTATATTGTCAAACCTGATCATTATATCGTCTCCTTCATTCAGTCCCAGATACTCCGCGAGCTTAACGTTCACCGCGACCTCACCTGGTAATAGCTCAGTGATTTTCTCACCGTGGAACCTGAAGAATGAAGAATCGATTCCTATGATATTCACGCCGAAAGCGCTTTCTCCGGTGGCAAAATTCTGGCAATAGCCCTTCATCTCAAGGATAGCGGTGCTTGTAAAGCCCGAATTGCGAAAAAGTTTTTCGCTTATGGCCTGATCAAAATACCTCATTCCCGAATTGATGACAATCCCGGTTTTTCCCAGTTTTTCGACAGATGAGCTCCTCAGGCTGTAACGAACAGAATTGCCGGTCATAAGTGACCCGGAAATAACGGCAGAAAGAAGCATTATGATCAGTATCTGGGAGATAACCGGCGATCGGTAGAAGAGGAGCGTTCTTAGGATGATATGTAATATTCCAGGCTTCACAGCAGTGTCGGTCTTATTTTCCCCCTGCCTCCCTGAGGGCTCCGTTGACAAGCTCCATCCGGATGGCCATCTTTTCGGCCAGGCTCTGCGAGTGGGTTGCAAGAATCAGGGTAATACCCATTTCCCGGTTCATTTCAATAAGAAGATCTCCAAGGATATCAGCATTACCCTTATCGAGCGATCCGGTCGGCTCGTCTGCAAGAAGCAGTGAAGGCCTGTTAACCAGCGATCTTACAAGGGTTGCCCTCTGGGCTTCGCCCCCGGATACCTGGAAAGGATACTTTCCCCCCAGGTCTGCAATACCCGTCCTTTTCATAAGTTCCGCTGCATACTGCTCATTCTTGCTGAATTCGGAAGCTGAAGAATCAGAGGCAAGCAACGGAAGAAGGATGTTTTCCTTAATTGTGAGATAGGGCAGAAGCAGGTGGTCCTGAAATACAAAACCCAGATGCCTGTTCCTGTAATGGGCTGACTCATCTGCATTGTAACTTAGCAGGGATTCACCCCTGAACCAGATCTCCCCTGTGTCGGGCCGGTCAAGAAGACCTATGATATTTAAAAGCGTGGTCTTGCCGGAACCGGAGGGACCTGTAACAGCCACCGAGTCACCCTCCTTAAGATGAAGGCTGAGGTTCTCCAAAACTGTTCCCCTTTGATGAAAGGCTTTCGTGATACTGTTGATCCTTAACATATTGAGCTACTTATGCAGAATCATTTGATCCCGCTACTTCTTTAATGAGTTATATACTTTTGCCAGCCCGGCCGACATGTTTGTCAATGTAAGATTCTCCCTGACCCCTCTTTTGCCGATATTGCCCAGTTTTGCCAGCAGTTCCTTATCTTTGAGCAGCTTCCCTATGGTACTGGCCGCTTCTTCAGCTGTATCAGGCAGATAGGTAACTCCGCCGCCCGTCATTTTAATGATTTCTGCGAAAGCTCCGGTATCTGGCTGAACAACAGGCACTCCTTCCGCATTCGCTTCCAGGATATAGAGACCATATCCGTCATGCTTCCTCACCGGAACGCACATCAGGTCGATGTCCCTGAAGAACTCGTGCTTACTGTCACCCTCAAATTCAGGGTAAATCCTTACCGAATCCTTATAGCCGAGCCTGCTTATCTTTTTCACCTGTTTGTTGACAAAGGGCCGGTCATCGGCCGTAAAACCACCGCAGACATGCAGTGTAAGTCCCGGTATGGTGTTTTCCGTCTTGAGTTTAATGAACGCATCGACAATTTTGTCAAAGCCGTTCAGCTCATTTATCCTGCAGAAATAGCCTATTGAGGGCGAGTGAATATTCAGGGTTTCCGGTCTTTCCTGGTAAATATCCAGGCCGAGGGGAACCACATGTATGTTTTTGCCTTCAACACCTGTCTGCCTTATGAAAAGATCCTTGTAATAGTTGCTCGGTGTAATGAATGCATCAGCATGCAGGGCCTCCTTGGCAATCATTTTCCATGCCATGCTCCTGTATGGTTCGGCCATCTCATCTATCCAGTCATCCTCGTTAAGAAGGGAGCATACCACCTTTACATCCATCTTCTTTTTGAGGTGGTGCGCAAGACCGATTATCAGGGCGTTTGACAGATGTATGACATCGGGTTTTCCTGTCTTCATAAGGTATCCTATCAGTCTGTCCACCTCCTTCTCACGAAAGGCATTCTCGCCGCTTATCATGTTAAGGGTAAGATCCTCCATACCTTCCGGACGCGTCGTTCCGGCCTTGTGGGCTGCGAACCTCAGCATGGGACCGGTGTCGAGAAGCTTATCCATGAAGTCCGGCATCCTTCGCAAAAAAGGCACCTTTTCCCGTACATACATCGAGATGGCTCCGAAGAAAACGTGAGGATCAAACTCACTTGCCGGCCCATTCTTCGGGGGAGGCAGGTAAAGTGGTATTGCGGCTGCAGTTATTCCGGGCACCCTGCGTATTGCCCTCACATAAAGCATGTCGCGGTAACAGTTGCCACAATAGAACGATCCTCCCGATCCTGTAATAAGATAAACTATTTTCATTTTTTTCCTTTTATTCCAAAAGCAAGTAATCTCCCGTCCTCCGTGAGGATGTAAAATCTGTCGCGGGTAACAACCGGCGAACTGCTTACAGGGGAGCCGGTATTGAAACTCCATGTTTTTGAGCCGTTCTGAAGGCCCAGTGTATAGACAAATCCGTCCATACTGGCGAAAAGGACTGCAGAAGGAGCCACAACAGGAGAACCCGTAATCCTTCCGTTGGTTCTGAAACGCCATACGGCTTTTCCGTCAGAGATGTTAAAGCAGTAGAGATGTTTGTCGTCGCTTCCTAAAAGAACCACGCTCTTTCCTATTCCCGGTATCGACATGATCGGAGCTGATTCATTTCCTGCCGGTACTTTCCATGCAAGTTTCCTCGACCGGAGGTCAAGTGAGTAGAACGTTCCGTCGTAGTCACCAAGAAAGAGCCTGTCGCCGCTTACTGCCGGTGATGATGCCAGGTAAACCCCGATATTAATTGTGTCGCTCTGAATACCAGTAAGAGGATCCACGATCCTCACCACTCCGTCGCAGCCTCCGAAGACGATCCTGTTGCCTGCGACAACGGGCGTTCCGTTAACATAGTTGTCTGTCTCGATCTTCCATAACAGCTTGCCGTTGACCGGATCGACACAATGAAGGTAATAATCATAGCTGCCCACGATTATTCCGGCCCTGTTTCCGCTCTTCCAGACATTGGCCGATCCCGATATCTGATTCTCCGTCGTATAGGTCCACAGGAGTTTTCCCGATTCAGCATCAACAGCCCTCAATACCCCGTAATTATCACCAAAGATCACTTTGTTTTCAAAGACAAGAGGCGGAGCCTCTATGGCTCTTCCCGCCTCAAACCTCCATTTTACCCTTCCTTCCGTTGTTATCGCGGTGAGTATTCCCTTGTCGTTTCCAAAATAGATGACCCCGTTGCTTAAAACAGGTGATGATTTCGTGCGGGTACCGGTCGATACGCTCCAGAGCAGGGAAGGAGAGGAGGGAAGCTCAAAGTCCGTCCTTCCCGAAAGATCCGCCCGGCCCCTGAACAGCGGCCACTCAGCCTCATTCACCTGCGCAACCGAAGCCATACAGCCAGCCGCAAACAATATTACAAACAAAACTCTCATCATTCTCAACTAATTAACAATTCTTCACTCACCTTCCGCTCCGCGGAACTGCGTCGCTTCGCTCCTTGACTCATCACTCATCTCTCATCGCTCATCAACCCTTCCAGGCCAGTGCGCCCGTAGGACATACCGCTATAACCTTCTCAGCCTGATCCTTCAGCACACTCCCGAAACTTTCAGTGAGCGGCTCAGACAGTACTGTAATAAATCCCCTGTTAAGAAAGCAAAGGGACGGGCTTTCAGTACTATCTTCACAAACCCTCACACAGAGTGCGCATTTTATACATTTGGCACTCTCAAAAACCAGGCCGGTCTGATGATTGATCTTTTTTGTTACCGGCGTGCCCCTGATCTTGCCTCTCGGATCCTTTACCTTCATCTCCTCCGCGATGTCCCGCAGCCGGCAGTCACCAGCCGCCCTGCAGTCGCAGTGCATACAGCTCCCTGCTTCCTGCCCGGCAATATCATACGATGTTATCTCCCGGTGCCTTGGCATTGCGGGGTCACACTCCTTAAGCCACTCCAGGCTCTCCGTCTCATCAAGCCTTCCTGTTCTCGATGAGAAACGGTTCCTGATATGTCCCGGAAAGACTTCCTTTTCCGGCTTCTTTGTTTCTTTATATATTTGATTAACAGATTCTTTAATATTATTACCTTTATTGATACCCGAGTATACCAGCAATTGAATGTTACGGATTGAAACAGGTATATCGATTTTCTTTCTCCGGCAGGCATTTTCGCAGTAGCCCGGACAGGCAAGGCATCTGAATTCCCCTTCTGCCTGCTCTGATCGCGCAAGTTCTGAAGCGCCCTTTATATCACCTCCGGCGAGAAGTCTGTTCATCAGGGGAATGTTATAACCTGCAGGGCAGACTATCCTGCATGGTGCTTCACATTCTGCACGGTGTTCAGCAAGCAGCAGTTCAACAGCCTTTTTTCTGATTTCATCGACCTCAACACCTGTTGTGACAATA
>CAYRQY010000015.1:0-22320 GCA_964426435.1 uncultured Rikenellaceae bacterium | reverse complement strand
AGGGTTATCAAGCAAACCACCTATGGGATCGATCCACGTAACGCAGAACAGACCTTTGCACTGGAGGCGCTTACTAATCCCGACATACAGCTTGTATCGCTGACGGGAAAGGCCGGCACGGGAAAGACTCTTCTTGCCCTTGCCGCAGCCCTTCATCAGCATAAGAGATACAAGCAGATCTTTCTTGCCCGCCCGATTGTTCCGCTTGCCAACCGCGACATGGGATTTCTGCCCGGCGACATCAAGGATAAGATGGATCCCTATATGCAGCCTCTTTACGACAATCTTACAGTTATCAAACATAAGTTCAGCCACCAGAGTCCTGAATATCTCAGGATAAACGACATGATGAAGGAGGAAAAACTGGTAATAACACCCCTGGCATACATAAGGGGGCGCAGTCTCTCGAGCATATTTTTCATTGTCGATGAGGCACAGAATCTTACCCCTCACGAGATCAAGACAATAATCACCAGGGCAGGTGAAGGAACCAAAATGGTTTTCACCGGGGATATTGAGCAGATCGATTCACCCTATCTCGATACAGCTTCCAACGGCCTGAGCTATCTCTCCGACAAGTTGAAGGATCAGGATATTTTTGCACATGTCAACCTTGTAAAAGGGGAAAGAAGCTACCTTGCAGAGCTTGCAAGCAAGTTACTCTGAAACATTACAATAAAGTGAAATATTTTTAATCATCAAATAATTAATCAATTATGAGAAGAATCACCCGCACCTTAACATTGCTGATCATAGCAGCGACAGCACTAACACTCACCTTCTGCAACCAGTCAGGACAAGCCAGGAAAGGCGCCGGCGATGCACAAAGTCCTGATGCAGGCATAATAAAACTATTCAACGGGGAAAACCTGAGCAACTGGATATTCCACCTGAGGGATGAATCGGTTGATCCGGCAACGGTATTCACTGTTAAAGAAGGTGTTATACACATTACCGGCGATCCGTTCGGATACATGAGAACGGAAGAGACCTATTCCGACTATACACTTAACGTGGAGTGGCGCTGGCCGGAAGAGCCCACCAACAGCGGGGTGTTTCTTCATACACAGGAACCGGATGCTATATGGCCGACCTGTATTGAATGCCAGCTAAGGCACGAAAGCGCAGGTGATTTTGTCTGCATGGGGAGCGCCGATATGGAAGAACGAATTGATAAAAAGGCGAGAGTTGTTGCCAAGATGGCTGAATCATCCGAAAAACCTGCAGGTGAATGGAACACCATGATCGTCGTATGCAGGGGCAATACCATAGAGGTAACTGTAAATGGCGTCCTGCAAAACAGGGGAACTGGTGTGACACCTACGTCAGGTCATATCTGCCTGCAGAGTGAGGGAAAAGCCATTGAGTTCAGGAATGTATATATAACAAGGCTTTAAAAAGTCATTCAGGACCATCAGCAGATCCGTTTACTGAATTATCTCCTGCGGCCCGTCTTTATGTCTGATAATGAACACCATCAGAAAAAAAGTTGCTTTTCATACCCTTGGCTGCAAGCTCAATTATGCGGAGAGTTCCGCCATCTCAAGGATGTTTCCTGCCGAACGTTTTGAAAGAGTCTCCGCTAATACAAGAGCAGATATTTATGTTATAAACACCTGCACGGTGACCGGAAGTGCCGACAGGAAATGCAGGCAGGCTGTAAAGAGCATAATCAACAGGGTCCCCGAAGCATTCATAGCGGTTGTCGGCTGTTACGCCCAACTTAATCCGGATGCTGTTTCAGCAATTCCCGGGGTTGATCTGGTGCTCGGAACAAATGAAAAGTTTTCCGTCGCCGATTATATTCCTGACACGGCAGATAAGCGGGAAACAGATGTTCATTCAGGCCCCCTGGCTGATTCTGATCAATTTTTTCATGCATATTCGATCGGCGACCG
This sequence comes from uncultured Rikenellaceae bacterium, assembly GCA_964426435.1. Taxonomy (GTDB): domain Bacteria; phylum Bacteroidota; class Bacteroidia; order Bacteroidales; family VadinHA17; genus LD21. Next base: position 20,422 of record CAYRQY010000015.1, on the reverse strand, counting down.
TACCCGGTCGTTTCTCAAAGTACAGGATGGCTGCAACTACGGCTGCTCTTACTGCACCGTGCCCCTTGCCAGGGGGAGAAGCAGGAATCCCTCAATAAGGAGCCTCATCGGGGAGGCACAGAAAATCGCACAAGGAGGCGTTAGGGAAATTGTACTTACAGGGGTGAATACCGGAGATTTCGGCAGAACGACAGGCGAGTCATTTACTGACCTGCTCCGGGCACTCTCGGAAGTTGCCGGGATAGAAAGGCTGAGGATCTCCTCAATAGAGCCAAATCTCCTTGCCGACAGGCTGATAGAGCTGACAGCCGCAAATCATAAAATCATGCCTCATTTCCATTTACCTGTGCAGAGCGCCTGTGATAAGATCCTCAGGAACATGAAAAGGAGGTATACGGTTTCAGATCTCTCCGGACGTATAGCCACGATCATCAGTCAGATACCGGAAGCCGGCATAGGGGCAGATATAATAACCGGCTTCCCGGGAGAGACCGACACAGATTTTGAAGAGACATACCGGTTCCTCGAAAAGACAGATCTTTCATACCTTCACGTGTTCCCCTTCTCCCCGAGACCGGGAACGGAAGCAGCGAAGATGCCTGAACAGGTCAGGGATGCCATAAAGGAGAAAAGAAGCAGGCTGCTTATTTCCCTGTCGAAGAATAAACAACTTGTTTTCAATGAACTAAACAGGGGAAAGATCTCTGATGTCCTTTTCGAAAGTACTGTAAACAAGGGATTTATTACCGGATTCACACCCAACTACATAAAAGTCTGGCACCCCTGGAGGAGAGAGCTGGCAGGTAATGTCAGGAAGGTCAGACTCGGGGAAACTGACGAAACAGGAAGGGTACACGTTGAACTTATCTGATTTTTTAATATTACTATGAACCTCAGGGATATTACAGCTGAAATTGCCATAGCGGCCGGCAAAACATCCTCATTCATACGTGCCGAGGCGAAAAAGTTTGACCTGAATTCAACCGAGAGCAAGGGGCTGAATGATTTTGTAAGTTATGTTGACAGGGAATCGGAAGAGCTTCTCGTCGGACTCCTGGGCTCTCTGCTGCCCGAAGCGGGTTTTATAACAGAAGAGGGTACTTCCTCAAAGAAAGGAAGACGTTACCGCTGGGTTATAGATCCGCTTGACGGCACCACAAACTTCCTTCATGGTCTTCATCCCTATGCCATCAGTATCGGGCTCATGGACAGAAACGAGGTTGTGGCAGGAGTGGTTTACGAAGTGATGGGTAAAGAGGTTTTTACTGCATGGAAGAATGGCGGTGCATGGCGAAACGGAAAAAGAATCCATGTTTCCGGTACGGAGAAACTGAGCGGATCGCTTGTGGCAACGGGATTCCCATACAGCCGTTTCGAACGGCTGCCGGACTATATAAGGTTGCTCAATCACTTCCTGCAACACTCCCATGGCGTCAGACGACTGGGTTCGGCTTCAATAGACCTCGCATACGTCGCATGCGGAATATTTGACCTGTTCTACGAGTATGACCTGCACCCATGGGATGTCGCTGCCGGCATTCTCCTTGTAAGGGAAGCCGGAGGAATGGCGGGTGACTTTACCGGTAATCCCCGGAATATAACCGGAGAGGAGATTATTGCCTCAAACAGTAAAATCTTTTCGGAAGTGGTTGAAATTGTTGGTAAATTTATGCTGCATAACTAAAAGTTGTCAGATGAATTATCTGATCTTTTATCTCTTTTACGGACTCAACTGGATCATAACTCTCCTGCCTCTCAGGATACTATATATCTTTTCAGACGTTCTATTCGTGCTGTTTTACTATTTCCCAGGATACAGAAAGAGTATAGTAATCACCAACCTTAAGAATTCGTTCCCCGAAAAAAGCGATGATGAGATCAGGGGAATAGCCCGGCAATTCTACAGGCATCTTGCAGACCTCTTTCCGGAGACTCTTAAGATGACACATATGAGCGACAGGCAGCTTTTTAAAAGGATGACCTTCACCAATCCGGAGCTCCTTAACAAACTTTATGATGAAGGACGCGACCTGATGGTTGTGCATAGCCATTACAACTGCTGGGAATGGCTCTCAATACTTCCCCTGTATACCAGGCACAAAAATGTATCGGTTTACAAACCCCTCCGGAACAAACTGTTCGACAGGTTTCTGAACACCCTGAGGTCGAAGCATGGCATGGAACTTGCCCCGATGTCGGGGATAGTAAGGGAGGTTGTAAAAAACCGCGAGAAGGGTATAAAAAGTCTGTACACCCTCATCGCGGATCAGACACCCTTCAGGAGCGAGATACATTACAGAACGACTTTTCTGAACCAGGATACTCCTGTTTTTCTGGGTCCGGAGAAAATAGCCAGGAAATATGATATGGGGGTAATCTTTTTCAGGATAAGGAAGACCGCGAGGGGTTATTACAATCTCACGGCTGAGCTTCTCTTTGAGCATACGGGCGAGCTTACCGAACACTTAATAACAGAGACGCATGTAAGGAAGCTCGAGGAGCTTATCAGGGAGAATCCTCAATACTGGCTGTGGAGCCACAGGCGCTGGAAATATTGACATGATGCTCGACAATGATTAAAACTGCCGTTGTAATACTTAACTGGAACGGCCTTGAGTTTCTCAGGATGTTCCTTGAGGATGTAATAAAATATTCATCCGGGGATGATACTGAGGTATGGGTAGCCGATAACGGATCAACAGACGGATCGGCGGAATGGGTCGCCGATAATTTCAGCAATGCCAGGCTGATAAGGCTTGACAGCAATTTCGGGTTTGCGGGCGGATACAATCGCGCCCTGGAGAAAATCGAGGCAGGATATTACGTTCTGCTCAATTCAGATGTCAGGGTCACTGAAGGGTGGCTCAGGCCTCTTGTCAGTTACATGGATGAAAACGAAGAAACCGCTGCCTGTCAGCCGAGGATACTCTCCTGGCATAACCCGGGATCCTTCGAATACGCAGGGGCGGCAGGCGGGTATATCGACAGGTATGGTTTCACATTCTGCAGGGGACGTATCTTCGATCATGTTGAGAAGGACAGCGGACAGTATGACAATAACAGGGATGTGTTCTGGGCGAGCGGGGCATGCATGATCATAAGGGCAGAAGCTTACCGGAGGTGCGGGGGATTTGATGATGATTTCTTTGCCCACATGGAGGAAGTAGACCTCTGCTGGAGACTGGGATACGAAGGCTACCGGTTCGCATGCATTCCCGGTTCGGTTGTTTACCATGTGGGAGGCGGCACACTGCCTTACGATTCAGCTCAGAAAGCCTACCTGAATTTCCGGAACAACCTGTTTCTGCTTTACAAAAACCTTCCTGAAAAGAACTTTCACAGAGTGCTGTTCGTCAGAAAGCTTCTCGACGGTATTGCAGCCATGGCGTTTGCATTGAAGGGGAAATTCAGAAGCACGATTGCCGTTCTCAGGGCTCACATCAGTTATTATAAAAGCATCGGGGCCCTCAGAAGGAAAAGAGAGGAAATCATGAGAAGGAGGGTAAGGCATAATGTCGAGCCTGTAATGAACAAAAGTCTTGTTTTTGAGTTTTATGTGAGAGGCATCAAGACATTCAGCAGCCTTGAAAAAGAACAAAAATTAAAATGAAAAACTATCAGTTCCTTATATTCCTTACAATTGTCCTTTCTGTCTACTCACTGGCAAATATTTACATTTACCTTAAAGGGTACAATGCACTGCCCGGACTCAGGAGTAACAGGATTGTATATTTCACCATCTATTTATTGCTCTCGCTTACATTTGTTGCAGGCAAGATCCTTGAAAGCAGGCACTCAACGGTCTTCTCGGACATCCTGAATATTGCAGGAGGTTTCTGGATGGGTTTTGTTTTTTACTCGTTCATGTTTCTGGTCCTTTCAGACATTCTTTCAATAATTCTCCGAATACCCGGAATTGTAAATGAACAGAACATTCTGCAATTCAGACGGTGGGCATATATAGCTTCCGTTACAGCGACCTTCCTCTTTATCGCGGGGGGATTTATCAATGCAGTTATACCGACTGTGCGGCAATACGACATAGAGATAAACAAGAAGACAGATGATTCAGTACCATTAAGGGTAGCGGCCGTCTCCGATATTCACCTTGGCAGTGTTATCCGCAAAAGGAGCATCAGGAAGTTATCGGAGATCCTCGAAAAGCTGGAGCCGGATGTTGTATTCCTGCTCGGCGACATTATTGATGGTGAAATAGGCCCTGTGCTGAGAGGTGACCTGCTGAAGTATTTTACTTGTCCACACTGCAGATCGGGGATGTACGCGATCACAGGGAATCATGAGTATATTGGGGGAGCCGGCCGGACGATTCCATATATTGAGAGCAAGGGAATCAGGATACTCAAGGATGAGGTGGTTGTTCTGCCGGGAGGAATACAGGTCGTCGGACGGCTCGACAGGGATTCCCGCCGTTTCGAAGGAAAGGAAAGGATGCCTCTGGATGAACTGATGAAAAAAGCCGACACCCTTAAGCCCGTTATTCTTCTCGATCACCAGCCATTCAATCTGGAAGAGGCTGAAAAGCAAAATGTTGACCTCCAGCTTTCGGGACATACCCATAACGGGCAGATGTGGCCACTGAACCATTTAACACGAATGATATACGAGCTTAGCTATGGTTACCTGAAAAAAGGCAACACTCATTACATTGTCTCATCAGGCTATGGTCTCTGGGGACCGAGGATAAGATCGGGGAGCCGGTCGGAGGTTCTGCTGATAAACCTGAGTTTTACGGATGGTAAATCATCCGGCGGAATATGATTTCCGTTTTTTACAGCAAATCATATGTTTTTTCAAGGGCAATCCCCCTTGAGCCTTTCACAAGTATTGAATACCCTTTAACCGGTTTGGACCTGATATGATCTGCCAGTGAATTAACATCGGGGAATGCCTTGAATCCGTAATCATCAGCATATTTGGCAAAGGTGGTTCCTGCAAGGAGCACCTCGGTATCCTTCATCTTATAGACCTCCTCGAGAACTGTGATATGTTCTGCGTCGGTTCTGTCTCCCAGTTCGAGCATATCGCCAAGTATGACCATCTTCCTCTCAGCCTTTATCCCTCCAAATGATTCGAGTGCCAGTTTCATGCTTGAAGGATTGGCATTGTAGGAGTCGCAGACAATGGTGTTGTGTTTTGTGACCTTTACCTGCGACCTGTTATTTACCGGAGAATAATCAGTAATTGCTGCGACAATATCCTCCATATCAACTTCAAGAAACAGGCCGGTGGCAATTGCTGTCTTGATGTTTTCGAGGTTATATCTGCCGAAGAGATTTGTTTTTATGTTATGTGTCCTGTTCTGGAAAGAAGCTTCGACGACGAGGTTGAGGTCATCTGACACAATTACCACCTCCAGGTCAACGCCGGTCGGATCGGAAATGGGCACCGCCCTGTTTACGAGTTTGAATATCTTATCCTTAAGAACGGGATCCCTGTCGTTATAGATAGCTATGCCGTTTACTTTCCTGAGGTACTCATATAGTTCGGTTTTAGCCTTCAGCACTCCGTCGAGCGAACCGAATCCCTCGATATGTGACGTTCCCACATTGGTTATTATTCCGTAATCGGGCCGGGCAATAAGGCAGAGTGACCGTATCTCACCAAGATGGTTTGCTCCCATCTCGATCACCATCAGCTGTGTATCGGGTGGTGCAGCCAGTATGGTAAGGGGCACTCCTATCGAATTGTTAAGGTTTCCTGTTGTTCCGTGCACCCTGTACTTCTTTTTCGCAACCTCCGTAATGAGTTCCCGTGTTGTTGTTTTTCCGTTTGTGCCCGTTACAGCCAGAACAGGTATTTTAAGTTCTTTCCGGTAATGAGTCGCCAGGGCCTGCAGTTCAATGAGGGTGTCATCAACAAGAACACTCCTGTCGGTCTCGAATGCAGGGTCATCGATTACTGCCCATGAAGCTCCCTTGTCAAGGGCTTCGGCCGCAAATTCGTTCCCGTTGTACTTTTCTCCCCAGAGTGCGAAAAAGATCTGACCTTTTTCAACTGTTCTTGAGTCAGTTGAGACTCCCCGGGATTCCCTGAAAATCTGGTAAAGCTGTTCTGTTTTCATATGGTTAAAAAAAAATGCCTCATTATGAAGCATAATGAGGCTACTAACTTAGTAATATTTTTTTATAATCCCGTGGGGCTTCCCACCCTGATCATTGCGCATCTGAAACCGATATCATCGCGGCAGCTTTCCTGGTCGAGGAATCTGCGTGTTGAGGGATTCAGCCAGTAGGCCCTGTCCTTCCATGAGCCTCCCTTGTAAACCCTGGCGTTATCGTTAATCAGAGTTACATAGTCGGTTTCGTCCTGTGCGTACATCCTCGATGAACCAACCCTGTTATCATCAGTGGTCCAGTCGGCACCGGAAGAAATAGCCGACTGCAGGTCGCCGTCGCGGTAGTTCCTGTAATCGCCTTTCTGGTAGTTATACCTGTCTGCCACATCAATATCCCTTACAGTATCTATATAGAGTCTTCCAAGCCTGTCCTTTGCTATTACATTTCCGCTGGCATCTCTTTTAAGATCTGTGAATACGTTCCCCCTGAAAGGATTAAAAGCATCCATATCCTGGAAAGAAAGAGGCCTGTAAACATCAAGAACCCATTCGTTAACGTTTCCTGACATGCTATAGAGGCCATAATCATTCGGCCAGTATGATTTGACGTCAGCAGTAATGCTGGCGTTATCGTTCAGGCTTCCCGCAACGCCCATCATGTCGCCCCTGCCCCGTACGAAGTTAGCCATCATCTGTCCCCTGTGCCTCCTTGCGGAATTCCTTACGTTATGGCCATCCCATGGATAGATCCTTCTTTCATAGATCCTTTCATCGTAGGTATTGCCGCGCAGAGCATAGGCAGCGAACTCCCATTCGGCCTCGGTGGGAAGCCGGTAAGCAGGCAGGAGCAGGCCATCTTCAAAATTGGTCCGCCTTTCGGTCTGGTTTGGATTAAGGCTTGGCCTCAGCTTGTTTACAACACCTTCGTATTGTCCTGCAAGATATGCTTCGGTATTAAAATTCTTCTCATTGAGCTGATTCGGATCAGGAAGGAGTTCTCCTTCCCTGATCAGCAGCTGTTCATTAACCCTGTCGGTTCTCCAGAGACAGTAATCGTTGGCCTTGACCCAGCTTACACCTACAACGGGGTAATTGTTGTAGGCGGGATGGCGGAAGTAATATTGAACATACGGGTCGTTGAATCCCATCGGGCTCCTCCATACCAAAGTGTCGGGCAGCGCCCTCCTGTAAACCTCGGGGTAATCCTTGTACACTCTTCTCAGCCAGAAGAGATACTCCCTGTAGTCAACATTCCTTACCTCCGTTTCATCCATATAGAATGATGAGACTGTTACTGTGCGGGGCTCGTTGTTCCATTCGAACAGAACATCCTGTTGTACCCTGCCCATGGTAAAGCGGCCGCCCTCGATCAGCACCAGGCCGGGACCGGTCTGCTGCTCGGATCCTATGGTAACCTCAAAACCACCGTTATCGGGGTCATTATATCTCCATCCGGTGGTGGGTGAAACACCTGCGCTCCTCCTTGAACCCTTGCATGAAAAAAGAATCAATGCAGCCACCAACACAAACGGCAAAGCTCTGAATCTATACATAATTCCTTTGGTTTAATGACTTTTAACAGATCTCAATAATACTAATCAACGCGTTACTATACTTTTTAAGTTCAAATATAACTACAAAGCAGGATAATTTATTGTACTTATATTGTATCTTTTTTCAACACTGTTTAAACTGAATGAGACACCAGTCTGATGCAGGAGTGAAAAAGGGAGGTATAAATTTCCCGACGCAACATTGAACAGATAGTTATAATATATCATAAGTCTGCCTGTCCTTAATGAGAAACCACCCTGGAAATCGAGGTTCCTGTTATTGTCTGTAAGACATACAATATTGATCTTAAAATTATTAGTGCCTATTGCGGCTCCGGCACCGGCTTTAACCAGCTTATCCTGTATTTCAGCAAATGCCAGCGGCTGCAGGGAATAACTGCCCTGTCTGCCCATGGCAAGGTCAGCTGAAAAATGCACGAGCAGCCTGCGCATAAGCTTATCGTCAGGTGATCCCGGCGCCGATAGAGACGGCTCAGCAAGATGATTAACAGAGATACCCCCGCTGAAAATGCCTGCAGCGAAAATGAATCCTGTTCCGATATCAAAAACTGTTCTTCCGTTATTTTCAAATGTTTCCCCCGTTGGATGCGCAATTATCCCGATTGGATCGATCTGGTCGGGCAACAGTGCTCTTCCGAAATTGAACGACCTTCGGTATAATGAAGCCGACAGGCCTCCGTTGATCTGAAGGTCCCGCCCAGCCTTAAGGAAATAAGCGTACGAGACTCCACTTCTTATGTCGTTGATGATGCCTCCAAGATAATCGTTTGAGATGTAGAACCCGGTACCGCCATGAAGCAGAGGCACGTATGAGTCGTATGAAAGGTAGACCGAATGCAGATTATAGTTATTACCCGGATAGAAATTGATATAAGAGATCCTGAGAACTGGGTCCCCCTCACTACCGGCAAAAGCAGGATTTTTCATCACCATGGTCTGATATCCCGGTCCGTACCAGGTATCCTGACCAGGCAAACAAATTAGTCTTGTCAGCAGCAGCAGGGCTGTCAGATATGTTCGCGGAACCATTGTTAATATAACTGCAATATCAACGTTTCGGAACCGTTATTATTTTAATCCTTACACTATTATGAGGGACAAAGTTGATGAAGGACATATGGTTGGTTCATACTACCCGGCAGATTAATGATAAGGGTATTTAAGATATTGCTGCTGCTGCCCTTGCTTAATAACCTGGAGATCATTGGTCAGGAGGGCGGGGAGGATTTTGCCCCTTCTTCTGTTCTGGCTGCCGGCAAATGGTTCAGAATCGGGGTGACTTCAGATGGTGTATACAGAATAGATTTTAAAACGCTTGCCGGGCTTGGGCTGGATAATCCTTCCGCACCCCGCCTGTTCGGCAATAACCACGGTCAGCTTTCCTTCCATAATAATGCCCCTAAACCGGATGACCTGAAAGAGATTGCCTTTTATATAAATAAAGGAAGTGACGGCATCTTCAACCAGGGCGATTACCTCTTGTTCTATGCCCAGGGTACCGGCAGGTGGGTCTTTGACGAGACAACCGCAGGTTATGATTTCTCAAGACACCACTATTCCGATACCGCCTGGTATTTCATCACATCAATGCCGGGTGAGGGCAGGCTGATTGCTGATGCTGAGGAGCCGGATGGTCCTGCTGATTATTTCTCATCAGCTTCCGATGCCCTTTTCATTCATGAGATTGAGGGCGAGAATATACTTAAGTCAGGAAGGGAATGGTACCAGCCTGTCGGGCCCTCAGGGATTGTATCCATTAATCCGGATTTTTCAGATGTACTTACCGGCGAACCTGTGAAGTACACTGCAAGGGTTCTCGCCAGGGCACCCGTACAGACCTCTTTCAGTTTACACGAGGGGGAGAACCTGTGGGAGACTCTTATTGCCCAGCCTGTTAACCTCTCGGTTACGACAGGCACATACGCGCACGCAGCAACAGTAACTGGGACCCAGGTCCCCTCTTTGGCATCACCCCGTCTCGAGGTGAGGTATTCCGGCAGCAGTCAGCCAGGAGTCAGGGCATGGATCGACTATGTGAAGCTTCACGCAAGGAAGAGGAGCATTTACAATGGTACTGCTACTCACTTCTTCGATTCAGAGTCTGTTGCCCCCGGGCGTATAACAGAATTCAGCATTTCAGGTAACCTGCAGGGAGTGGTTGTGTGGGATGTAACCGACCCGCATGAAGTTAAGAATATAAGGTATATTCAGACCGGAGGAGCACTTAAGTTCAAGAGTGCGACCGGCACTCTAAGGAGATTTTTAGTTTTCGATCCCGCGAATGCGCCTGTTCCTGTTATTAAGTCCGGAACTCTTCCCAATCAGGATCTTCACGGTTCTGCTCCCGCAGAAATGATTATAGTCGCTCATCCTCTCTTTCTCAGCCACGCCGGCCGCCTTGCAGGTATTCATTTGAGGAACAGCGGACTGGTAACTCAGGTTGTGACTCCCGGGCAGATATATAACGAATTCTCGGGAGGGATTCCCGACATAGCGGCAATAAGGAACTACCTCAGGATGAAATGGCTCAAACAGCAGGGTACCGGTATGCCTTTAAAATATCTCCTGCTTTTGGGAGACGGATCATACGAGAACAAGACTCCGCCACCCTACAATCCGAACTTCATACCAACATACCAGTCGCGTAATTCGAATGTTGTTATATCATCCTTCACATCCGACGATTTTTATGGTTTGCTGGGCGACGACGAGGGAGAGGATTACGGAACCCTTGATATAGGAATCGGAAGGCTGCCGGTTTCGGATACCCTGCAGGCAGGTATAGTTGTTTCGAAGATAGACAGTTACCTCAGGGATTCCGACAGGGGAGACTGGAAGAACATTATATGCCTTATTGCCGATGACGAAGACGGCAACGTTCACATGGCGGATGCCGAAGGTCTTGCGGCCCTGATAGGTGAAAAGTACCCGTCGTTCAATATCGACAAGATATACCTTGATGCATACAGGCAGGTGACCACCCTGACCGGTCAGACCTATCCCGATGTAAACAGGGCAATCGGCGACAGGGTCAGTTCAGGCTCCCTGATTGTCAACTACACCGGTCATGGAAATGAAATCGGCCTGGCCCACGAAAGGGTTGTCAGACCTGAAGATATAAATTCATGGAAGAACAGCAGGCGGCTCCCTCTTTTCATAACGGCCACCTGTGAGTTCAGCCGGTTCGACGACGCTGATTATAACTACGTTACAGGAGTACGGAGCAGCAGAAACTCCGCCGGTGAGTTGCTTCTTCTCAGGAAAGATGGAGGTGCGGTTGCACTTATGTCAACAACCCGGCTGGCCTACTCCGCACCCAACTATTTTCTGAACCGGAATATCTATGATATTGCCTTCACTCACGATGCTGAAGGAAGACCACTGAGGCTGGGGGATATTATCAGGATAGCCAAGAACAATTCGGGAAGCGGAACCAACAAAAGGAATTTCCTGCTGCTCGGCGATCCTGCCCTGAGGCTGGCCTGGCCATGGCATGGCAATGTTGTTACGGATTCGGTAAACGGGATTGCAGTTACGGAACCCACCGACACTCTTAAAGCCCTCTCGCGTATGACGGTTTCGGGACATATTGAGACAACATCCGGCCAGGCGGATGAATCGTTCGACGGCATCCTTTCCGTTACTGTGTTCGACAAGGAGACGACACGAAGAACCCTTGCCAACGATGGAGGTCCGGTTATGGAATTCGGGATCAGGAACAACATCATCTTCACCGGGAAGACCCCGGTAAACAAAGGCAGGTTCAGGTTCTCATTCATTGTGCCGCGTGACATAGATTATTCCTATGGCGGGGCAAAGATCAGCTATTATGCATATAACCAGAAGAGTGAAATGCAGGGAAGCTTCAGCGGGATTACAGCGGGAGGATTCAGCAATCAGGCATCAGCTGACACAAAGGGACCTAACTTAAAGCTTTTTCTCAACGACACACTCTTCAGAAACGGCGGAATAACGGATGATTCTCCCAGGCTGCTTGCACTGATCGGGGATGAATCGGGCATCAACACCACCGGTGCGGGAATAGGACATGACCTCGCAGCATGGCTCGACGGCGACAGAAGCAGCCAGGTCATTCTCAACACTTTTTTTGAACACGATCTCGGCACCTTTACAGCCGGGAGGGTAGTCTACCAGTTCAGGGATCTTACAGAAGGAGCTCATTCAGTTACAGTTAAAGCATGGGATAATTATAATAATTCATCCGAAGAGACTCTTCATTTCATTGTCAGGAACAAAGAAGGCTTTATCCTGAACAATCTGTTTAACTACCCCAATCCTGTTTCCACACATACAACCATCAGTGCAGGACACAACAGACCAGGGGAAAACCTTTATGTCAGGGTCACCATTTTTAACAGCGCCGGGAGCGTGATCAGGATCCTGAGGAAGAGGGTCGCAGCAGAAGGTTACCAGCTCCCTGAAATATCCTGGGATGGTAATGACGCGGCAGGGAGCAGGGCAGGAAAAGGATTTTATTACTACCGCCTCGAAGTGACAACCGAAGGTGCGGAGAGTGCGGTGCTGTCGGGCAGGCTGATCATTTTATAAAATACACACAATATCCGAATGAAAATACTGTTTTATATTAGCGTAATCCTAAATAGATCACAATCCGCATGAAAAACAAGGCGATAACATTATTACTGGTTTTGATGTCAGTCTCCGGTATGTCAGAACTATTTTCACAGGACATGGATGAACTGAACGCCATACAAACCGTTGTGCCTTTTCTTACAATAGCCCCGGATTCAAGAGCAGGAGCCATGGGTGATGTGGGGGCAGCAACAAGTCCCGATGTTTACAGCATGCACTGGAACCCGTCGAAGTTTGCTTTTATCGACGGCAAGGGCGGCGTAGGTATCTCTTACTCCCCCTGGCTGAGAAACCTTGTTCCGGACATCAACATCGCTTATCTCTCGGGCTACACCAGGATAGACGCCAAGCAGGTCCTCAGCGGCAGCCTTATTTACTCATCACTTGGTGAAATTGTCTTTACCGATGATTTCGGGAACATGCAGCAGGTTTTCAGGGCTAACGAGTTCGCGGTAGATGTCGGTTATTCACGTCTTTTTACAGAAAAATTCTCCGGAGGCACTGCATTCAGGTTCATCTATTCGAATCTCACGGGAGGATATTACTCCGGGGGCGAAGCCACAAAACCCGGCATTTCCTTCGCTGCCGATATATCGGGGTATTATCAGACAGGGGTGATGCTGTTCAGCAGGGACGGACTCCTGGGATTCGGATTCAACCTTTCAAACATAGGTTCAAAGATGAGCTACTCAGATTCACAGACATCTGACTTCATACCGATGAACATGCGCCTTGGAACTTCAGCAACAATTGACCTCGACAAGTATAACAAGATTACACTTGCAGCAGATGTTAACAAGCTGCTTGTACCCACACCTCCTGTTTATAATACTGATCTGGAGATCGTTGCGGGAAAAGACCCCAATGTGGCCGTCCCGGTTGCCATCTTTCAGTCCTTCTACGATGCTCCGGGAGGTTTCAGGGAGGAGATGCGCGAGTTCACCTACTCGCTCGGAGCCGAGTACTGGTATAATCATCAGTTTGCCGTGAGGGGCGGATACTTCCACCAGCATGAGACAAAGGGTAACCTGAAGTATTTTACCACCGGTGCGGGATTCAGGCTGAGAGGATTTTCTATCGATTTCTCCTACCTGATGCCGCTTGCCCACAACCACCCCCTGGCAAGGACACTCCGCTTTTCGCTATCATTTGACATAAATGCACTGAGAACAGTCACCAAGACTTCCTGATGAAAATCCGGACAGGACAGGGTATTGATTTTCACCGCCTCGAGGAGGGAAGGCTTCTGTGGCTTGGCGGCGTCAACATACCTTCTTCTGCAGGTTGCATAGCCCATTCTGACGGGGACGTGCTGATACATGCCATTTGCGACGCCCTTCTGGGCGCTGCGGGACTGAGGGACATAGGCTTTTACTTTCCCGATACCAGTGATGAGTTCAGGGGCATCGACAGCAAGATACTTCTGAGAAGGAGTTTTGATCTGATACGGGAGAAAGGTTTTTCAGTGGTTAACATCGACAGCACCGTTTGCCTCGAGAGCCCGAAGATATCGCAGTATATTCCTGAGATGAGGGAGATCATTGCCAGGATAGTCGGGACAGAAACCGGTGATATTTCCGTAAAGGCAACGACAACTGAAAAGATGGGATTCGCCGGCCGCGGTGAAGGTATTGCAGCTATAGCAACCGTACTGCTTCGTCAATAATATTGTCGTCAACGAGTGCCGGCAGGGTGACCTTCAGATCCGGTCTTTTTTCCATTTCCCTTCTGATGGTTGCAAGCGCTCCGCTGTTGCGGGCCCAGCTTCTGCGGGCTATGCCGTTTGTCACGTCCCAGTGAAGCATCATCCTCAGGCGGCTTTCGCACTCTTTCGTGCCGTCAAGAAGCATCCCGAATCCTCCGTTGATAACCTCTCCCCAGCCCACTCCCCCTCCGTTGTGAAGAGAAACCCACGTGGCTCCCCTGAAAGCGTCGCCTATCACGTTATGTACCGCCATGTCAGCCGTGAATGCCGATCCGTCGTAAATGTCGGAAGTCTCCCTGAAGGGTGAGTCGGTGCCTGAAACATCATGATGATCCCTTCCAATGACAACCGGGGCAGAAATCAGGCTATCCCTTATGGCATTGTTGAATGCTGAGGCTATCTCTGCCCTTCCTGCAGCATCGGCATAGAGTATCCGAGCCTGGGAGCCTACCACAAGCCTGTTTTCCGCTGCTCCCCTTATCCAGTGAATATTATCGGACATCTGCTGCCGTATCCCGGCCGGTGCACTCTCCATAAGCATGGTGAGGGTATCAAGGGCGATCCTGTCTGTAACATCAAGATCAGCCGGATTATTGGAACAACAAACCCATCTGAAGGGACCAAACCCGTAATCAAAGCACAAAGGCCCCATAATATCCTGAACGTACGACGGATACCTGAAATTACCATCAGGCCTGAGGATATCGGCCCCTGCCCGAGATGCTTCCAGAAGAAAGGCATTGCCATAGTCGAAGAAGTATGTTCCATTCGCCGCATGCAGGTTTATTGCCTTTACCTGCCTGCGGAGCGACTCCTGAACAAGCTCCCTGAAGCGTACCGGGTCTGCTGAAATCATCCTGTTAGCCTCATCGAAGCTCAAACCTGCCGGATAGTATCCTCCCGCCCAGGGATTGTGAAGTGATGTCTGATCAGAACCAATATCCACTCTTATTCCCTCGCCGGCGAATTTTTCCCAGACATCGACAATATTGCCCGTGAATGCTATGGATACCGCTTCGCCCGATTGTTCTGCCTTTTTTACCCTTTGCACGAGAGCGCCGATATCATTAACGACCTCATCCACCCAACCCTGGGCATGGCGCTTTTCAACCGCCTTCGGGTTGACCTCCGCGATAACTGAAGTAATCCCGGCTATTGAGGCTGCCCTGGGTTGGGCACCTGACATGCCTCCGAGGCCGGATGACACAAAAAGTCCGTTCCGGGCTTTCAGATCCTTAATCTTACGGAGCGCATTCATTATGGTGATGGTTGTTCCGTGCACAATCCCCTGGGGTCCTATATACATATACGATCCGGCCGTCATCTGTCCATACTGTGATACGCCCAGGGCGTTGAAGCGTTCCCAGTGGTCCTGCGATGAATAATTCGGGATCACCATTCCGTTTGTCACAACCACCCTCGGTGCATCCCTGCGGCTGGGAAAAAGACCAAGGGGATGACCCGAATAGATCACAAGAGTCTGTTCGTCGGTCATCTCCGAGAGGTACTTCATTGTGAGCCTGTACTGTGCCCAGTTCTGGAAGACGGCTCCGTTTCCCCCGTATGTTATTAGCTCATCGGGATGCTGAGCCACAGCAGGATCGAGATTATTTGAGATCATCAGCATAATGGCTGCGGTGCTAACCGATCTCGACGGGTAATGGCTTATAGGCCTGGCTTTTATCTCATAATCAGGCCGGTACCTGTACATATAGATCCTGCCATACTCTTTCAGCTCGCGGGCAAACTCCGTAGCCAGGGCACTGTGCAGATGCTCCGGGAAATACCTCAGGGCATTTCTCAGCGCGAGTTTCTTCTCATCTGGTGAAAGTATATCTTTTCTCCGGGGAGCATGGTTAAGCCCGGGATCGGGCTTCTTCGCCTCAGGCAGGTTATCGGGAATACCTTCGGTGACCGCCCGTTTGAATTCCGTAACATCCATAGATAAAAAATAAAAAGAAATGACTTTACGGAATCAGCCGCCTGCACTATTCCTGCAGACTTGTATCCTTTATTATCTCGTCATCCACAAGTATGCGTCCGCAATATTCACATACAATGATCTTTTTCCTCGATTTGATATCGAGCTGGCGCTGTGGCGGGATCTGGTTGAAGCAACCGCCGCAGGCATCTCTCTGGACAGTCACCACGGCAAGGCCGTTCCGTGCATTGGAGCGGATACGCTTGTATGCCGTCAGCAGCCTTTCCTCGATCACCTCCTGTATCTTCTCCGACTTGTTGTAGAGGCCCTCCTCCTCCTTCTGGGTATCGGCTATAATCTCCTCAAGTTCCTTCTGCTTGTTCTCAAGGTCGATCTTCTTATCACTGAGGGCAGCCTCCGAATCAGCTATGACCAGCTTTCTTTCCTCGATCTGGATGCCGAACTCCCTGATCTTCTTGTTGTAAAGCTCTATCTCCAGGTTCTGGTATTCTATCTCCTTTGAAAGTGAATCATACTCCCTGTTGTTCCTCACGTTATTCTGCTGTTCAGCGTACTTCTTGATAAGAGCTTCTGCCTGGACTATCTCGTTGTTTTTCTGGGAGACTGATTTTTCGAGGTTCCCGACTTCTTCCCTGAGATTGCCAAGCCTTGTTTCAAGACCGGCTACATCATCCTCAAGGTCCTGGACCTCAAGAGGCAATTCCCCTCTGAGAATCTTAATCTTGTCTATTTCCGAATCAACCAGCTGAAGTCTGAAGAGTGCCATGAGCTTCTCCTCGATAGATATCTCGGCTTCGTATGTCTTTGCTTTTTCCATATAATTACAGATAGTTTACCGCGTTGTTATTTGAGTCTGAAAACCGGAGTGCAAAGTTAGGGAATTTTTTAATAATAAGATCGTATAAAATCTCTGCCGCAAATTTTTCAGTTTCAAAATGGCCGGCATCGATCAGCAGGATCCTTTTTTCGGCCTCGCGGAAAGAGTGATATTTAACATCGGCGGTGATGAATGCATCTGCGCCTTTTGCTATCGCATCAGCAAGGAGTGAAGATCCCGATCCCCCGCACAGTGCAACTTTACTGACCTTTCGTCCGGTCGGGTTTGAATACCTGATCCTCCCATTGCCGAAGATGGTTGCTGCAAGATCAAGGAAACCTGTTTCCGTAACCGGTTCTTTAAGCTCGCCTGTACAACCGAGGCCCTCCTCAGTTGTTTCATTCTGAAGGGGATACAGATCATATGCCACTTCTTCGTAAGGATGTGCGCCTAAAAGGGCTTTCACGACGCTGCCCCTGAGATGTGAGAAGAGAATTGTCTCAAAGCGTATCTCCTTCTCCGAGTGAATTTTCCCCTTTTCACCGACGAAAGGATTTGTTTCGTCTCCTCCCCTGAAGCTTCCGGTTCCTGAAACCGTATAGCCACAGTAGTCGTAATTGCCGATCACGCCGGCTCCCGCTCCGAATACGGCTTCCCTTACCGTATCGGCGTGAGATTCGGGAACAAAGGTTACCAGCTTTAGCAGGCGATCCCTTAGCGGCACAAGAGGTCTGATATTAACAAGTCCGAATTGTTCCGCCATTTTACGGCTTACCCCGTTCCTGTATACATCGAGGTTGGTGTGCGACGAGTAAACAGCGATGTCGTTCTTAATTGCCGCTGTAACTATTTTTTCTGTCGCGGAGCTTCCGGCAACTCTTTTCAGACCGCCAAATATTAACGGGTGGTGCGAGATGATTATATTTAGGCCGCCTGCTATCGCTTCATTCATCACCTCCTCAGTGACGTCAAGGGTTATAAGTCCTGATGCGATCTCCTGTTCAGGATTTCCGACCTGAAGCCCGGCATTATCGTAGGATTCCTGAAGCCTGACCGGCACTTCGGAATCGAGGAATGATGTAAGTTCCCTGAGTTTCATGCGTTTTGCCCTGGTTAATCCGGATAATGCTTCAGATACTGTCCCTCAGCTCGAGAAGGATACTCTTTATTCTTTGCAGCGATTCATTGATCTGGTAACGGTGTTCCGTGTCTTCGCCCCTGAAGCTCATTCTTTTCTTCACTCCGGCAAGTGTCATCCCCTCTTCCCTGAGCAGATGATGTATGATTTTGAGGTTCTTAATATCGTCGGCTGTGAACATCCTGTTGCCTTTCTTGTTTTTCATCGGTCGCAGGACTGTAAACTCATTCTCCCAGAAACGCACTGTTGATATGGGAACACCGAGCATCTCAGCTACTTCGCCTATCGGGTAGTAAAGCTTTTCAATCTTTTTTTCCTTGTATGGCATAAGACTCCGTTTGCAGCAGAACTAATCGAATGACTGACCCGTTTTTGATGCAATCTCAATCATCTTTTCATATTCTTCGGCGGTGAGATCGTTGAAATAGTAATTCACCGGATCGACTGGCACCCCGTTGAGCCTTATCTCATAATGGAGATGCGGTGCCACCGACATCCCGGTATTGCCAACATAGCCTATGACGTCTCCCCTGTTGACTTTCTGGCCCTTCCTGACTTTAAATCCGTCGAGATGTGCATAAAGAGAGGTGTAGCCGAAGCCATGATCAATGATTATATTATTTCCAAGGCCGCGCATGGACGACTGGACTGAAGCCACGACGCCGTTACCCGTTGCGTAGATATCCGTTCCGGAAGGAGCCGTGAAATCCATCCCCGAGTGGAATTTAATGACCTTGTAAATAGGGTGGATACGCAGTCCGAATCCTGAGGCAGTGCGCGTGAGGTCCCTGTTGGAGATAGGCATTATTGCAGGGATGCTTCTAAGCATCTCCTCCTTTTCCATTGCCAGTTTAATGAGCTCATCGAATGAAACTGACTGTATATATATCTGTTTCCTTATCCTGTCGAGGCGTTTGGCGGTCTCAATAACTATTGAGGAGTTGTCGAATCCGTCCATCTCCTTATACCTGTTGATGCCTCCCGTTCCTCCTGTGCGGAGTGTTGAAGGGACAGGTTCGGCCTCGAAGATTGCCCGGTAAAGGTTATCATCGGTCTCCTGCAGATGTGTAAGAACTCTCTCGAGTGTTTCCATCTCCTTCTGCATCAGACCGTACTGCAGAGTCATCTGGTCAATCTCCCTCTTAAGTGCCTTTTCCGCGGGAGAATCGACAAGAATTGCGAATATGAGTCCGTAAACGGCTGCAATCAGAACCGACCCGACAAAATAGGCCAGCATCCTGAGGAGGATGGCTTTATAGCTCAGCTTAACCTTATCGAAGCTGAGTGAATCGGGATTGAATTTATACTTTGGATCGGCCATGAGAGGCAAAGATAAATATTTCGCTGAAAAAATAATCCACCGAATAATTATAAAAGTCCCAATCTGATAAAATGATCTATGGAGGATGAATTTTACCTGAACACTGATCCTGAGCTAAGTGTCTGGATCATTTCAAAATACTCCTCTTCAGTGAGGTCGTTGTTGAAATAATAGAGCGGGTTCCTGTACTTGCCATAGAGGTCGATCTGATAATGCAGATGCGGACCGGATGATGTCCCCGAGCTGCCGCTCAGGCCTAACAGGTCTCCCCTCCTGAGGTTCATGCCTTCCGTAACTTTAATGCTGCTGAGATGTCCGTAAATGGTTTGAAATCCGTAACCGTGGTCTATCTGAACATAGTTGCCAAAACCTATTTTGCTCCAGGCGGTTTTTATAACCCTGCCTGCCCCTGTGGCATATACCTCTGTTCCGTATGGTGTGTTGAAATCCTGCCCGTGGTGCCACTGGGGTGTTCCAAGGACCGGATGAACCTCCCTGAATTTAATGCCGTCGCCCAGCTTGTATATGGGGTTCACCGGGCTTATGTACGGCAGATGTTCCATCTCGCGCTTCCATTCATTCTTTCTCTCCTCAACACTCCTGAATGATTCCATCTGGATATTTATCCTGTTCCTTATCTCATCCGTGCGCGAACGGAACCTTATCAGCATTCCGGTATGATCATATCCGTACAGATCCGAATACCTGTCGATACCACCCGTCCCGGGATTTCTTATGGATATGGGGATGGTATCCATATCAAGCAACGGCCGGTAGAGAACGTCATCGGAGACCCTGAGTTTACCCAGTACTTCCATGCACTGTGCCTGCTGCATCTCAAGAAGTGAATAGCGAAACCTGATATTTTCAAGTTCCCGGTCCAGTATCTTGTCTTTAGGCGACCCGAAATAATGGTGGAAAATAAACCCGTAAAGAACCGCAACGGCTATTGATCCTGTAAACCATAAAAGAAAACGTCCTATCCTGGTTTTCCATGGAAGACATACTCTCTTGAATTGCAGATCATTGAGGTCAAGAAAATAGTGCCGGTAGCGCATCCGGGTTATCTGTTTCTGGTAACTTTTTCTACTTTCGTCGCCAAATCTATCACAAATAAATTAATTTTACAAGCCAATTTCAGCTTTATTTACATAATAATATGATAATTACGATGAAGGCACAGGAACTGAGGGAATTCTTCTTCGCTTTTTTCAGGTCAAAAGGCCATAAGGTCA
>CAYRQY010000014.1:0-22580 GCA_964426435.1 uncultured Rikenellaceae bacterium | reverse complement strand
CACCAAACTTCAAAATAAACCGTTAAGATTCTTTATTAATTATTATTTTTGAGCAAAGTTGTCATGGTAATGAAGGGGGTCAGGGAAAACAGGAAATACATCATCTGGTTCTGGTCAGTATTCGCATTCCCGATATTGATAGTAATTCTTCTTTTCGCACTTATTTCCGCGGGTAAGCTGGGGCCGATGCCATCGTTCAGCGAGCTGGAGAACCCTGAATATAACCTTGCGGCGGAGGTATGGTCTGAGGATGGCGTGCTTCTTGGCAAGATAAGCATTGAGAACCGGACATGGACAGAGTATCACGAACTGTCGCAATATCTTGTAAGTGCCCTTATCTCAACAGAAGACATAAGGTATTACAGGCATTCGGGGATCGATGCAAGAGGTCTGGGCCGTGCTGTGGTCAGGACTATCATACTGAGGCAGGAGACCGGAGGAGGGAGTACCATTACACAGCAGCTGGCAAAGCAGCTTTATCCGAGGGACACGGCACGGACTTCCTCTTTCACGAGAAGCCTCAGGCTTGGCGTGGCCAAGTTCAAGGAGTGGCAGACGGCAGTGAAGCTCGAGAGAAGCTACACCAAGGAAGAGATTATTGCAATGTATCTGAATAAGTTCGACTTCATTTACAGCGCAATCGGTATCAGGTCGGCTGCGAGGGTTTACTTCAACAAGACCCCCGATTCACTTAACATACAGGAGTCGGCTGTGCTGATAGGAATGCTTAAGAACTCCGCAAGATTTAACCCTGTCAGGAATTATGACCTGATGATGCAGAGGAGGAATGTTGTCATTTCACAGATGGCCAAGTACGGATACCTCGACAGGGAGGTTGCCGATTCGGTGAGAGCCCTGCCCATTGAACTCGATTTCAGGGTGGAGGATCATAATACCGGGCCGGCTACTTACCTTCGTGAATATATCAGGAACATAATGCGGAGGCCGGAGCCCAACAGGAACGCCTATGTGAGGCAGGCGTCGTATGATGAAGCGCGCTGGGAATGGGAAAACAACCCGCTCTACGGATGGTGCAACAAGAACCACAAACCCGACGGATCCAACTACGATATCTACAAGGATGGCCTTAAGATCTATACGACCCTCAATTCAAAGATGCAGCAGTATGCCGAGGAGGCATTGACTGAGCACCTGTCGAAAGAGCTGCAGCCCGGGTTTTACAGAAGGGCAAGATTCTTCAGGAACCCGCCCTATTCCGACGACATTACAAGGCAGATGGCCGAAGAGAGGATCATGGAGTCGGTCAGGCAGAGCGACCGGTACTACCTGATGAGGGTAAGGGGTGTTCCGGAAGACTCCATTATGCTGGCATTTAATACCAAGGTAAGAATGAAGGTTTTCTCGTGGAAGGGAGAGATCGATACAATAATGACACCTCTCGATTCCGTGAGATACTATAAATACTTCATCAGGTCCGCCTTCATGGTCGCGGATCCGCGCGACGGACACGTAAAGGCGTATGTCGGAGGACCCGATTTCAGGTATTTCAAGTGGGATGCGGTAACACAGCAGAGAAAACAGGTCGGCAGTACCATAAAACCGTTCCTCTACACCGTCGCGATCCAGAACGGATACTCCCCCTGCTATGAAGTGGAGAATATTCCCCGGTCGTTTGACGTGGGCGATTCCATTCCATGGCAGCCCCGCAGCTCGGGCCCCAAGGCCTGGCATGGCAGGATGGTTACCCTGAAATGGGGACTGGCACAGTCGGAAAATTATATCTCCGCATGGCTGATGGAACAGTTCAGGCCACAGGCGGTTGTGGATCTGATGCACAAAATGGGGATCAGAAGCTTTATCGATCCGGTATATTCAATCTTCCTGGGAACCTCCGACCTGAAGGTTGAAGAGATGGTGGGAGCTTACTGCACCTATGCCAACAAGGGGGTCTACACCAGGCCAATGTACGTAACCCGCATCGACGACAAGGACGGTAACACTATCTCGCGGTTCACTCCGAGGATAGAAGAAGTGCTGAGTGAGGAGCATGCCTACCTGATGCTCCACCTGCTCCAGAACAACGTGAATACAGGCACCGGACGAAGGATCCGGGTTGAACCATATAACCTTACAAGCCAGATCGGAGGTAAAACGGGAACAACACAGAACCACGCCAACGGATGGTTTATGGGGGTGACCCCGACTCTTGTCGGGGGAGTCTGGAGCGGATGGGAGGACCAGTCAATCCATTTTGAAACCCTTGGAGAAGGTCAGGGAGCCCAGATGGCGCTGCCGATATTCGGACTTTTCCTTAAGAAGGTGTATAATGATCCTCAGCTTGGAATACTGCAGGCTGAAGAATTTGAGATTCCGGCAAACTTCAGTATGGAACTCGACTGCGATAAACTAAAGCGGGAATCATCCAGGACAGACAGGTTCCTCCAGGAGAGATACTGATTCTCTTATTCCCTGAAAGTCAGACTTATTACAGGTTGTCAGCCGAACAGCAGACGGACAAGGGCTTCTATTTTACCAACCCTCACTATTTCGATGGAAGGTTCTTTTAACGAGAGTGACCTGTGATAACGTGAAATGAAGATTTTGCTGAATCCCATCTTGGATGCTTCACTTATCCGCTGCTCTATACGCGCGACAGGCCTGATCTCACCTGACAACCCTGTCTCTCCCGCGAACGACACATCCTTGCCCAGTGGTATGTCGAGGTTTGAAGAGAGGACAGAGCTCACAATGGCCAGATCCATTGCCGGATCAGTAACCTTGATGCCTCCGGCAATGTTGAGGAAGACATCCTTTGCTCCCAGCCTGAATCCGGCCCTTTTCTCAAGTACAGCCAGCAGCATGTTCAGCCGCCGTATGTCAAACCCCGTTGAACTGCGCTGGGGCGTACCGTAAACGGCACTGCTTACCAGGGCCTGCGTTTCGATAAGGAAAGGTCTCATCCCGTCGATGGTTGCAGCTATTGCTATACCGCTCAGAAGCTCATCGTGCCTGTTTATAAACATTTCCGAAGGGTTGGCCACCTCTCTCAGGCCCGCTTCGCCCATCTCGAATATGCCCAGCTCCGATGTTGACCCGTACCTGTTCTTAAACGGCCGTAGTATCCTGTAAACATAGTTGTTGTCTCCCTCGAAGTACAGGACAACATCTACTATATGCTCAAGGACTTTCGGGCCGGCGAGAGTACCGTCCTTTGTGATATGGCCTATCAGAAATACAGGCACACCTGTTATTTTTGAATACTTCAGCAATATCGCGGCCGACTCCCTGACCTGTGAGACTGATCCGGCCGATGATTCTATAAGGGTGGTCCGTATAGTCTGTATGGAATCAATTATTATTAACCCGGGTTTTAGATGTTCAGCCTGTGCCAGTATGCTCTCAAGTTCGGTTTCACTGTAGATATAGCAGTCGGGATTATTGCTTTTAATCCTTTTGGCCCTCATGCTGATCTGTTCCTCGCTCTCTTCGCCCGACACATAAAGTATCGTCGTCTTTTTGAGCGAGAGGGCAAGCTGGAGGGCGAGAGTCGATTTCCCCACCCCGGGTTCACCCCCGAGGAGTATCAGCGATCCCGCCACCATGCCTCCTCCCAGCAGCCTGTCGAGCTCAGGCATGCCCGTAGTGATGCGCTCGCTGGCGGCAGGTTTGATTTTGTCGAGAAGCTCGGGCTTACGTTTTGTTTCGCCTGCAATAAACGACAGATCCCTGCCTGGCGATGCAGGTGCTATGATCTCCTCGTGGTAGGTGTTCCATTCCCTGCACGACGGGCACCTGCCAATCCATTTAGACGATTCGGCGCCGCAGTTCTGGCATACGAATATTGTCCTTGTTTTAGCCATCTGCTGAAGGTTCTGCCGGAGAAGATTTCCTGAATATGATATAGAACGAGAAGGTGCCGATCAGGGCTACAAGCAAAAGCTGGGACTCATGAGTGAGGATTGCGTACACGAGTCCGTCTTCGATCCTCAAACCCTCTACAAATGCAAGCCCGCGTGAGATAATATAATGAAATGCCCCAAGGCCCGACTGGACCGGTGCCGACATAGCCAGACCGCCGATAACCAGCAAAAATACGCTCTCTCCAAGGGTGATATGCGAAGTGCTCTCAAGGGCGAAAACGACAACCCATGTCATCAGTGTATAGTTGATCCAGATAAATACAGTGTGGAATATGAATTCACCTTTTCTCTTAAGGGTGGTGATAGTCCTGAGACCATGGAAGATACCGCGTATAAGGTCAAATATTTTGGCGATGATCCTGATCTTTTTCAGGTTCCTGCGGTACCTCACCAGCATGATTAAACCTGCAGCGGAAGCCGTTCCGAGAAGTACCCATATGATCCATTTAAAATCCAGCACAGAGAATACTTTCTCCTGGAGAGGCCCGAAGATGCTCTCTTTCAGGAAGAGTGCTATCGCATCGCCGCTCAGCAGCACCATTATTACCATTATTATGAGCAGGGATATGAGGTCGATGGTACGTTCGATAACAACCGTTCCGAAAAGCTGGTCGGCAGGGATCTTCTCTTTCTTTCCGAGCGCGATGCACCTTGTCAGTTCTCCCAGGCGCGGAAGTGCAAGATTGGCCAGATAGCCTGTCATTACAGCATGAAAGGTGTTTATAAGCGACGGATTATGCCCGAGGGACCTGACAAGCAGGATCCATCTCCTTGCCCTGCTGACATAGGCTATCAGTGCAAACAGAAGTGACAAAAGTATCCATGAGTAATTTGCCCCTCTCAGTCCTTCGGAAAGACTCCTGAAGTCGATGTTGCGGAAGGCGAGCCACAGAAGCACAATTCCTGCCGAAAGGAATCCGAGAAACTTCAGTGCCTGTAGGATACCTTTCCTCAACTTCAGATAAGTTTATTGGTTTTTGTGTCAGGGAAGATTATAACAGGATTGTGGGATTTTGCTTCCTCCCGTTCCATCAGTGCATAAGACATGATGAGAATGATATCGCCAACCAGTACCTTTCTTGCGGCGGCACCGTTAAGGCATATTTCTCCCGATCCTCTCCCGCCCCTGATTACATAGGTCTCAAACCTTTCCCCGTTGTTGAGGTTCAAAACCTGTACCTTCTCATTGGCAACTATATCGGCCGCATCCATAAGATCTTCATCAATGGCTATGCTGCCGATATAATTGAGATTTGACTCTGTAACGGATACCCTGTGGATTTTTGATTTAAGAACTTCAATTAACATCGGTGAAAGGCATGAAATTGTTCAATGCAAAGTTAATTATCCTTTTATAACTCACAAAGCTATACCGATATTATCGATCAGTCTTATCCTGCCTGCCCTGACAGCAATACATGCATAATAGTTTTTACCTTCCTGCAGCTGATTATTTTCTTCGACAGGCACAAGGTCGGTATCGTCGGCGATTTCGAAATACTCTGCACTGAATCCCGGCACGCTGTCTATTTTGCTGTTTACATATTGCTTTATCTCTGATATTGGTCGTTCGCGGATCATCTCCACGGCTTCGGAGAGGGTCCTGAAGATTATCCCGGCCTTTGCCCGGATGGACGGCTCAAGAAGCATGTTCCTGCTGCTCATCGCCAGTCCGTCGGGTTCCCTTACAATGGGGCATCCTTCAATTCTGATCATGTTCCCTGCCAGGGCTGTAAGCTTCCTTATCACTGCAAGCTGCTGGAGATCCTTTATTCCGAAATAGGCTATATCGGGTCTGACAATGTCAAACAGCCTGGTGACAACCTTCGCCACGCCGTTGAAGTGCCCCGGACGGTGCTTTGCTTCCATCACAAGGTCAAGATTGCCGAAGCTGAAATTCCGGTTATCCTCTTCAGGGTAAATCTCACTGTCGCCGGGGAGGAATACAATGTCATTCTTTCTCATGACCCTGCAAAGAATCGAAAGGTCATTGTCGGGTGTCCTGGGATAGTTCTTAAGATCGTCGGGATCGTTGAACTGTGCAGGGTTGACATAAATACTCACCACCACGAGGGGGGACTCCGATACCGCTTTTTCCACCAGCGACAGATGCCCCTGGTGCAGTGCCCCCATTGTTGGCACGAAACCGACAGGAGAGAGCTTTAATCTGGCGATCCGGCTCCTGAGCCTGGTTACTTTACTTATTACTTTCATTGCTCAGTCATTCGGTTTACAAACGTAGGATAATTAATTCATATAACCATTTTCTTTTCAGTTATTAACACCTTCGCCGGGAACATGAAATTTAATTATTTCATTAATTATTGTTATCTTTGCGCCGTGATACCAGGTTGGTATTTTTTATATACCGGGAGGTAAATGGAAAGCAGGAAGGTATTATTCATTTCACAGGAGATCACTCCGTATCTCGGGGAAACAAGGTTGTCAAAAATAGGAAGATATCTTCCCCAGGGGATCCAGGAAAGGGGGAAGGAGATCAGGACATTTATGCCCAGGTACGGATGTATAAATGAAAGAAGAAACCAGCTTCATGAAGTGATACGTCTTTCGGGGATGAACCTGATAATAGACGATACCGATCATCCCCTCATCATCAAGGTTGCTTCCATTCAGTCTGCCAGGATGCAGGTTTATTTTATTGATAATGACGATTATTTTCAGAGGAAGCATACTGTGGCAGATGCCGCCGGAAAGGAGTTTGAGGACAACGACGAAAGAACACTTTTCTTCGCCCGCGGTGTTATAGAAACGGTCAGAAAGCTGCGATGGTCACCCGATATTGTTCATTGCCACGGTTGGATGGCAGCCCTTGCACCTGTTTACCTTAAGAGCATCTACAGCGATGATCCGCTCTTTCAGAACCAGAAAATTATCTATTCGATCTACAATAATGATTTCAAAATGCCGTTTAGATCAACGTTCGCGGACAAACTGAGGTTCGACGGCATTGACGGTGACAGCCTTAAGCTGGTGAAGAATCCCGATTATGTCAATATATCAAAGCTTGCCATCAGGTACTCCGACGGTGTCATTATCGGAAGCGAAAAGATCAATGAGGAGTTAAGCGCTTATGTTAAAACAATTAATAAACCGGTTCTCAGCTACCACGATGAGAACGAGTATATTGATGCCTACAACGAATTCTATGATAAGATCCTGTCCTGACAGCAAGCCTGGGATCAGGCAATCAGCAATCACATGTTATTTCTTTAAACTATCCGGCGGAGCACTTTTTGCTTTTATGATGCTTCTGGCAATATCGTGCGAGGAGGGAGCGACCAAGATAGGGTCGGGAATGCTTCCCGGGGAGGATTTTGTTACGCTGAAATCGACAGATACCATAAGCATTCGTTCATTCACGGTTTACGACCGCGCTGTTAAATCGGATAAAATGACCCTCTCTTACCTGGGGAAGGTGTATGACCCCTATTTCGGTGTTACGACGGCGGAGTTTGTTACCCAGATAAGGCTGGGAAGCGAATGGCCCGGGGGTACTTTTACGGTCGATTCGGTCAAGCTGATCCTTACATTCCTCGAGGTGAGAGGAAATGCCGCATCACAGCCTCTTCTGAGGATATCCGAAATATCTGACATGCTGCATGTCGATTCGACATATTACTCCGACAGGCCGGTGCAGCTTACCGGTTACAATATTGCGGATATAAGACTCCCGGTAATGAAGGCCGATACAATAAATCCGGTGGTTCTCGATCTTCCGGTTGAGTTCGGGGAATACCTGCTGCGCGATACAACAAAACTGTTCCACAGCAACAGCGTTCCCGACTTCAGGGATCATTTCAGGGGTTTGTACTTCCGTCTCTACGATCAGACCGATCCCCTGCTCCTTTCACTCAGGCAGGTTTCCACAACAGGAATAGGCTATTACGGAAATTATTTCGTGATTTTCTATCACAATGCCAAAGGTGAACAGAAGCAGTATCTTTTTGTACTGGATGCCATATCGGTCAATGCACGTTATAACCGCTTTGAACACGATTTCAGTGCCGCCGACCCGGCAAGGAAGATACAACACATCAACAATGGTATAAGCGATACGGTATCATTCATTCAGAGTCTCAGCGGTGTTTACACAAAGATTTACCTTCCGGGGCTCGACTCCCTGAAGAATAATCCCCTTTACTCCGGGATTGCGGTGAACAAGGCTGTGCTGAAAATACCGATCTTCTACGATGATGACATATACAAGCCATCCACAATACCCTCACAGCTTCACCTGGCATACAGAACAAGCGACAATAAGCTTAATATTGTGCCTGATTATAGCATCAGCCCTTCATATTTCGGAGGAAGAGCCGATACGGTCAATAACATATATAAGTTCAACGTGGCTTCCTATGTGCAGAACTATCTCCGGGATAACAGCGGCAAAATGACCCCGGGATTACATGTGCTGCTTCCCGCAAACGAATCGAAGAACCTAATCCTGAGAACTGGCAGCAACAATAAACCGGTTGAATTTGAACTCACTTTCACGAGATACTGACAAGAATAATAATATCACTGAAGTGCCTGATAACAAAAAACACCGGATATGTGCGGAATTGTTGGTTATATCGGGTCAAAGCCGGCCCGTGAGATTATACTGAACGGACTGAAGCGGCTTGAGTACCGCGGATACGATTCAGCTGGCCTTGCACTGGTTAATGGAGATACAAAGATCTTCAGATGCAAGGGAAGAGTAAAGGACCTCGAAGAGATGGTAAACAGCTCAAATTTCGACGGTTCGACAGGCATGGGGCACACCAGGTGGGCTACCCATGGTGAACCCAACGAGACTAACGCCCATCCCCAGGTCTCCTTTAAAGGTAATTTCATCGTTGTTCATAACGGCATAATAGAGAATTATGCCCGCCTCAAAAGGCATCTCGAAAGCAGGGGGGTTACCTTTAGCAGCCAGACCGACACCGAAGTGCTGGCAAACCTTATCGAACACCTTTATCTCGAGGGAGATCTGACTGCAGAGCAGGCAATAACACTTGCCCTTAACAGGGTTGAGGGAGCCTACGGACTGGTGATAATATGTACGCGCGAAGCTGATAAGCTCTTTGCTGCGAGGAAAGGGAGTCCGCTGGTAATTGGCGTGGGTGACGGAGAGAATTTTATTGCTTCTGACGCGACTCCTATTGTCGAACACACCAAGCGTGTGATCTATCTCAACGACGACGATATTGCCATTATCAGAAAAGATGAGCTGATACTGAAGACTCTCAGGGTGGAGAGCATTGAGCCTGTTGTTAAGGAGATTGACCTGAAGATAGGGGAGATTGACAAGGAAGGGTATCCTCATTTCATGCTCAAGGAGATCTTTGAACAGCCAAGGGCAATTCACGATACCTTCAGGGGAAGGGTTCTGCCTGATTATTCAGGTGTTATGCTCGGGGGGCTCCATGATGTGCTCGAGTCGATGTCGCAGGCGGAAAGGATAATAATAGTTGCCTGCGGAACATCGTGGCATGCAGGATTGCTTGGGGAATACCTTTTTGAGGAGTATACACGGATTCCCGTGGAGGTTGAATATGCGTCAGAATTCCGCTATCGCGACCCTGTAGTGAAAAAGGGCGATATTGTGCTGGCGATAAGCCAGAGCGGCGAAACGGCCGATACCCTTGCAGCGGTGAAGCTGGCCAGGGAGAGAGGGGCAAAAGTGCTGGGCATCTGCAATGTGGTGGGGAGCAGCATACCAAGGGAGACCGATGCGGGGGTTTATACCCACGCGGGCCCTGAGATAGGCGTTGCCTCAACCAAGGCATTTACCACACAGGTAACAGTGCTGGCCATGATGGCATTTGAGATAGGATTCCTCAGAGGGAACCTCTCGGCGGAATCGTACAGGGAGCATATAACCGAGCTTGCATCAATACCCGATAAGATTGCAAAGGCACTGACCGTCAGCGACCAGGTGCTTGAGCTGGCAAGAATATACCAGAATACAAATAACGCACTCTACCTTGGCCGCGGTTACCTTTTCCCGGTAGCCCTCGAGGGAGCCCTCAAACTGAAAGAGATATCCTATATACATGCCGAGGGGTATCCGGCAGCAGAAATGAAGCATGGACCAATAGCGCTGATCGATGAAAACATGCCGGTTGTGGTTGTCGCCACGAAGGATGATACCTATGATAAAATAGTAAACAACATCCAGGAGATAAAGGCAAGAAAAGGCAAGGTTATTGCGATTGTCACGGAAGGTGATGAGATAATAAGAAAGATGGCGGATCATGTCATCGAAGTGCCCGAAACCCTGCCTGCCTTTTCAGGGCTGCTGGCTGTGGTGCCGCTCCAGCTTTTCTCCTACCATGCAGCCCTGCTGAGGGGATGCGATGTGGATCAGCCCAGGAATCTTGCCAAATCGGTTACTGTAGAATAGCCACAAAAAAATATCCTGAAATGACAGGACCAGACATTTATCGCGAAGTTTCCGGTACGGAGATTGAAATCCTCGAGAAAAACGGCTGCAAGTGCGACCAGTGGAATTATGTTAAAGTTGCTGACGGTTTTGACCCGTCACGCTGCGTAAGCGTTACTTTCTCCGGAAATGTAACAATAGGTGTTCTGAACGGCACTTTCAGTGATGGATCAGGAGTGCCGGTCAAAAACGGTCTCTCCAATGTACATATACACAACTGCAAGATTGGCAACAACGTAACTATATGTAATATAGGAGAATATATAGCCAATTATGAAATCGGCGATGAGGTTGTGATAAGAAACTGCAGCAGGATTCACGCCGAAGGAAGATCAACCTTCGGAAACAACACCGAGGTTGCCGTTCTTAATGAGACAGGCGGCAGGGCCGTACGGATCTGGGATCAGCTTTCGGCGCATCAGGCATACATAATGTCGCTCTACCGCCACCGGAGCAAGGCCGTGAAGATCATGGAGAGGATGGTTTCCGATTACTCTGAGTCAGTCAGGTCTGATACCGGCACAATAGGAAAAGGATCGGCGATATTTAACTGCAGGATAATACGCAATGTCAGGATCGGGTCCTGCACCAGGATAGAGGGAGCAATAAGGCTCGACGAGGGTTCGGTTAACAGCTGCAGTGAAGACCCGGTATATATAGGACCGGGGGTTATCATGGAACATTTTATTGTATGTTCCGGCTCGTTAGTCACCGAGGCAACACTAATCGACAAATGTTTTATAGGTCAGGGATGTGTGCTCGGCAAGCACTACTCGGCTGAGAACTCCCTCTTCTTTGCCAACTGCGGAGGATACCATGGAGAAGCCTGTTCAATTTTTGCAGGCCCTTACACGGTAACCCATCATAAATCGACCCTTCTCATTGCAGGGATCTTTTCCTTCATGAACGCAGGAAGCGGATCGAACCAGAGCAACCACATGTACAAGCTCGGGCCGATACACCAGGGTATCATGGAGAGGGGATCCAAGACCACCAGCGACTCCTACCTTCTCTGGCCGGCACGCATCGGACCCTTTACCCTTGTGATGGGAAGGCACTACAAGAACATGGATACGTCGTCGCTCCCCTTTTCCTATCTCATTGAGAGCAACGATGAGAGTATCCTGGTTCCCGGTATCAACCTCAGGAGCGTGGGTACCATAAGGGATGCCCAGAAATGGCCCCAGCGCGACAGGAGAAAGGACCCCTTCAAGATAGACCAGGTTAATTTCAACCTTCTCAGTCCATATACGATACGCAAGATGATCGAAGGCAGGAATCTCCTGCGCAGGCTCAGGAGTGTTTCCGGCTCGGAATCTGCCGCCTATTCATACAACAGCATGACAATAAAGGGTCCCTCCCTCGAGAGGGGTATCAGGCTCTATCAGACCGGCATCGACAAGTTCCTCGGGAACTCACTGATAAAAAGGCTTGAAGGGACTCAATTCCTTACCAACGAGGAACTGCGGAAGCGGCTGATGCCGGATCAGGCTGTCGGTGCGGGCGAATGGGTCGACCTGGCAGGGCTTATCGTTCCCCAGAAGATCGTCGACAGCCTGCTCGATGACATTGAAGAGGGCAGGATAACATCAACGGGGGAGGTGACAGACGCTTTCAGGCATATGCACGCCTCATACTACGACTGGGAATGGACATGGGCATGCGAACGGATCGAGGAGGAGGAGAATAAACCTGTGGGGGAATTTACAGCCGCCGATGTGATAAGGCTGGTGGAAAGATGGAAGAAGAGTGTTATCGATCTCGACAAACTGCTTTATGAAGATGCCAGGAAGGAGTTTACCCTGTCGTCGATGACCGGATTTGGAATAGACGGAGGAGAAGAGGTAAAGAAGCGCGATTTTGAAGAGGTGAGGGGTGAATTCGAATCAAACAGCGTTGTGGCGGCA
Source organism: uncultured Rikenellaceae bacterium (assembly GCA_964426435.1). Lineage (GTDB taxonomy): Bacteria > Bacteroidota > Bacteroidia > Bacteroidales > VadinHA17 > LD21. The sequence goes on along the minus strand of CAYRQY010000014.1, from coordinate 10,344 downwards.
ATCCAGGAGCACATCCGTCTCAAGGCAGCCCTTGGTGATGAGCTTATCGGACGTATGAACCTGATCACCGGGTGACCTGATTAACTGATTACCTGTACCTATCTCCCTGAATACTGAAGATCGTAATATCTGGCATAGTCGCCCGAGATAACCCTGCCAAGCCATTTCTCATTTGCAAGGTACCAGTCAACTGTCTTTTCGAGCCCGGCGGCAAAATCCGGGATGGGCTTCCACCCAAGCTCCTTCTGCAGCTTCGATGAATCGATTGCATACCTCAGGTCATGACCGGGCCTGTCGGTGACGAATGTTATCAGCTTCTCCGAGCTTCCCTGGGCGCGGCTCAGTTTACTGTCCATAATCCTGCACAACAGTCGTATCAGATCAATATTCTTCCATTCGTTGTTACCCCCGATATTATATGTTTCACCGGTCGTTCCCCGGTGAAATATCAGGTCGATGGCTGATGCATGATCCTCCACATAAAGCCAGTCCCTTATGTTTTCTCCCCTGCCGTAAACAGGCACCGGCTTATTCTCCTTAAGGTTGTTAATGGCAAGCGGAATGAGTTTTTCGGGAAACTGGTTGGGTCCGTAGTTGTTCGAACAGTTGGAGACCACCACAGGCATTCCGTAGGTATGGGAATAAGCCCTGACCATATGATCTGAGCTTGCCTTGGAGGCTGAGTAGGGACTCCTCGGGTCGTAGGGTGTTGTTTCCGTGAAGTGCCCCTCCTTTTCGAGCGATCCGTAAACCTCGTCGGTTGAGATATGATAGAAAAGCTTTCCTTCGAATGATCCTTTCCAATGAGCCAGACATTCGTTGAGCAGATTAACCGTGCCGACGATATTGGTGAACACGAATTCATCAGGTCCGGTTATTGATCTGTCGACATGCGACTCTGCAGCAAGGTGTATCACGCTGTCGAACAGGTATCTGCTGAAGAGGTCGCTGACTGACTTCCTGTCGACGATATCCGTCTTTTCGAAGCGGTAGTTCCCTGATGATTCAATGTCGGTCAGGTTCTCCAGGTTACCTGCATATGTAAGCTTATCTGCATTGACAATCAGGTAATCGGGGTATCGTTTAACGAACCGGCGTACGACATGCGATCCTATGAATCCTGCACCGCCTGTTATGAGTATTGTCCTGGCATATTTCATTTCTGAAGGTTTTTTCTGAAGTTCTTTTCCCATTCCCAGGCCGTTTGCATCGATTCATCGAGGGTACTTAAGGTCTTCCAGCCCAGATCCCTGTTGGCGAGTGACGGGTCGGCCCAGATCTTTTCAATATCGCCGGCCCTGCGGCCTGCCATGGAATATTTCAGTTTTATGCCGGAAATCCTCTCGAACGATTGAATGGCTTCCAGCACAGATACCCCTTTCCCGGTTCCCAGGTTAAAGACTTCATAATCGTTTCTGCTTTCACCCCCGAGAAGGCGTTTGAGAGCTACAACGTGGGCTTTTGCCAGATCAACAACATGGAGGTAATCCCTTATGCAGGAACCATCGGGAGTGTTATAATCGTTCCCGAAAACTTTCAGTTCCTTCCTGAGCCCCCAGGCAGTCTGGGTAATATAGGGTACAAGGTTCTCGGGCACTCCTCCGGGGAGCTCACCGATCAGCGCCGAGGGGTGTGCGCCTATGGGATTGAAATATCTGAGGCTTACGGCCTTGATTCCTGTGCCCGCTTTAACGGTATCGCGTATGATCTCCTCTCCGATCTGCTTTGTGTTACCGTAGGGGGAAACAGCCGGCTGGATGGGAGAGTCCTCTGATACAGGCAGTTTTTCGGGTTGCCCGTAAACGGTGCAGGAGGAGGAGAAGACCATTAACGGAACACTGAACTGCTGCATGCAGTCGAGCAGGTTCAGCAGCGACACCAGGTTATTGCGGTAGTATTCGAGGGGCTTAAGAACCGACTCACCAACAGCCTTAAAGGCGGCAAAATGGATTATTGCCGCTGTATCGGGGTAATCATTGAAGAATTTTTCAAGCTTTTCACGGTCGCACAGGTCAAAAACCTCGAGCACGGGCTTTCTGCCGGCTATTTTGCCGATCCTGTCAACAACTCCTGCCTCCGAGTTGCTCAGGTTATCAATTATGACAACATCAAAACCCTCCTCAAGCAATTCAACTGTCGTGTGTGAACCGATATAGCCGGTTCCTCCTGTTACAAGCACTCTTTTTCTCATTTGCACGATTTAATTTTCTTCAGCATCGGATGATAATCTCCTCTCCGGCTTACGGGTTTAAGATTACGGATCGTGTAGGCTATTTCGACCGAACGTCTTGCATCCTCTATGCCGAAACCTCTGCCTGCAAGCACCTCCCTGTATGTTTCGGTGTGAAGGTCGGTAAATCCCTCGCTGAACTCAACCTCTTTACCTTCGACAATCACCGAACGGTATGTTCTCTGGCCCTTAACCTTTAACTGTTCGGGAACATCCTCGTAGTCGAGGCTGAGGAACCACCTCACCCTGGCCTTCTCAAGCTCCAGGTATCCGGCGGCCTTGTCGGGTGCCGATAAATGAACAATGTTACTCTTCACGGGGCCGAATATCCAGCTGAGCATATCGAAGAAATGGATCCCGATATTTGTTGCCACACCGCCCGACTTCTGGATATCACCCTTCCAGGAGATGTAGTACCAGTTGCCCCTGCTGGTGATGTATGTGAGATCGATATCGTATACCTTGTCAGCGGGGCTCTTCAGGATCTTTTCCCTGAGCTCCAGTATTGCCGGGTGAAGGCGGAGCTGCAGCACAGTGTAAATGTTGCGGCCGGTCTCTTTCTCAATCTCCTGGAGTGCATCGACGTTCCATGGATTGAGCACTATCGGCTTTTCGCAGATGGCATCTGCACCATGCCTGAGGGCAAACCTGATATGCGAATCATGAAGGTAATTGGGCGAACAGATGCTGACGTAATCTATTCTGGTGCCGGTCCGTTTAAGCTTGTCGAAATGCCGGTCGAACCTTTCGAATTCAACAAAGAAATCGCTCCTGGGAAAGTAAGCATCGATCAGTCCCACGCTGTCAAACCTGTCGAGGCTCGCAAGGAGGTTATTGCCTGTTTCCTTTATTGCCCTGAGATGCCTTACGGCAATATATCCTGCCACACCAATAAGGGTGAAGTTCTTTGGTGCTTTATCCATGATCAATTATTGATTTTTTCAGTTTTACTCTTCTGCTTTGTGAACATTGCCATCGTGAAGCCTGTATTTTTCACCGCTTTCCGGACAGATTGCAAGGCCGGTGTTGTCAAATGTGAGCCTGTGCCCGAACTCACTCATCCATCCCGCCTGCCGTGCAGGATTCCCGACAACGAGGGCATAGGGCTTTACCTCTTTTGTTACTACCGCGCCTGCCCCGATAAAGGCATACCTGCCGATATTGTGGCCACACACGATAGTGGCGTTGGCACCTATGGAGGCTCCTTTTTCGACTATCGTGGTCACATAGCTTCCCTTTCTCACAACGGCGCTTCTCGGATTGACAATATTTGTAAAAACCATCGACGGACCGAGGAAAACATCATCTTCACAGATCACTCCCGTATAAATGGAAACATTGTTCTGCACTTTCACATTCCTTCCCAGCCTGACACTAGGCGAGACCACCACGTTCTGTCCTATGTTGCAATTCTCGCCTATCTCACAGTCAGACATGATATGGCTGAAATGCCATATCCTGGTTCCTTTCCCTATGGTGCAGCCATCGTCGATTACTGCAGTTTCATGTGCGAAATACTCTTTTTCCATTTTCTCCGGGGTTATTGATTCAATTGAAGAATTCCAGCAGGGCATCCGCAATATATTCCATCTGGTCAGGCTCCATCTCGGGGTGCATGGGAAGCGACAGCACCTCGCTGCAAAGTCTCCGGGTTACAGGGAAATCATCCTCGCCGTAACCCAGGTACCTGTAGGCTTTCTGCATATGGAGGGGCCCCGGGTAATAGATCATCGATGGTATCTTCTTCTCTTCCAGGTACTTCTTAAGCTGATCGCGCTTACCTCCGGGGATCCTGACGGTGTACTGGTGGTAAATATGACCTGAGCCGGCCGACTTCACCGGTGTTATGATGTGAGGGGAGCCGGAGAAAGCTCTGTCGTAGTAAGCTGCAACCTCCCTCCTGGCAGCATTCTGCCTGTCGAGATACTTCAGCCTCACCCTGAGGATTGCAGCCTGCAGTGTGTCGAGCCTCGAGTTGACGCCTATATTGTCGTAGTGATATCTTACTTTCATCCCGTGGTTGGCGATACTCCTGATCGTTGCAGCGAGCTCGTCGTCGTTGGTATAGAGGGCTCCGCCGTCGCCGAAGCATCCCAGGTTCTTTGAAGGGAAAAAGGAAGTTGTGCCTGTGTGACCTATTGTACCTGCTTTCCTTACCGTACCGTCGGAAAAGGTGTAATCGGCCCCCGTAGCCTGGGCAGCATCCTCGATTACGTACAGTCCGTGTTCACCGGCAATCTTCATGATATCCTCCATACCGGCACATTGCCCGAAAAGATGTACGGGCACTATTGCCCGGGAGGATGGGGTTATACTCTTCCTGATCGCTTCAGGCGAAATATTGAAGGTATCAGGGTCAGGATCGGTCAGTACCAGCCTGAGGCCAAGGAGGGCCACCACTTCGACCGTGGCAATAAAGGTGAAATTGGTCGTTATCACCTCATCGCCGGGCTTCAGGCCATGGGCCATCATGGCGATCTGAAGGGCGTCGGTCCCGTTTGCGCATGTAATAACACTCCTTACTCCCAGATACTCCTGAAGTTCCTGCTCAAACATCTTCACTTCCGGTCCCCTGATATAAGCCGCTGATCTCAGAACAGCGCCGATGGCATCATCGATTTCCCGTCCCATTTTTGCGTACTGGGCTCTCAGGTCAACCATTTCAATATCTCTCATCTGAACGGCAGTTAGAAAAGCAAAAATACAACTTTTTGGCCATTAAAATCTCTTATGCCCTGAGCCTCATCATATTTATATAACCCTTCGCGGAGGGCTTCCTTTCATTCGTCAAAATTGTTCATAAATAGGTGCTGCATTTTCATTGTAAAGATGGTTTTTGTCCTATTTTTGTTTATGAAGATACTACCTGATTTTGGATATTACAGCTTTTATAAGGGAACTCCTTTTCGGCCATGATTGTGTGATTGTTCCGGGTTTCGGGGCTTTTATCGGCAATTATGTTTCCGCACGGATCGACAGGGATACGGGGATATTCTATCCTCCGGTGAAACGTATTTCATTCAATAAGAACCTGACGCACAACGACGGCCTTCTTACGGGGAGAATATCCGAAAGATTCAGGATTGGTTATGAAGAGGCGAAAGCGAGGGTTGACGATTTTTCGGGGGAGATAAACAGGAAGCTTGGCAGGGGGGAGAAGGTCACTTTTGATCATATCGGCGCATTTACCAGGAACCCGGAAGGAAACATCCAGTTTGAGCCGGACAGAGGTGCAAATTATCATTCCGGTTCTTACGGGCTGGAATCATTCCAGTGTTTTCCCCTCCCGGGACACGAATCAGGAAAGCAGGTAATCAGCAGAATAGACAGGAACCCGGTACGACAGGCCTCCATGAGAAGGATAATGTGGCGTGCAGCAGTGATAATTCCACTCCTCGCAGCAATTGTTGCAGTCCCGATGAAGAGGGATCTTTTCAGGGCAAGGGTCGAAACGGTTACATTGAACCCTCTTGTTAATGCAGAGTTTGAGAACAACAGGAGAGCCCTCGATGAAGACGATTCAGCAGGGACAACCGTTGCCGGCCTGACCGGAGAAAAAGCAGAGATACCTGAGCCGGTATCAACGACGGAAGCGATTCCGGAAGCAATACCGGAATCGATTCCGGAAACGGGCCCGGAAACAATTGCGAAGTCTGCTCCGCCAACGCCTGTTATCCCGGTGGTGAGCGAAGGCCCCTTCCACATTATAACAGGAAGTTTCCAGTCTGAGGAGAACGCCAGGACCCAGAGTGATATGCTTAAGGCGGAGGGATACCATCCCGAGATATTCGTTGCCGCAAACGGTTACTACAGGGTAAGCGCCATCAGGTGCAGGGATCTCCGGACGGCAGCTGCAATAAAGGACAGCATATCGGTGAAGATCCAGGGAACCTGGGTGCTGAGAAAATAGGCTACTTGATAATGCTCCCGTTGGAAACCTTCTCAGAAGGGGTCACCATCACAAGTTTCCCGTCCTGATCCTCTGCCATCAGTATCATCCCCTTCGATTCGATTCCTTTTATCATACGGGGCTCAAGATTTGCGATTATCGAGATCTGTCTGCCTGTAATGGTTTCAGGGTCGAAATATTCGGCTATTCCTGAAACGATGGTCCTTACATCGAGACCGGTGTCTATTTTGAGTTTGAGAAGCTTGTTCGTTTTTGGCACCCTTTCAGCCTCAAGTATGGTGGCTGTACGGATATCCATCCTGGAGAACTCATCGAATGAGACACTCTCCTTCGCCGGGGGAACCTTTGCTGCTGCGACCTCGTTGGCTTTCCTGGTTGCAAGGAGTTTGCTGATCTGTCTCTCAATCTGATCATCCTCTATCTTTTCGAAGAGGAGCGAAGGCTTGTTGATGCTATGTCCCGGGGGCAGCAGATCGGGATCACCGGCCCGGGACCAGGCTGGCTGACCCATATTGAGCCACTCCCTCAGCTTCTTCATCGAGAAGGGGAGGAAGGGTTCGAGGATCACCGAAAGATTGGCGGAGATCTGCAATGAGATGTTTATTATGGTTTTAACTCTTTCCGGATCCGTCTTAATCAGTTTCCAGGGTTCCGAATCGGCGAGGTACTTATTTCCGAGCCTTGCCAGGTTCATTGCCTCCCTCAGGGCTTCCCTGAACCTGTATATCTCAAGGTTTTCGGCAACACTTCCGCTGAGCCTTGATATCTCCGACAGAACGTAAACATCATTTTCAAGGGTAACACCCCTTTCGGGAACCCTGCCCTGGTAGTAGTTCCCGGTCAGCACCAGTGTCCTGTTGACGAAATTACCCAGGATTGCCACCAGCTCGCTGTTGTTCCTTGCCTGAAAATCCTTCCAGGTAAAATCGTTATCCTTTGTCTCCGGGGCATTGGCGCAAAGAGTATACCTTAGCACATCCTGCTTCCCGGGAAAGTCGGTGAGATACTCGTGGAGCCAGACGGCCCAGTTGCGGGAAGTGGATATCTTGTCATTCTCAAGATTCAGGAACTCATTGGCAGGCACATTGTCCGGCAGAATATAGCTTCCCTCGGTCTTAAGCATAACAGGGAAGATGATACAATGGAAAACGATATTGTCCTTTCCGATGAAATGGACCATCTTAGTCTCATCGTCTTTCCAGTACTTCTCCCATTCGGGGGTTATTTCGCGGGTGGCTGAGATATATCCTATAGGGGCATCGAACCATACGTACAGCACCTTTCCCCCTGTGCCTTCGAGCGGCAGGGGAACACCCCAGTCGAGGTCGCGGCTGACGGCTCTCGGCTGAAGGCCCTGGTCGAGCCACGATTTGCACTGGCCATAGACATTGGCCTTCCATTCCCTGTGTTCTTCAAGTATCCATTTCCTGAGCCACTCCTCATACCTGTCGAGGGGAAGGTACCAGTGAAGGGTCTCGCGCTTGACCGGTTTGCTTCCGCTTATTGCAGACCGGGGATTCACAAGATCGTCGGGAGAGAGGGATGTGCCGCATTTTTCACACTGGTCGCCATAGGCGTTCTCGTTTGAGCAGTGGGGACATGTTCCTGTTATATACCTGTCGGCCAGGAAACAGCCCGCTTCCTCGTCAAAATACTGTTCGGTCGTTTTCTCGGTGAAGATCCCTTTCCTGTAGAGTGTCATAAAGAACTCCGATGCCGTTTCATGATGAATGCTCTTCGAAGTCCGGGAGTAAATATCGAATTCAATACCAAAATCCTTAAAAGCCTTGCTGTTCATCTCATGATACCTGTCCACCACCTCCTGCGGGGTCAGGCCCTCGTTGCGGGCCTTGAGGGTTATCGGCACACCATGCTCGTCGGAGCCGCAGATAGACAGAACATCCGCGCCTTTCATCCTAAGGAAGCGGGTATATATATCCGACGGAACATACACACCTGCAAGATGGCCGATATGGATCGGGCCGTTTGCATAGGGAAGGGCTGATGTAACAAGGTACCTTTTGAAGTTTTTCATATTAATGGAAATGTTTGTCTGCCAGGATAAATTGTTGGTTTTCTGTTTGCGGACACACGGTTCTGTCAGCTTCAGGGAAACCGGACAAAGATAGTAATTTTCGTTTTTCACGCCGGAACAAGTTAATCTTCTTGTTTATCGGTGCAAAAGGGTTTAAATTTACGGAGAGCCGGAACCATTATGATTATGGAAAAAACTTTACCTGCATTTCTCAGGCAGGGAGATAAAGTATCTGTTATTTCCCCGTCGTTTGCAATAGGTGAGGAAAAGATCACCAGGGCCGTCAGTTTTCTTGAGGGCTGGGGATTGAAGGTTGTAACGGGCAGTCATGTCATCAGCCGGGCCGGTCTTTTTGCCGGCACCGATCAGGAAAGGCTTGAAGATCTACAGGCGGCCACGAGCGACAAGTCGGTGAAAGCTGTTTTCTGCTCGAGGGGAGGTTATGGTATGAGCAGGATAATTAGCAGGGTTGACTTCTCCCCGCTCAGGGCTTATCCGAAATGGTATGTGGGTTTCAGCGATATAACAGTCCTGCATCTCTGGCTTAGCGGGGTTTGCGGTCTGGTCTCCGTTCACGGGGAGATGCCTCTGAACTATGGCGACTCAAAGAAGAAACAGGAGACCTTTGATACCCTTCACGGGCTCCTGTTCGGGGATCCCCGACCGGTTTCGTGGAAGGGCAGGACGTTAAGACCGGGGAGAGCTTCGGGTGAAGTGACAGGAGGGAACCTGTCACTGATCTGCGGTCTGTTCGGGACACCGGCGGAGCCTGATACAAGGGGGAAGATACTGTTTATTGAAGAGGTCGGAGAGTATTACTATCATCTCGACCGGATGCTGAACACTCTCAGGCTTGCGGGGAAACTCGAGGGCCTTGCAGCGCTGGTTGCCGGTGGTCTCACAAGGATGAAAAACAAGGGGAACCCATGGGGCATGAGTGCGGAAGAGACCATAATTGAGTGTGTGAAGGAGTATGATTACCCTGTTTTCTTCAATTACCCTGCAGGACATATTTCAGACAACAGGGCTCTCTATATCGGCAGGGAGGCGCAGATAACCGTCTCGGGCAGCAGCTTCATGCTGGCATACAGCTGAGATCAGAAGGCTGATATAAGAAGGTCGAGATCCTTTGAAATTATGCCAAACTTCTGGCCCAGCGTCTCATTTGTAAGAATGCCGTTGAACAGATAAACGCCGTTCCTAAGGTAAGGCTCTCTCTTGAGAAGGTGCGTCATACTGCCAGACTCAGCCATATTCTGCAGAAGCGGTGCCAGGATGTTGCTCAGCGCGATCGATGCAGTGCGCGCTACACGCGACGGCAGGTTCCATGCAGAATAGTGCATCACCCCGTGTTTTTCATATGCCGGATCGTGCAGGGCACGGCACTCGGTGGTTTCGATGCAGCCTCCCCTGTCGATGCTAAGGTCGATCACCACGGCTCCCTTCTTCATGGTTCTGACCATATCTTCGGTTATATAGTACCACGGACGAAGATCCTCGAGCTCAATAGCCCCTATCAGCACATCGGCCGAACGCAGTGCCTTCCTGAGCACAGGGGGGTGGAAAACGGATGTCTGCAGCCGCTGGCCTATCCTGTTCTGAAAATCACCGAGACGCTGAAGGGAATTGTCAAATATCTTAACCACTGCGCCAAGACCAATTGCTGCCCGCGCAGCATACTCGCCGGCACTGTTTGCACCAAGAATCACCACTTCGGTCGGGGTAACACCAGTGATACCTCCAAGCATCACACCCTTGCCTCCGTGATGATTGCTCAGGTAATCCGAGGCTATCAGAATAGATGTTATTCCGCTGATCTCACTCATCGATTCAATAACGGGCATAACGCCATTCCTGTCGCGTATCCTTTCAAAGGCAAGTGCGGTAACTTTTTTCCTGATAAGTTTCCCGAGAGTTTCTTCGCTGAGCTTCAATACATTGAGGTATGAGAGTACCACCTGGTTGCCTTTCAGGTAGTCCGCCTCCTGGTCCGTGAAGGGAGCAACCTTTATCACAGCATCGGAACTGAAGACCCTCGCCGGCGAATCGGTTATTACAGCACCATTCTCGCTGTAGTCCTTGTCGGTATAATTGGCTCCCGCTCCTGCACCTTTCTGGACGAAAACTTCATGTCCGCTCTCTACAAGCAGGTTTACGGACTCGGGAGTG
>CAYRQY010000013.1:15334-22606 GCA_964426435.1 uncultured Rikenellaceae bacterium | reverse complement strand
CCAGTTGCTTACATTGCCGCCGGTCTGCTGCTCCTTTTCGACAAGAGTTACCGTACAGCCCTGCCCTGCAAGACGCCCTGCCACCTCCATGCCGGCAGTACCACCCCCGATAACAACGACCTTATTGTTCATTATCAATTATTTAACAGGTTCTCTGGTACAGGCATCTGCCTGCCATCCTTTGTCCTGTACTTATCTTTTTCATTATATTGAATTCCCAGCTTTCTCAGCAGCGGCTCAGACTGAACCATATGATACTGCAGCCCGAGATCCCATGGATTATACCCAAGCACCAGCCCCGCAAGCTCCTCATATGTAAGAACAGGTATCGATTCACCATTGTCACCGTAAACTGTCCCCTCCATTTCACGCATTGTATATTGCCATTTATCCATGAACATATTGCAGCCCGGGCAATTTGTAAGCACCAGGTCGGGCTTATAGGGTTTCATTGATTCAAATTTCTTTACTGAATTGGAAATTGAATAACCCCGGTTTGCCTGAACAAGGTACTGCCTGAAGCCAAAACCGCAGCAATGTCTTCGTTCAGGATAATCAATCACTTCACCTCCCCAGGCTTCAGCCATTCCGCTAAGTACACGGGGAAACTCGGCTCCGCCCACTCCATGTTTCGGAAACATCTTTGAATAATGGCATCCGATGTGCTCAACAACTTTCAGGGGTTCACCGGTTTTCCTGTCAACAAGCCTGTATTTCGCCTTTTCAGCTATCTCATCCCTGAATTTATATATAATGTCGCTTGTATGTGCCAAATTATCAGGGATATTGAATACCCTGCCTGTTGCCTTGTAAAGATAATCCCTGGTTTTCTCAAGCTCCTGCGGAAAGTGCTTCCAAGTTTCCAGTATCTCCGTATAGATCCCGAATGATGTCACACACGATATCGCCAGGTTCCTGTAACCGGCTTCGGTCATCAGGGCAAAATGGCGGGCGACAACAGTCATGATTGTGGAGAAGGGTACAATGTCGCCATGATACCCGATACCCGTACACGTGGTATGTGAAGGATTCTCAAGAACATCTTTTCCAAGGTCGTCCCTGAGAAAACGCAGGAAAAACTGTTCGGATCCGGGGAAAAAAGTCTGTCTTATACATGATCTGAGATAGAAAAAATGGTCATCCGCGATCTCTTTCTGGTATTCTGACCAGATCCGTTTCTTTCCTTCCTTCTTCATCGCTTTGCCTTAATTGTTCTATGCTGTATGACTGTCGTTGTTTGCTGTATATACCTCAATGAAGTATTCGTTATTAATACCCTCATCGGTAAACTGCAATCCCATCTCTGAGGCTTTTCTCCTGGAGTGCTTTTCTATATTATTGAAGAATTCTGTTCCGCCAGTCACCTCAAATATTTTCTTAAGCTCCTCCCTTGCATCATCCGGAATTCTTCTCAGAGGTCCTGCTCCCAGTTCATTGATCTGACCGCCAAGCCTTTCATAGATATCCTTTGCATTTTCAAGAATATAATTCCAGATAGGACCCTGCTCCGGGTGCCACTCGGGACTTACGGCATATGAAGCAACGCAATACCCGTATTTGAAAATGTTTTCTCCGACTGTTCTCTTTATGGCAAACTGCTGTCGTCCCTTCTCCGATTCGGTGAAATATCCAAGCTTCTGCGAAAGCGATCGCAGGGCCATGATTACCAGTCCCGGGGTATTGCCTCTCGGGCAACGCAGCTTGCACGACATGCATTCTCCGCAATACCAGATCTCCTCCGACTTCAGAAGATTGATTATCTGATCATTATCTTTGGTCTGGATAGTGTCGACTATCTTCCGGGGATCATAAAAATAGAATTCGGCTGCAGGGCAGATTGCGGTACAGACACCGCAGTTCATACAGGCTTTCAGCCCCTCCTCGAAACGGACATCCTGCATCAGCAGATCATATAAACTCTCCATAAGATGTGGTGAGATTGCCAGTACTGTTAACAGATTACAAAATTACTCCATTTACAGTGGCCGTATAAGCGGGTTAAAACCTATTTTGAATGTGGTATTTATACTTATTGAGACGGAAGACGGAAGACCGAAGACCGAAGACGGAAGACCGAAGATAAGGAGCGAAGCGACGCAATTCCGCGACAGCGGAACAGAAGTCCGAAGACAGAAGACAGAAGTCCGAAGACAGAAGTCAGAAGAAAGAAGTCGGAAGTCAGAAGAAAGAATAAAGAAGAAGGGAGATTATTGGGTGATTCAGGAAGATGAGACTATTTGGCCGGAATGAAGGGTGATTTTCCGGCTTGCGTAACCTGTGATAAGAGGATCATGTGAGACAACTATGACTGTACCTCCGCCACCGTGGTAATCACGGATAAGCGACATGAGCATTTCACTGTTCTCAGGATCAAGGTTTCCGGTAGGTTCATCGGCAAGAAGAAAAGCAGGATCATGAACTATAGCCCTTATGAACGCGGCCCTTTGCTTTTCTCCTACACTCAGTTCCGAGGGATACTTGTTCCTCATATCCTGTAATGAACACTTTTCAAGATAATATTCAATCTTACTGTGCTGGCCGCTGCCGGTACATGCAAGCTTAATATTGTCAACGACCTTAAGATAAGGCATCAGATGAAACTGCTGGAACATGAATCCAAGATCATTTTTCCTGTATGAATTCAGGTATCCGGCACCCTGCTGATGAATATTCATTCCACTGAAGTGCATAGTTCCCGAATCGGGAGTGATCATTCCGGCTATCGTGTAAAGTAGTGTGGATTTTCCTGCACCGCTTGGTCCGTTCACAACTACATGTTCACCTTTCTCTACGGTTAAACTCACATCAATCAGGGCAGGGAATTCTTCTGATCCCTTTCTGTATTTCTTTGATATGTTTCTTAATTCAAGCATATGCTACTGTTCAGTGTTATTCTTCACTCAGCGTCCTTGCCGCATCAATACCGGTCGCATAGAGAGCCGGCACCCATCCCGCCATCATCCAGAGTAACGGGAAAAGCACTATTGTATAAAGGAAGAGGTTCCACAAAGGCTTTATACTCATCGCAGTGAATCTGAATATCTCCTTACCGAAATAATCAGCGATAAAACTTCCTGCAAAGAATCCGGCAATTCCTCCCAGAAGACCCAGAATGAAAGCTTTTGAGAGCACAATAAGAATTATTGTTCCGTTTCCCCTCCCCATTGCTTTCAGCAGTCCTATCTCCTTTCTCCTTGAATTAACGTTCTGGTAGAAAAGAAGTCCGGTAATAAGAAGGCATGATAGCATCACAAATGGTATGATGAACGATCCGTATTTATTCATCATGAGTCTTTGGTTCTCGCGGGCGTCGGCGATACTGCTCATCTCAGTAACCTCAAGGTCGGGGAATATAGCCTGAACCTGGTTTCTTGCATTTTTAATTCTTCCATCGTGGCAGACACATCCCAGGGCTTCTATCTTGTTAATGGCTCCGGGCATGTCAAGAACCTGCTGAAGATCTTCCAGGTTGAACGAGACCCCCTGGTCGAGCATTCCCTTTCCCTCGGTGAATCTTTCTTCAATGGTAAAATTATATATAGTACCATCCACAGCCCTGATTGAAAACTGTTCTCCATCAGGTATGTTCCTTGCGATTAGTGCTCCAATCCTGACAAAACCCTTTGGTACATCATATCCCATAATTTCCTGCCGTGGGAGGTAGCGCTGCATGGCCTCATCCTTGTAACCTGTCAGCAGGATCTGATGAGAGGAACCGTTAGGGTCGCGCCAGTCGGGATATTTCACCTGCAACATACCTGTCAGATGCCTTACAGCATCAAATGTTTTTGATTCTGCCAGCAGATCAACGTTATTCTCAGGAAAGGTCTTGAGGTTAGTAACAGAATAGAAATCAAGCAGATCAGTTCCCTTAGGAAAGATATACAGATTAAGGCCCTGTTCCCTCATAATCTTCCTGGTCTCATTTTCGCTGGCCTTGCTTAGGGTATAGATGGCGACCGATACACTGCTTGCCACAATAACAGTAAGAAGTATTATTGCCGAATTTGCTTTCCGGAAGGTTAACTCTTTAATTACCAGCAGTAATGAGTTCATGACTTATTTATTTTTGTTTTTTCTCAATATGCCTATGCTCAGGAAAGCGACGGCCAGGAGTATAGTGAGTCCTGTTATGGTAAATGAGACAGCGAGGGATCTGTCCTCTTTCATCTGGATCACTTCAGGCTGATATGTGTTAAGGCCGTCTCTCTGATCGGTCAGCCACTTTGGCAAAGGTCTGCTGTCGACGGAATCATAGATAATGCTATCCTGGTCCATCTATCTGTGCAGTAATGACGGGTTTGCTTCCAGAATGCCGTTAACCAGTGCGGGGGCCGGATTGTCCCAGTTTCCCTTGTAGAGGATATTAACTCCCGGCAGGTCATCCTTGATCAGACAACTGCAATCAGCTGTAAGGAAGTCGATCATCAGATTAATATTCTCCTGTGAAATTCCCCTGGCAAGAAGAGGTTCAAGGGCAGAAAACCTGCCAAAGATACCAAACAGCATTGGTTCATTTATATTTTTAAGGTCGCTCTCCACATTCAGCAGGTTTGAAATAAAATGCTTCTCATCCGCGCTGCTACGGCTTAGTTCCATTACAGTAATAATTCTTCCGAATGGTGATGAGGCCAATGTCTTCTTAACGACCTGCAAGCCTGCATCGTCCTTTTCCCGGTTGCCCGATCGCAGGAATAGCATTACGCAGAGCTTCCCTGACATAAGTTCCCCCGCAATCTTGTCCCTGAGGGGTGAAGCCGAAAGTTTTTCGAGTTCACGGAAATCATCGTACCTGGAGAAGAGCCTGTTCTTGTAGTATAGTTCGTAGAATGGTCTTTCGACTCCCTCCTTAACAGCACTTCTGAAGGTTACGTTTGCAGACTTAAGGTTTCTCACCAGATCATTGTTCTGCTGTCTGGAGGTCTCGGAAACACTCTTCCCGTGAACATAAATAAGCGTATACTGTATCGGTTCCGAATTAAGAAGCACCCACTCCGAAACCTTGGTGGTGCATGCCAGGCTTAATAAACCTGCGATCATAAGCATCCTGAGGTACTTGATCCTGTTCATTATTCAATGAAGTTTCGAAGAATCTTTTTCTTTATCCTTCCATTATCAGCTCTATGCCCGAAATTATCGTATTGCCGGTAACCGGAACCAGATCTATGCTCAGCGTGCCGCCGGCCTTAACTCCGCTGAAAGTTTTAACAATTTCCTTATCTGTCCTGCCTGCCTCACCTACGATATCGAGATTCTCAAGCATCGTGGAATTCTGCAATCCGATATTAAAAACACGCTCTCCCCTCTTTTTGTTCTCAAGTTCGGAGAAATAAAGTTTAACCGTATAAGAATGCTCGGGTGCATTCTTATCTGCCGAAAGGGCTATTTCCATGCGGCGTACTCCACCTATTGCACTGCAGCTTATCCACGGTGTTTTTTCAGAAATAACGGAGATTGGCTCCTTTCTGATCCTGAAATAACCGGCAGTGTCAATTTTTATCGGGATCTCGGGTGATGCGCCTCCTGCAACCGGATACTCCAGCCACAGTACATTGTTATCAGAACTCCTGTCGCCCGGAGCATTCAGGTTAAGTCCCAGCTTCTGTATCCGGTTCCCGTTCCAGACATAATTACTGTTCGTCCAGTATGTCATCCACGGCATATGGATCAGCGCAAGGGATGTCTGGTTCTGATATGGACACTGACAGGTCCTGGTATAGTCCGGTGAATTTAGCACACCGTCGGCTACGATCAGGTTGGTCGAACAGCCGGGCTTCCAGCCTCCCAGGCTGGCTGTTCCTTCAAACAGGTCCAGGTTAACAAATCCGGCGGAAGCAGAACGGAATGTAAGAAGATGTTCACTTGCTGCCACAATGCCGCAGCCATATTCCCGCTTGAAGGTCCATTTGATTTCTTCACCGGTTATGGGATCGTTTTCAGTTAATATATCCCCGGTAAAAAGGCTGAAACCTGCACCTTCAGTATATATCCTGTCGTTGTGTATTATGGGCGGATTGGTGTAACGAATGGCCTTATCCCATAGTTTTTCCCTGGCAGGGACATTGTAAACGACCATTCTGTTTCCCTCTTCGCCTGTGAGCATATCGCGCGAAGGGCGGTTAGACTGCAGCAGCAGTTTATGTTCCGAGGAGTATCCAAGCCAAGTACCGAATATCTCTTCTGTCTTTTCAGAAATGATCCCCCCTGTCCTGATATTGATGAAAAGCAACCTTGATCCCTCAGGCTGAGGCAATCCCCTCCTCCTGTTTCTTGTCTCAAGGTACTGCGGAAGCTTGTCGAGGCAAAAAAGTGTTTCGTCCCCCGCAATAACCGAATTGTGAATAAACCCGTGGTTGGATGAAATGCTCCAGAGCTTCCTGCCTGTGAAGCGGTTCATGACAATGATCTCCTGGCTGGCAGTCCGGTTATAATCGGTGAATTTCGGATTCTTCATCATTATTGAATCGCCTTCCAGCCCATCAAACTCGGCGAAATTCTCACCAAGGATAAGTAGATCATCATACACCCCTATATATCCCAGCTCGCGCATTCCCTCACTGCCTGTTTTGAAAACCTTCTTAAGGTCCCCTGTCCTGATATCTATCAGGTTGCATTTGTCTCCCTCGATAAGATAGACATACTCCCTGGTAGCTATAAAATTTGTACCCCTGGCGTTTGCACCAGGAAGATGCACCTGGTTATATTTAGTATCAAGAGGGTTCTCCTCATCGTATGTCTCGTCATAATAGACCAGCCACGAATCATCCATAAGCTTCTCAAACTCCCTTTTCCAGAGCACGCGGCCGGTATAAACGTCCCTGGCGCTTATACTGCTGATCCCCTGAATAATGAGCCGCCCGTCGATAACCTGCTCACCCGGTCCGTGTCCGTGCCTGGGCAGAACATCCATATTGGAATTGCCCCCAAACCAGAGAATTCCAAGAGGAGCCTTAACAAGCATGTCATCCGATTTAAGGGTGTTTGCAATATCCCCGTTATTATGTGTCCATGGCGATGAACCTTCCAGGGGTCCGGTTCTTGCAATCATCAGATATCCGGGCCCTCTCCTGGTTCCTGCGCTCTTAAGGTCAGCCTTAGCCGCCATAGCTGAAAGCTGCCTGCGCTCTTTGCCCTTTACCCTTACCCAGATCTTTCCGTCATAAGGTCTGGCTGATTCGTACAGCAGTCTTAGCATGTCCGCATCAAGCTCCCCGATAAGAGACCTGTCGTTTATTACCGTAAGGGATGAAAAATACTTTGGCACGGTGGCAA
>CAYRQY010000013.1:0-15324 GCA_964426435.1 uncultured Rikenellaceae bacterium | reverse complement strand
GGGTGGATAATGTGTTTTCATCGAATTGAATTAAGGAAAGACGGACTGATGTTTTTCTCTTCCTGTCGAAATACTCTCTGAGTTCAGCTATTTTCAAAGCGTCACGCTCATATACGATTATCTGAAGATCGGTACGCGACACTATCCTTCTTATAAGGCCTTTCCTCGATGAGCCGATAAACAGGGCATAGCCCTCCCTTGTTCCGGACGATCTGATTATCCTGCCCCTGCCGGGAAGCAACGACACCGGCGGACGCCTTTCATTATTCTGAGTCACCATACCGCTGACGGGTGTATCTCCGAATGCAATGATAGTCCCGTCGTCGGAAACAGCAATCAGTTTACCGGCCGAGGCAACCAGCCGCTGGATGTTCTTCCGTGTGGAATAATGCCACAGGAGTTCCGGTTTTCTGTGATTCCCGCAAATGATTGCACTTATTCCCGAAGAGTCGGATGCATAAAGTATATTCCCCGCTTTTATCAGATCGCCTGTTGCAGCAATGCCGATAGTCCATAGGGTATCAAGGGTTTTGTCCTCATTTAGAAGAAGCGCTGTGATGTTCTTTCCTGATAAATAGATTGTATCGCCGTCAACAACCGGGTACCCAAAGGCAGTTGCCCTGAGCCTGTTTCCGGTCTCAGAATGGTACATATATGTGGTCCGGTCGCGGTGGTGATTGAAGAAGACCCTGTCGTTACTGCATGTAAAGGCTCCGCCAGTTTTCCCACTGGCAGAAAGATGATAATAGAGCTGTTCTCCGGTTTTCAGATCAAACGCTGCAGGCACTGAACGGCCTCCGGCAACAAGCAATACATCCCCGCTGATTGTAAAACTGCCCTGCGGTGCCACATCTGCGAATGCAGGGGACCTGTGAGGCTGAAGGATATAATTGCTGCCGGTACTCTCATTCTTCCATATCACCCTGCCTGTTTCAGCGTCGATGGCGTAGATATAGGTTCCCATAAGCGGGAATATACTTGCAGCGGTGTATAAAACATTGTCCTTTATCACAATCCCTCCCCGTGCGGGCCACATTGAAATAAGCCGCCTGTTGCCGAGCAGCTTGTTGGGTCCCGGGGCAAGAAGGAGTTTCCAGACCAGTGCACCGCTCTCCTGATCAAGACAATAGCAAAAACCATCGTCTCCCGTAAAATAGATTCTCCCGTTGTTTGCAGAGATCGGAAGCCGCACCGGTCCGTCTGCAAAATAATGCCATAATTCCCTGCCGGTGTTGATATCGAGGGCAACAACCTTATCCTGGTCGTTGAAACCGATAAAAACCCTGCCATTGGCAACGACCGGCTCAAAGAGCCTGTCGAAGTCCATCAGGTCCTGGTTCAGGGGATCGTCCCATACCGGTGTCCTTTCCGAATACTTTACCTCCCACTGGGGATAGAGAACCTTAGCGAGCTTTTCGGGAGTTGCTCCGGAGCGGTTGTGATCGTAACGCCATGCCGGCCAGTCATATGTACCGGCTAAAAGATGTCCGGATACAAAGATCGACAGGAAAACCAATACCATTATATTAATTATCCTCTTCTGGTTGTTGTCAGCCAATAGTGATAGTGTTTATGTTTTTTACTTATTAGGCTTATTTACAAATAATTGTACCTGCAAATATTATTCCCTTTCCGGCTAAAGGTACAAAAAATGAAGAAACAAAAATTATGAAAATGTTAATTATCATTAAATTGAAGATGGTCAGGAGCGGTATATCGGCAAAGGATTATATTTGGGGGCAGGATAAGAATGGCGCAAGGGCCTAAAGGCGCAGAGGCGCAGAGGCGCAGGGGCGCAGGGGCGCAGGGGCGTAAAGGCGCAGGGGCGTAAAGGCGCAGGGGTGTAAAGGCGCAGGGGCGTAAAGGCGCAGGGGCGCAGGGGCGTAAAGGCGCAGAGGTGCAGAGGCGAAGAGGCGAAGAGGCGAAGAGGCGAAGAGGCGAAGAGAGGGAGAAAGGGAGAGAGGGAGAGAGGGAGAGAGGGAGAGAGGGAGAAAGGGAGAGAAGAAGAGAAGAAGAGAAGAAGAGAAGAAGCATCGAAGAGACGGAGAGACGGAGAGGCGAAGAGGCGAAGAGGTAGATAAAATTGAAAGATAGAATATGGTTGGGTTAAGGTGGCGGTTAAGGGCGATAATAACTGGTATAGTTTTACTGCAGGTGTTTTCGGCGGGTGCCCAGGTTTATGAGATAGACACTGTCGTTATCAGGGCAAAACCAAGGGTGGCGAAGCTGGCCCTGCAGCCGTTTTCAGAACCTCTTTCAATACTGCCGGCAACAACTGTTGTAAGCAGGGAAGAGATAAGACTGCTGGGTGCAAATAATATTATAGAAGCTTTGGCGCATGTCCCGGGAGGTCTGACCGAGACCAGGGGACGGCAGGTGAAACAATTCTTCTCTGTGCGCGGACAGAAATACCCCTATCCTGATTATGCAATCAACGGGGTGTGGCAGAAGGAATTCGAGGAACTGCCCTATTTCTTTTCAGCATCCGATATTGAAGAAATTGAAATAGTGAGATCGAGCGCTGCCCTGATTACAGGATTGTCCGGGCTTTCAGGTCTTATCAATATAAAGACCCGCGAATACAAATTCTCCGAAACAACCATTGAGGCAGAATATGGCACCTTTAACTCGGCGCATCTTCATCTTTCAACCGGCAATACAATTGGCAGGTTCAGCTATGCAGCAGGAGGCGGTTATGACCGCACCTCAGGGCCGGCAGGCATGCACGCCAGGGAATCGATGACCAACCTCTATGCAAGAATGACCTGGCAGCCTGCAAACTCAATCACACTGAAAGCCAACGTTTTCGGTCTCGACGGCGCAAGGGAGCTAGCAATTGCCGTGGAACCTGCCGAACAGAGATACCGTAACATGAGGCAGAGCTTTGATCCATACCGGGCTTTACTTTCCAATATACGGCTACAGTACCAGCCAACCAACAGACTCAGCACAGAAGTCCAGCTTTTCTATTCGGGCCGGAATCCTACATTCATCGACGAAGTGCGGGAGACTGAAACAAATGAGAAAGATTATGAATATGGCCTGAACTTCATTCAGTCGGTTACTCTTTCCTCGTCGAACATTCTCAGGTTCGGCGGCCTTTACAACCGCTGGGTGGCTCCGAACGGGAAAAGGTTTTATATGGGAAAGCCCTGCGATACCGAAACTTTTTCTGCAGTTATCACCGACGAACACCAGGTTGGCCGTTTTACATTAGATGTCGGTGTAAGGTTTACAGGCACTTACCTGAACGAATACGCAGCTTTTAATATTGAGGGAGACGGAGGGGCCTTCAGGAATGTCACTCCTGTTACGGACGAATGGGAAGCACCTGTTTTCCAGGCGACTCTTGGTGCAACATTCGACCAAAGCGACAAGCTTTCATTCTACGTTCACTCCGCAGCCGGCCAGGTTAAACCAAGGGTGGGCACCCTCACTACATCGATGACTGAACCTGAAAACGAAACACGACTCAAATTAGATGCCGGGTCTGTATACAAAACCGGATTAACAGGCAGATACACATTTACCGCTTTCGGAGTTTTCCAGAAAAATGCCATCACTCTCAGCGGCCAGACTGCAACTTCCGTCGAATCAGGGGAAGTAAGAGTACTCTACCTCAACCGCGATCAGAAACAACTGGGAATCGAGTTTGAGGCACTGCCTGCCTTATTGTTTAACTCTGCAAGACCTTTCATTAATTTTACACTGATGAAATCGCTTAAGGAAGAGGGAACCGAAATGATAACAAACAGGGAGCACCCTTTTCTGATCTCATCAGGAGGCCTCTACTTCAAAAGGAAGGCGGTCGATCTTAATCTCCTCTTAAAATATGTTTCACATTTTGAAAACGATCGCTTTGTGAGCCCCACGGATGGGCCCCAGCCTCTCGGTGATTTCTTTATAGCTGACATTAACGGCGGATATACCACACAGGGAAGGGTTCCGGTAAGATTTTACCTGAAGATTAAAAACCTGGCCGATACAAGATACTCAACCGTAAATGGTTATCCCGACTTCGGAAGAATGATTCATGCCGGGGTCCAGGTGAAATTCAGCAAGGAAAAAGACTGATTACCACAACCTCAGCAGCAAGCCTGCAGAGGCATAATGGAACAGCGAAAAAGTATATACTTCAGCGTTTTCATCCCCCGGTGATTGCCTCCCTGACCGCCTGCTCAAAGGAGACAGGATTAATATTCAGCATACCGGCAAGATCATTTTCCCTGCATATGATCTCAACCTTCATGCTGTCAACCAGATTCCGCGCAAGGGGATAGGAGGCTGAAGTTATGAAATAGAGCCAGTATGATGACAGTTTGGGTGTCATTACGGGCACCGTTCTGATCCATCTCCTTAAACCCATAACCTTTGCACAGATCTGCAGCATCTGCTGATAGGTAAGTATGTCAGGTCCGCCTATATCATAACTGTTGTTGAAGGTTTTTTCGTTAAAAAGCACACCCGAGAGAAACCGGACTACATCTTTTATTGCTATAGGTTGCGAAGGAGTGTTAAGCCATCTCGGGGCGATCATAACAGGCAATTTTTCAACGAGATCGCGAATTATCTGGAAAGATGCACTTCCGGCACCTATAATAATACCGGCCCTGAGTGTAGTTAATGCATACGTTCCTTCAGCGAGAATCCTTTCAACATTCAGACGGCTTGAAAGATGCCTTGAGAGGTTTCCGGCATTTACAATGCCGCTCAGATAGACTACCTGCCTCAATCCGGTATTCTGAAACCGCTCCCTGAAATTGATTGCCGACTGCTCCTCCATTTTCGTAAAATCCCCCTTCAGGGAGGACATCGAGTGTATCAGATAATACGCCGCATCAATATTATCAGGAATATTTTTAAGTGTATCAGGTTTAAGAAAGTCAGCCTCAACAACCACGACTCCCGGGTATTTTTGCTTTACTCTCTCAAACCTGGAAATATCACGGACACAGCAAATCACTTCACAGCCCTTTTCGATAAGGGCCGGAAGCAGATTCCCTGCAATGTATCCGGTTGCTCCTGTCAGTAGAATCCTCATGGCAATTAATTTAATATAAAGTTATATTTTTATGATGAAATCAGATTTCATTATCATGAACAAAGATAAAATTCTGGATCAGTTATGCGAAGAATACCCTTCTCTTCGCGGAGTAAGGGAGGATATTGCCAGCCTGGCTTTGGCGATGATATCATGTTTTGAGTCAGGCGGCAAGTTACTTATCTGCGGCAACGGTGGCAGTTGTGCTGACTCTGAACACATTGTGGGGGAGCTGATGAAAAGCTTTGAGCTGCCCAGACCGCTCAGCGAAGAGACCGGACATAAGCTGAGGGAGATATCTCCGGACAGAGGTGATTATATTGCAGGGAAGCTTCAGCAAGGTTTTCCGGCCTATGCCCTGGCAGCCCAGACAGCTCTTGCAACAGCTATATGTAATGATATTGATCCCGATCTAGTATTTGCCCAGCAGGTACTGACGTATGGCAGAACGGGAGACATCCTGCTGGGAATCAGCACCTCCGGAAATTCGCAGAATGTTATTGATGCATTAATTGCGGCCAGGGCAATTGATATGGTGACTGCAGGAGTGTCGGGGAGATCGGGAGGCCGTATGAAAGAGCACTGTGATATCATCATTAAAGTTCCGGAAGAGCGCACTGCCCGAATACAGGAACTGCAACTGCCTGTGATGCACACAATTTGTCGTTTGGTCGAAAATCACTTTTTCAATAAATAATCTGCTTGTTATGAAAACCGGTTCCATACATGAAATAGTTGATTCAATAAAATCAGCAAGAGTAGCCATAATCGGAGACTTCTGCCTTGACGCCTACTGGTTCATTGATGAATCAGGCAGTGAGATTTCCATTGAAACAGGTCTCCCTACACGCACTGTCAGCGAGCAGAGGTATTCACTCGGGGGCGCCGGTAATGTTGCTGCTAACCTTGCAGCCATGGGAGTAAGTGACATCAGGTGCTTCGGGGTTGTCGGACCTGATCCATTCAGTGTTGAGATGATAAAAATTATGAAATCATCCGGCATAGGTACGGAAAACATATTAACCCAGGTGAATGAATGGTCGACACATGTATATATTAAGCCCCACGCGGGAGAAAAAGAAGAGAGCCGTATTGATTTCGGAAACTTCAACAAGCTCTCAGAAGAGACTGCAGATGCACTGATCAGTAACCTGGCCGGACAGTTATCCAGCCTCGATATTGTCATAATTAATCAGCAGGTCCCCTCGGGCATTCACACCGGGTATTTCAGGCAGAGGATTGTTGACCTGATTAAACGTTTCACTGATAAGATATTCATAACAGACAGCCGTAATTTCACCGATGTTTACGAGGGGTCCTACCGCAAAATGAACGACTCTGAAGCATGCCGCCTTTGCGGAGTTCCCGCGGAGACAGGTGATACAGCTTCGTGGAATGAGATCTCGGTAATCGCAGAAACTCTGTATGAAAGGTACAAGAAGCCGCTCCTTATAACCAGGGGAGACAGAGGCTCACTTTCCATAGACGACAGGGGAATAACCGAGATACCGGGACTGATGATACTTGCCAAAACAGATACCGTGGGAGCTGGCGACAGTTATCTTGCGGGAGCGGCTGCAGCACTTGCGTCAGGTTTTGATATAGTAATGGCAGCCGAACTGGGCAGTTTTGTTGCAGGCGTAACGGTGCAGAAACTATACCAGACCGGCACTGCCTCGCCGGATGAGATAATCGCTATGGGACAAGACCCTGATTACATTTATCATCCCGACCTTGCTGAAGATACACGGAGTGCTTCATACATCGAAAACTGCGAGATAGAGATTATAAACCGATGGGGAGGAGAACTCAGCATACGTCATGCCATTTTCGATCACGATGGCACAATATCAACCATGCGTGAGGGATGGGAACTCATAATGGGTCCGATGATGATAAAGGCGATACTTGGCGAAAGGTACAATGATGCCGGAGAAGCGGAATACAACAGGGTAAGAAACAGGGTGATCGAACTTATCGACAGAACGACCGGCATCCAGACTCTTAAACAGATGAAGATCCTGTCTGACCTTGTACGCGAATCTGGCTATGTTCCCGAACAAAACATCAGTGATGAACACGGCTACAAACAGATCTACAACAATGATCTGATGAAGATGGTAAGAATGAGGGAGGAAAAACTGCGCAGGGGAGAACTGCTGCCTGAGGATCTGACAATTAAGAACAGCATAACATTCCTGAAGGTCCTTTTTGAGAAAGGCATCAGGCTATATCTTACAAGCGGAACAGATGAGGAGGATGTAAGGCACGAGGCTGCCGTTCTTGGATATGATTATCTTTTCGAAGGAAGAATCTATGGTGCGACAGGTGATATCAGGGATGAAGCCAAACGAATACTTCTCGACAATATACTCGATTCCATAGGATCATCTGAAGCCGGCACAATAATCACCTTTGGTGACGGACCTGTTGAAATAAGGGAAACGCATAAGAGGGGAGGCTGTACGGCAGGGATTGCAAGCGATGAGTTAAGGCGTCACGGACTCAACAGCAGAAAACGCACCCGTCTCATCAAGGCAGGAGCCGATGTGATATTGCCAGATTTCTCCCAGGCAGAGACTCTTCTTAAACTCATGAATATTTTCTGACATGCCTCATTCATTGTTTGACCGCACCAGGCTGGAAATCAAAAGTCTCAGGGAACGTAAAAACAGCATCCTGCTGAAGGAGGATTCCATTCAGACAGAACCTCTGCTCCGGGAAATAACCGACGATGTCAGAGATATTGTCAAAGAGTGTGCTGGAAGGATCAGGGTTGCCAGGGAGAATAAGAGATCCGTGATACTTGCATTTGGTGCCCATACCATAAAAAACGGTCTCACGCCTGTGATGATCTCGCTGATGAAGGAGGGCTGGATCACTCATTTTGCCACAAATGGAGCAGGAATTATACACGACTGGGAATTCGCTTACCAGGGCGCCACAGGTGAAAATGTAAAGGAGAATGTCGCAAAAGGGCAATTTGGTATCTGGGACGAGACAGGTTTTTTCATAAACCTGGCCATTATCGCAGGAGCATACAGCGGTTTGGGATACGGCGAATCGGTAGGGATGATGATCCATGAAGAAGGAATCGACATCCCTGATAAAGGTCTTTTAACCGAAATGGCTGTTGAGCTTGCCGGGGATGATCCCGAAAAAGCAGCAGCGGCACTGGACCTCGCGGCAATCCTGAAGAGTTACAACCTTAAACCCGGCTTTCTGAAAATCCCCCACCCCTTCAGGAGCCATTCGGTGCAGGGGACAGCCTATGCCTTAAATATTCCCTTTACCGGACATCCCATGATAGGACACGATATAATATACAATCATCCGGCGAACAGCGGCGCCGCCATTGGCAGGACTGCCCTAAGGGATTTCCTGAGCTTTACCCGGAGTGTAAGCAACCTGGAAAACGGGGTTTACATGTCGGTCGGTTCAGCCATTATGTCGCCAATGATATTTGAAAAGGCCTTATCGATGGCCCAGAATATTATGATCCGGAACAACCTGCATATTGATAACCATTACATACTGGTTGCTGACCTTGCCCGGTCAGAATGGGACTGGAGAGGCAACAGCGAACCCCCTCCCGACAATCCGGCTTATTATCTCAGGTATAATAAGACATTCAGCCGAATGGGAGGAGAGATGCGGTATATCACCATTGACAACCGCGATTTCCTGCACCTGCTTTACAGAGATCTATCAAATCCGGCGAACTGATACTAAATGGTTTGAAGAATGGCCTCAAGCCTCTTTATGCTCTGGACCATCGCACGCACGGTGTGATAGTTTATCTTCCAGGAATGCGACATATGGGTCCAGATCGGCTCACCTGTCCTGGTCATAAGCGGGAACCACTCCCCTACCCCCTTATTGATCATCTTGTCGAAGACGAAACGATGAACTGCCTTATAAGCCCTGAAGTATTCGGGGTCTCTGAATAATCGCCAGGCGTCGAGCAGGCCGATGAGCACTTCTGCCTGCTGCCAGAATTCCTTCTCCCTGTCGTAAACGCCCCCGGAATGAGCTCCTTCAACATATACGCCTCCATATTCATAATCAATACCATTCTTTACAGTGTGATCAAATATTGTTTTAAAGAGGCCGGCGTAGTTATCGGGTTCCGTCTTGAGTATATCGAGGGCATGCAGGAATAGCCAGGCAAATTCGACATTGTGTCCGTAGCTTGTATTATCGGTTGTGTTCTGTTTCTGTCCCTCACCGGTAAACCTGTCCCAGCCCCATACAATGTCGAACTTGATCTGGGGTGCTATTTCCCAGTTCTTAAAAAACTGAGGGATGCCGGTTCTGTAAACGGGATGAAGAAAACGGTTCAGCATCAGCTCAATGTCCTCCAGTAATTTCCTGCGATGTACATCCTGCCCTGTAAATTCATACAGAGTGGTGAATGCTTCCATAAGGTGCATATGAACATCGAGTGTCTTGCGGTCGCCGCCCTGGCTCCCGGGGCCGCACAGTGTCCAGTCGCGGTGAAACATCTCCCAGTAACCCCCATGCATCGTGTCGGCACAATACTTTTGTATCAGGTCGAACACCTTTTCCGCGTATTCAATACCCCTTGGATCTCCCGTGGCAAGCGTGTACTCGCTCAGCGAATAGACCGCAAAACTGTGTCCGTAAATAATTTTGCTGTCGATCTTTATATTACCCTTCCTGTCGGCGGTCCAGAAGAATCCGCCATGCTTTTTATCCCACATCCTTTCAAGAAGAAAATCGACTCCGTGGCTGGCCATTCCTGCAAGCTCACCGTCCCCGTATCCTGCGCGATGTGCTGAGGAGAGCGTATAAAGTGAACGCGTCTGTGCAATCAGCGATTTCTCATCTTCGCCGGTGTCATTTCCATCCCGGTCGAAGTGAGTTAAATAGCCCCCGTTCTTCTGGTCTGTCATTCTGCTGGTCCAGAATGGCAGGAGTTCATTAATCAGGTGGTTTTCCGCCTCCTGTTTTAAAGATAAAACCTCGTTTCTATCCATTTTCTGTATTCTTTTTCAATCTGACGATAATTTCCGTTTGCGCCATTAAGTTAACATTTTTAAGCAAGGAAGCACTCCGGGCCTTTGAAAATTCATAATTTTGATACTGGGTCTGTTTTAATGAAGAATCATACACCAATTAAACATTCAAATATGATTACAGGGAGCCTCTTAAGGAAAGCATACGGAATTAAAGTGCCGCTGTTTCTGCTTTTATTAGTATTGTTCGGTCTGCTGGTAAGCAGCTGCAAAAGAGAAAGAGTTATCAGCATCAGAAGCCTGCTGATTGAAATGACCGACAGGGAGAGCCTGACAAGATTCCCTGAGCCTTTCTATAATCTTAAACAGTTCAGCAGTTACGACAGAAGATCGGAACTTGATGGCATATCGAACTGGTTTGCCAATTCTGATTATACCCATTTTCTTGATGTGGATTCATCCTCCGGAAGAATGGAATATGTGCTTTTCGATGCAGAGGGTCCGGGTGCAATTGTCAGGTGGTGGATGACCTTTGCAGGAGAAGGGAGCTCCGATGGTATTCTGAGGATTTATATAGACGGAAGTGATGAACCGGTTATAGAAGATAATGTTGTTGGGATAATAAGCGGGCAGCTTCTTGCAGGTGAACCTTTAAGCACTTCGGTATCGCCCCTGTCAGAGCCGCATCAGCATGGTCACAATCTTTACCTGCCGATACCTTACCGGAACCAGTGCAGGATCACATACGAGTGCGATGCAGTAGTTATTGCGCCAAAAACAAGGAAACCAAGCATTTACTACAACATCTGCTACAGGGAGTATGAAAAAGGGACCAGGGTAGTATCATTCACAATGAATGAATTGCAGAATGCTTCGGCATTAATAGCCCGGACAAACGAGCTTCTTGCAGATCCGTCAATTTCAGCAATCAGGTCAAAGAGGAATTATTCCTTATCCGGGACAATTCCTGCCGGCGACTCAATAAGCACCATAATTTCTGCCAGGAATTCAGCCATAAGCAGGATAAGACTCAATATCAGGGCTGTTGATCCCGAACAGGCACTTCATTCAACGGTGATGAGAATTGAATTCGACGGTTACACTTCAGTATGGATACCGGCAGGTTATTTCTTCGGGACAGGATATAAAATCACAAACTCCCTTACGTGGTTCAGCAAAGTGAACAATGGTGTTGAAAAGGAATCATTCTGGTTAATGCCCTTTCGCAAAAACTGCAGAATTTCGCTGAT
Organism: uncultured Rikenellaceae bacterium; assembly: GCA_964426435.1. Taxonomy (GTDB): domain Bacteria; phylum Bacteroidota; class Bacteroidia; order Bacteroidales; family VadinHA17; genus LD21. Next base: position 4,054 of record CAYRQY010000013.1, on the reverse strand, counting down.
AAACCATAGCGGCCGCGAATTGATTGCAGATATGGAACTTGACATCTCAGGATACAGGTGGAACAGGCAGAGTATGTACTTTGGCTCGGCCTGGCATGAATATCACCAGATAGAGGCTGCCGGATCCGAACTGACAGGAGGAACCGGTCAGCACACTGATATAAACTTCATTAATATAGATGGTAAGGGAGTATATGCCGGTGATGCCGTAACAGTTTACAACACTGTTGACGCCTGGTGGGGCGAGGGGGATGAGAAGATTTATGTTGATGGCGAAGAATTCCCTTCCAGTTTCGGAACAGGTACAGAGGATTATTATGGTTATGCATGGTGCAGACCGGAGATCTTCTCACATCCGTTTATTGCACAACCTGACGGCAGCGGGAATTTTCACCCGGGAACAACGATAAATATGAGATACCGTTCGCTCGACGCCATCCCGTTCAGATCGCAGATAAGATCAGACATTGAACTCTGGCACTGGCTGCCGGCTGTTATAAACTACTCACTTACAACATACTGGTATGTGATACCCCCTTACAGCATCAACCGGAAACCGGATCCTGAAGCTGCGATGAGAGAAGTTCCGGTTCTTCAGGCAACAGAGGCGCTTCTTCCCTGATTCCCGGTCCGGGAGACAAACTCTGCTCCATTAATGCAGTAACGCTGCCGTAGCGCCATACCTTAAGCAGAAGCTTTAAGATGAAAAATCCCTGTGAAAGCCAAAAGAGCAGAAATACCCCCCAGCCGGAAGAGGGCTTTGCAGCGGGAATTAAATATAAAATCAGGATGACAAACAGTGCCTGTACTATTAGTAGCATAACCATCATTGGCCATGACCTGAGGATCGTTCTGAAAGTAATCGAGAACCCACGGCCTATTGCTTTGAAACAGGCAGGTTTCTCTTCCGATGCCTGCCATGCCCTTGCATAATCCGCGACAAGTATAAGCAGCGGCAGCAGTAACAGGAAAATACCAGCACATATTAATCCAGCCTTGTAACCGCTATCTTCTGTACCAGGGTTCGCCTGGATGACAACCGAGACAGGGATTATGACTATTAGAACTGCCAGGCTTATTATCATAAGATCCACGAGGATGGTTATCACGAGATAAGACCAGAAATTCCTGGCAGATTCCCGGAAGAAGTCCGATATTCTGAATTCTCCGGCAGATTGTTTTAGTCTGCTGAAAAAACCGCCGGCGAAAAAGATATTCAGCAGAAAGCCTGCCAGGATCACAAGAAATAATCCTGAAAAGAAGAATGATACAATACCGGACAAGAGTGTGCCGAGATCTGCAAAAACCTCAACATCAATACCATCTGCCAGTCTTTCGACGACCATACTGTCGCCAAAACCAATGTTGAGGACTCCGCGAAGAGGCATCACAAAAACCGCAGCCAGCAAAAACAGGAAGAACCACACGGTGACAATCCCTTTCCACATTTTTAACGCCCCTGATGCCCCGTCTGTTAAAGCTTTAAATAGTCGCATTGCAAACCTTATTATAATGATATCAGGCTGATCAACAATTGTATCAACATCATCAGCCTGCCTGTGATCCTTTTCACCGGAACCCGGTCAGGCTCTGTGGTCATAGAGTTATTGACATAATTAATATCCATTCTTATCTTGTAATCAGGGTCTATTTTCACCCAGGCTATTTTTCGGGTTCCCTCGTATTCAAACCTTTTGAATCTCTCAATGCCGTTCCACATCTCAGTAACCTCATCGCCGTTATCAAATCCGATAAGCACTTCAACCGGAAGTTTCACTTCTCCTGCCCTTTCCACATAAACCACTGCCTTTATCAGGGAACTCTTCTCAGAGCGTTCTGATATTGTGGTGTCAGCTTCTGACCATGGACTGTAACTATCTGTAATTGTGTTGTTAGTTATTGATGTGACCTTGTAGTCACATATACCCGTCCCGTAGAGTGTCTGTTCGAAGAACCAGTTCATGTCAGGGCCGAATTTATCCCCATGGATCTTCAAAACCACATCATTCACCACATCAACAAAGTCCCTTCCCGAAGGATGCTTAAAAGCCCACCGGCGATAATATTCCCTGAATATTTCGTTCATTGTATCCTCTCCAACAATACCCATGAGTGTAAACAGCCAGGTGGCCGCCTTGTTGTACGACATCATGCTGTATGAGCCCCTCGGATAATTCCAGGAATATTTATCATTGGAGACCAGCTGCTTTAATGGAGAAGTCGTATAAGAAAGCCGCGACAGCGCGGCATCGGGTATCTTCAATTGAGGATGATCAATCATACCCGATCTCTTGCCATAGTAGTGATCAATAATCCTCGCCTCCCAGAATGAGTTCACCCCTTCGTCAAGCCACGGCTCCTCGAACTCGTTACTTGCAATGATGCCCATGAAGTAAGCGTGTCCGAACTCATGTATTGTTACCATTTCCGGCAGCCTGATCCAATCAGGCATCCTGTATGCCGAGATGGTAGTAAAAAGAGTGGTGTACTCCATCCCTCCTGCTCCGCTTCCGATTGCGGGCGGATCAACGAAAGTAAGATGCGGCCAGGGATAAGGGCCCATGTTTTCCGTAAAGTATTCAAGGGCATACTTAACCGCTGTGAACTGCCTGTTAACCTGTTCAAGCCGCTCAGGCGGCAGAAGCAGCGTAATATCCACATGGTTCCATGTATCCTTATGAACTGAATACCGGGGCCAGGCAGTCCATGCAAAATCAACAATATCCTCAGCCCTGCAAACAACCTTTTTCAAACCCTCGCCGGCTGCTTTTTCCGAGATCGTAATACCACCGCTTCCCACAATATATTTATCGGGAAGAGTTACTGAGACATCATAAACACTGTGATTGGCATAGAATTCGGAGTTGGCGTGAAACTGATGGCAGTTCCATCCGTCGGATTCGGCATACCTCATTCCTGCAGTTTCGAAAACCCCGAATTTGGGAAACCACTGGGCAACAAACCAGAAATCATCGGTATATCCTGTACGGCGTATTGTGGCTGGCAGCCTGGTTGTAAAACCTATTCTGACGAACGCAGTGTCACCGGGCTTTACAGGTTCAGGCAGGTTTATCCTTATTACGGTACTGTCGTACGGGTTGCCGTCGTCGGGACTGATATATTCAATAAACGGCATCAGGTCGGTTCCCCTGTTGTCAGTAAACTGTCCGATTTCTATCCATCCGGATTCGGAGGATCGTAAGGGTTTGCTTCTCATGCCTTTAAAATAAGTTGTCCTGCTGCTTTTAAAGGCATTCATATAAAGATGCATCTGAAGATCGGGCACGACTCCGGCTGAATTGTTAACCCAGAAGGCATCCACTATACCGGCAACAGTTTTCTTTTCATCATCGAGGCGAACGTCAATGCGATACCCTGTAAGTCGTTCACTCAGAGGTTTCTCAAGAATGATCTGCTGGAACAGCAGGTTTGCCGGCAAAAATACCAGTACAAAAATCAATAACAGCTTCTTCAATCTTTCAGATTACTAATTTCGGTTTGAAGCCGGTCATAATATGGGAATTACCGGGCAGCAAATCACTTCTTAACTTCTTCCCTTACAAGTGTGATTGGGATCTGCCCGTCGGGGGTATTGGCATAACCCGACATTTTTGTGTTGCTTTCCATTTTCATTACTATACTGATTTCAGCTCCCTCGAGGTATACAGAAAACAATAGCTGTTCATTCTCGAACCTGACTCTCTCACCCGGGATTTTATAATCGCTCCCCGTGAATCCGATAGTGGAAGTCATTTTGTTTTCACTCATGCCAACCTGTATGGTACCGGTATTATATCCTTCAGGGGCATATGGAGCTTCAAATTTCCATGTTCCGGCAGGGTCTTTCTTTGTCTGCTGTCCGGATACAGTAATGAATGTAACAGATAATAAGATTGTTAAGGCTAATGAAATAAGTCGTTTCATGATTTGTTGTTTTTAATTTTAGCAATTGTTTTAACAGGATGAATATAATGAAAAAAATGCATTCCGAAACTTGTATTCATAAATTGCAGAAACCACAACAATCCTTCCTGACCGGAAAGTGAAGCATGGG
>CAYRQY010000012.1:0-22834 GCA_964426435.1 uncultured Rikenellaceae bacterium | reverse complement strand
CGTATTGGTCTCGGTGTAATAGCCCGTATATTTCGGTATGTTGTTTTTTTTGCTTTTCTCCCCTGATGGAGCCTTAATATTAAATACCTGCTTCATTCCCGTAGGCATAAACGACTGGGATGCACTCTGGAGACCGGATGGCAATGCACCTCCGCCAGCAGACTGATTATATTCAAACTGTGTGGTGGTGGAAGCAAAGGCAAGGTCATCCACCTGAATATCTGCTGCAACAGCATTCCCCCTGTCGTCGATAACATATCCTGTAAGCACTCCGTCAGGCTCAAGCATAATATTTTCGATTATCTGCTGCCCCCATAGTAGCTTTCCGTAATATCGTGTTTCGCCTTTAAATCCTGCAGGGGTGCAGAATAATGACCTCTCCGGGCCGATCACCTCGGTAAAGCCCTCGGTGTTGAAATCGCCCAGTTCCACATCGAGATTGTCGAATTCATAATAACCCCTGGCATCGGTCTTTGCCGTTCTTACCAGAACATTATAGCTGGAAGAACGCTTATAATTGCTGAGGAGCATCAGTGTAACATCACTCATAGGCTTTGTTCCAACCTGCTCTGTTTCTATTTTACCGGCAATCCTGGGTTTGTCGGGGTAGAGCTCCATCTTTATTTCGTACGTCTTTACCTCCAGCTGACTGTTCCACGTAATGTCCTCACCATATGCATCATACTGTGTGGCAGGCAATCCCGGGCCGGGATCGGAAAATCTAAGCGAGTTGAAGGGGAAGTCTTTCCTGTCCTTATCATACAGGGGATAATATGCCTTTTCCCGTTTTTTGAAGATGTTGATACCTTTATTTTTATCAGGTTCACAAACCACATAGTACCTGTCCTGGTTGTTGTCGGGATCGTGCCTTACCAGGTTTCTGAAGGTAAAAGTACCGTCCCCGTCAGTATATCCGGTCTGGATATTTTTGGGGAAGATATTGAATGTAGGCAGCTTTCCTGATACAGGATGTACCACTTCATCCCGGGGAATGCCTGCAATTTCGGTTTTCCTCATAAGGACCGTTTTAACCTGATCGAGTGGCTTGCCCTGGCCTCCCAATACCTCCCAGAACTGAGAAGAGGTCCACGATGCAGATACTTTCAGGTTATAGCTCTTGACGTATGATACTACCGTACCCAGCTCAAGAGCCTGCCACGGTTCAAGCCTGATATTGATATCGGGGCTGCAGTAGTATTTGTTTTCGACAAGCAGCCGGAACACTTTGTAGACTTTTCCTGTCATCAGGTCGAAAAAATCACCCCCTCCAGATTTCCAGTAGGCATTATCATCAACCAGGCCAAGATCCAGGGCTGTATTCATAAAAGTGAAGGAGAAACTGCCGTCGGCACTCGTGGTTGTTGTTGCAAGTACTTTTTCGTGATCGGGATATTGCCCCAGGAATTTCTGATCCTCCCTCAGGTCGTTCATATTGACCGGCTCCCCGTTGTATGTTTTATTGTTCATATTACCCTTCAGAACGTATGTTACAACAAGGCTGACCTTTACATTGGCCAACGGCAAGGAGTTGGAAGTGCTTATATTGTTGACATTATATAAGAGGTCGCTGCCGCTTCCCTGGCCTGTAACCTGTGAGATGCCGCTCTGCGATGGTGCCTGGGCGTAATATGAGGATGAGGATTCTCCCTTGAATTTATAGTTAAGTTTGCCTGTGACAACAGAAAGTGGTATAGGTTCCGGTCCTGATACAGCGCTTAATTTTGCTCCGCTGGCGGCAACCTTCTGCGATGGCACATCAATTGAAATTGCAGGTGGCTCAAAGGGATCCCACCTGAACCAGCATACCGGGCTGCGACCGTTGTTTGAGAACTTAGCCTCTGTTTCCGGCTCCTCGGCTATAACCTGCCAGGCATAGATCCTGCCCTTTTCCAGAAGAGGTTGTGCCGGGCCATAGAAAAATGAGAATCGTCCCTCCAGGGTTGTCTCGAAAAATGCCGGTTCGGTTGCGGAAAGCATTGCAGCGTCAGGGTTTTGGGTCGAATCAAGCAACTCAACTATTTTCAGGGTGTATTGAGTCCAGGCCGGAGCATTGGTAGCGGGTGTCCAGCTGAAAACTATATTCTGTACAGGCGACTGACTCAGTACAGTGCCGCATTGCGGATTAATGGTCATGGGAGGCTCACCATAACGGATATTGAAGAAATTACTGCAGCCGGCGGGCTCGTCAGGCGAAATAAAATTACCGTCAGGTCCCTTCAGCCTGAAACAGATCTGATAGTTTCCCTCAGGAAGGCCGTTTTCAATGATTTCCTGCATCGGGATGCCCCTGCTTATAAGGTTCTGGTACTCGAAATACCCGGAAAGATCATTTCCCCTGAACTGGTTGATCGTATTGGCAATAATCGTTATTGCCGGACCAGAATAATCGGGAGCAGTAATCAGATCAATCCCGTTGTTGCCCCTGATACGGATCGAGAAGGTTCCGGTTACTGAATATGGATAAGTTACCATCACAGTGGTCTGCTCAGGATACAGATCCAGCTTTGTCGCGTAAGGAGGCCTGACCATAACATTCACGGTCATCTCCTGCGAAAAGCAGAGTGCCGGAAACAAAGCTCCGCTTAGCAAAAACACCACAAGCGGCAGCATGAAATATTTATTCTTGAATTTCATCAGCATCCTTTTAGATCAGAAAGTGTATGTATAGTCAAAATCGAGCCTGTTTTCATAATATGAATCATAACCTGTTGATTTACGGTTGTTCTTGCTGTAATTGAACTTAAGGGCAAAACGGTGATTTTTTGCAGGTTTATAGCCCATCTGCATCGTAAGTATGCTTGTCTTGCCGGCATCTTTATTCTGTACCTTGTTGTTGACAAGAGAATAATAAATATTGGCTGTCAGCCTGTTTTTGAGGAATGATTTTCCTAAGCCTGCCGAAGGACCGTAAGCGAGCGTGATGATCGTATCCTGAGAGAAATGAGTGTATAAAAATGCAACGGAGCCGTTTAGGCTAAAGGGCATATAGGTGACAAAATAATTTGCCGATAAAATATTTGTTGCAAACTCACTGTACTGCGATGTATTCTCATTCCTGTCGTTAAGGTTCTGGTGATTGAAATTCAGCATCAGGTTATGCCCCAGTTTCTCTCCAATCAGGTTGACCGACTGTGTAATCCCGAACTGGCTGGTAGCCTGTGCCACTTCGCTGGTTCGAAGCGTGTCGATGGAGAGTAGTCCTGATTCCTGTGCCAGTCCGTAATTTGAGTAGAAAGCGCTAAGAGTGTACTGGGGCAGAGGCACATAATTTACACGGGCGGAAGTGATTGTCCTGCGTGTCCTAAGGTTTTTATCGTTATTGAGGTTGTCAACCTGGGTGCCTGCGCTTCCTGCCAGGGTCAGTTTCTTCTGCATCAGTTTCAGGGACGGTTCTATGGTTATATTGCTCAGGTCGGTAGCAAAGTAGTATGCTCCCATTGACCTGAAATCCGGCTCAACACGCTGATATCTCAGCATCAGGCTGAAAAGATCCGACTGGTATCCGAAAGATGTCCTGAGGGCGTTGCTGGAGGAGGTCGATTCATGATTCTTCATAAGAGGGGAGAAGATTTTTGACATCAGATCTCCCGTGGAATCCGACAGGGCAGTCCGTGCGTCTTTTGTATAAAGGCTTTGGGCGACCTCGAGCTCAAAAAGGAATTTTTCAGCAATTGTTTGCTTTGTAAGAAATGAAACCACCAGGTTTTCGTCGGGTGTAAGCTTGTATTTAACGGGTATCTCACCCAGCGAGGTTGAGTCGTCCCTTGCTTTCAGTACAATTAAACTGAAGTTGTTCTTTTCGGTGCCGTATCCGATTCTGACTGCTGTACCTGAACGCCTGTATGCCGGGGTCTGCAGTTTAATATTTTCAGGATCGTCGAGGTACTTAACCGGCTTAAGCAGCCTGCCGGTCGCTATTCCAAACTGGAATTTTCCCGGCGACAACTCCAGCCCCGCTCCTGATATTGAATGGCCTGCCAGGCTGTAGGTCGACCAGTTATGGGACCGGTATCCAAGATGAAGTTTTGCCCATTTGTAATAGGGACTGACACCGAATTGATTAAAAGGCTGCCTGAAGTCTCTCTGTTGTTCACTCAGGCGGAAGGAAAACGGAAGGACAATTCCATATAAAGTAATAACGGGAGAACCCTGAAGGTACCACATAAAAGGAGACCTTGAGGGATTGGTTTTATCCGAGTCGTAGAACTGCAGTTTGGCAGTCAGGGATCCATTGATCTTAAAAGGTTCCTGTTTCGAAATCCCTGAGAGATCCTGTGAGAATGAGATGTTGCTGGAGGTTAAAAGGAAAACAAAAATAAATGTGAAACAGTTATTTCTTTTCCGGCGGATTGGGATCTGGCGTAAAAGCATAAGTAAAAATAACAGAAAATCCATTTCTGTATCAAGCCATTTCTCTTTTTTTCAGAAATGGCCGGCAGATTTTTTATTAAACAGGTTATCTTATCCTTTGTTATTTCAGCCTCAGCTCTCAAACCACATCCGGCATATTATACGGCTTTCTGCCTCCTCCGGGACGGGAAAGGTAGCCGTTGGCTTCCTGGTCATTCCCGAACCGTTCGGTTTTCCCGTCAAAGATCAGTTTCCTGCCAGTGCGGTATGCAATATTGCCCAGATGCATCATTGTGGTTGAGATATGCCCTTCTTCGACATCAGCTATAAGGTTTTTGTAATTGCGGCTCTTCACGCAATCGACGAAATTCTGGAAGTGGAAATCGATTCGTGCTTTGGCAATTTCTTCTCTTCTGGAGTCAGGCTCAAGATCTGCCTCAGTTATCGTTATCGTTGCTTTTGTCGATCTGTCCTGTTGTGCCCCGGTACTGAATGCGGCAGTTCCTGTCTGGCCTCCGACCGAAGCCGGTGCATTACCGCTTTGAAATACCTGGAAGCTGTTGCCCACCACGAAAGCATATCCTTTCGTTCCCAGCCACAGGTTGCCCCAGGGTTCATTTGGTGTGGGAAGGCTTCTTACCTCAAGCTCAAGGATCTTGTTGCCGGCATATTCGAATGTGGCAACCTGGAAGTTTGGCACATCCTGGTCGGATTCGTCTGCATAAGCATAAAACCCTCCGCAGCAGGCTATCTTCACAGGGTGTTCGTTAATGTTCATGCCAAGACGGATAATATCCATTGCATGAGTGCCGTTGTTTCCGAATTCGCTTGTGCTTGTGTCCCAGTACCAGTGCCAGTTGTAGATAAAATGATTCTCGTTGAAGGGTATCATTGGCGCAGGACCCCTGTAAAGATCCCAGTTGACACCCTGCGGAACCGTACCGTCGGGCTTTCTGCCGATGCTTGGACGGGAGCGGTACACGGTTCCCCTGCCCATATAGACATCTCCTATAATACCATCGCGAACCATCTCTATGGCTTTCATGTTAAGCCTGCTGGCCCTTCTCTGGGTACCGGTCTGGACGATCCTGTTATATTTCCTGGCGGCCTGTACCATTTTTCTCCCTTCATCAATTGTATAGGCAAGAGGTTTCTCAACGTAAACATCCTTTCCGGCCTGGCAGGCGTGTACAGCCATCAGTGCGTGCCAGTAGTCGGGAGTTGCGATGGCTACAATATCCAGATCCTTTTCATTCAGCATGTCGCGGTAATCGGTGAATGTCTTCGGCCTGGCGCCTCCAAGATCTTCAATATCCTTAACTGCCTTGGGAAGCAGGTAATCAACACAATCGCAGATGGCGGTTACCCGTGTCTCCTTTATCTTTGTGAAATTTGCAGTATGCCCCGATCCTCCGTATAGTCCGCCGCGATCGTTTATTCCGATCACACCAACATTAAGGATGTCGCTCGGCTTAACCTGTGCAAAGCCCTTTATATATGCAGGTGCTCCAATGGCTATTCCGGCGGAGGCTATAGCCGACTTTTTGATGAAAGTGCGTCTCTTCTCGGTTTTCATGGTAGGGATAGTTTTAGGGATTGAAATGTATAATTATTTAATTCTTTTTCTGAGGGTTATTATCAATTATCTTGAAGCCGTAAGCTCGTTATAAATAGTCTCAACAAGGTTGCCCTGGTCGGTCCGGAACTCTTTCCTGATATTTTCAAGTGAAACATTTTTCTTTACAAGACCGGCCACCCTGTTCTGAAGCTCTTTCATTTCTCCGATATGTGTACGTATATCATTCCTGTTCAATGCCTCGCTGTGGCCGCTGCAGAATTTTTCCGCATCCAGTGTTTCAAGCATTTTTTCCAGTGCTTCAACATGTCTGAATGAATTGCCTCCTTTATATGAGTGAATAAGCTGAACACGTCCCTTAAAAACCTGATCACCTACGAAGGCGATCTTCTCATCCGGGAAATAGACAACTATATCTCCGGTGGTGTGTCCTGTTCCGAAATACCAAAGCTCCGTGCTCTTCGGTCCTACATACAGGTCCATCCTTTCGGTAAAGGTGACCGAAGGAATAAAAGGTGCCAGTTCCGGATCGTTCCAGGTTGAGGGTTTCCCGTCCCTTCCGGGGTGAAAAAATTCCTGACGGCAATTTTCGTGGGCCACGAATATGACTGACTCAGGGAAAAACCTGTTCCCGGTTACATGGTCGCCATCGCTGTGGGTGTTCACCATAAACCGTATGGGTTTGTCTGTTAACTTTTTAATCTCCTGTATGGTCTGTTCAACAGATTCCCGGGTCATCTTTGCATCAATCACCAGAACTCCGTACTCTCCTATATAGGCTCCCCCGTTTGCCCCGCTTCCTCCCCTGATCTCATAAAGGTTTTCTCCGATTTTGGTCAATGAGACCGGGACCGGCTGGGTCTGCTGTGCAAATATCAATATGGGCAGCGAAAGCACCGGCAATAAGCAACTTAACTTAAGTAATATTCTCATATTGCTGAATTTAATTAACGGCTGAAGAACCCACACAATGTATTAAAATATGTGGATATTACAAATATATTCAATAAATCAGAATATTAACCTCAGCAACCAGGTCACCGGCCCGACTGGTGTTGTAGATATCATGGGATGGCTTCCCCTTTTGTATCCGTTCTTCCTGTATTTTTTTACGATGGGGAATTGGCGGGCATGAAAGAATTTTGAACCGGTTTTGTTCAGACGGTATACCGAATATGTAATTATTGCACCGGTAAGTATGCAGGCAGGCAAAACGGCCATTTTACTGTAAATATCTGCGGATGGCAGCAGGTTAAATTTAAGGATGGCTATTCCCAGGATGAAAAAGAGCAATTTTATAAGAAATCCCAGCAGATGCATGGTTTGTGCCTTTTTACTTCGCGGCACGGGTATTCTTACGCTCTTCGCCCTGATGCTCCCCATCGGGCCGATTCCGCCCGATATCCCGACATGTTTATGCATACCGTAATAGAATGGCCTGCCATCTGCCTTTTGTCCCGGCATGAAAAAACAATCCATCTCTTTTATGAAATCATGGTATGTTGCCTTTGCCTTCTGCTGCGCTCGCTCCCTTGCCGTACAAGTAGAGGTATCTAAATCCGTCCTGACCGATTCTTCATCGGGGATCCGGATCGTTTTATTCCCGATGTATCTGTCGTGCAGCAGGTCATAACCGGCTTTCCTGTCAGGATCGCTCAGGATATGGTAGGCTTCATAAATCTCGATGAAGATCGCGGCTGCATCTTTTTTATCGCTGATATCCGGGTGATTTTCAAAGGCAAGTTCCCTGAACCTCTGTTTTATTGAATCGATAGATGATTTTCTGTCAAGTCCGAGTATCCTGTAATAGTCTTTCATGGCAAAAAGGATTTGAGAATATAAATTTACTATAATTTTGACAGACACTAAGGTTCACATTATTGGAACGGAAATATATGGACTGTATGAAAATTCTGTCATTCCCGACCCGGCTTAGGACAATCGACAAAGCCGTCTTTATACTTAACAACGCAAGAAAGAAGCTTGAAAGAGATTATAAGAGCAAAGTCAATTTCTGCATAACTTTATGAACAAAGTGAGCTTCGGGAAGGTTTAATATGAAATTAAACAAGTATGAAAACCAGCAGCAAGCCTCTGAGAATAGCAGGATTTATAGTACTGGCAGTGTCGTGTGTACTATTTCTGCTTATACCTGTAGTCCCCTGGTTAAATCTGCCCGCCGGTCAGAAGGCCGGCATAGCCACAGGATTACTGATAGCCGGTGAAATATTGTTTTATTCAAGCCTTGCTATCCTTGGAAGAAGTTTCTATGACAAGTTGAAAGCCAGGTTCAGATTCAGGAAATCAAAGCCTTCATCTACCGGTGTTCCGGCGGAAAACAAGATATAAACTCAAATAATCCGCCATAAAGCCTGGTCAATCCATACTCCGATTATTTTTCCAAGACTTGTCTCCTTTGATAACTATTCCGTTTTACTTCTGAACAGAAGAACCTGAGCTTTGTTTATTAGAAAAGGAGAATATCGACCGGATTTCCATTTTTACTTTCAGGAACAAATTTAAGAGTCAAACAGATGTTCATGCTTAAAGATTTATTTTCAAGGAGAGGCAATTCAGCTGAGCAGCCCGGGCGAACCGCGTTCAGGAACCTCCGCATTCCATTGATAGGGGAGAATGCTCCCTCATTTACGGCTGAATCGACAGAAGGACCCATTAATTTTCCTGCTGTTTATGGCCAGGCGTGGAAAGTAATACTCAGTCATCCGATGGACTTTACTCCCGTGTGTTCAACAGAACTGATTGAACTGGCTGCTCTTCAGGATGAATTTGAAAAGCTTGGAGTAAAGTTATTGACTGTATCAACCGATCCCCTTGACACGCATATTCAATGGAAAGCTTCTCTTGAAAATATCGGGTATAAGGAATATTTGCCACAGAAAATCCGTTTTCCGATAATTGACGACTCTGGCCTGACAATAGCAAAACTATACGGGATGCTGCACCCCGAGTCAGACAGCACCAGGGATGTGAGGGGTGTTTTCATTATTGACCCCGATAACAAAGTCAGGGCCGAATTTTTTTACCCGCAGGAGGTAGGACGTAATATGGATGAGCTCGTAAGAACCATCAAAGCCCTTCAGAAAACCTTCAGAGAAGATATTTTGACACCAGCCAACTGGCAAAACGGGCATGATGTCCTCGTGCCTTTCCCCCTGAAAGGCGACATGTCGCTCATGAATAAGAAAGCAGGAGAATATTACCAGTTCTCATGGTTCATGATATTCAAAAAAAGTAATGGGGTTGGCTGAGATAAACTTGAATTATTCTCTCCCTGTTATCGGGGAAAGTGAATCTACCTGTCCTTTACACACCTCACCGAATAGCCGGATTTCTTATCCTTTTCGAAAGTGGTGACAATATCAATGTCCGAAGATCCGCAATATATGGCATAACCATACCCGGGAGATCCTTCAGTTGCGCTCCACCAGTATGTCCCGTAGGAGTCGGACAGGAATTGTCCGTTAACCTGGCGAAATCCCGCAAGATAAACCCCGAAACAACCTTCGCCATGCCCGGGATCCAAGTGATGGTTCGGGTCCCAGTGGAAGTTTGAACACCACTTGAGGTCTCTGAGAGACAGGGTTTCTCCTCCAAGGTGGTCAATAAGTTCATTCCATTCATCAAGCGTGGGAAGATGCCAGCCGTCGGGACACAATTTTCTGTTATCGGCGACAGTGTGCCAGGTATAAAGCCTTCCCCGGCCTATAATAAGGTGCTCAGGCACCTCCTCACCTCTGTAGGCCCATTGATATAAAGGATTTTCTTCCTGGCTGGTATTCAGTTCAGGGGGATTAGTCGTATTGATTTTATCCCCGTTTGAAAAGTAAGTTGTCCTCAGGTTTCTGTTCATCCATTCCTGGTTTCCGAGACGGACCGTGCTGTAAATGTTCCCCTCATAATCGGTCATACAACCGTCGAAAGTTCTTGCTACTGCATGTCCGCTGTATGCTGTACCGGCAGCATTGACCGCATATGCGCGGATGTAATAGATGGTCCCGGGCATAAGCCCTTCGATTTTCGCGCCAAAATATCCGTAACCACCCCCGACTTCCACTTTTGAGTCATTAACAGTGGGATTTTTTGTTGTTGACCAGCAGATGCCTTTCGAGATAATATTGTCGGTGTTATCCTCAATTACGGTTGCCCCGCTGCAGACCACCATATCGTGGGTGACCTCCACGATGTATGGAGCATACAGAACAGGAAGCTTGTATGATATTGTTATGAAGCTCCTCACTTCGCCATAGGAGACGCCTGCCCTGTTTATTGCATATGACCTTATATAATACCTGCTCCCCTCTGAAAGATCTTTGATTGAAGCTGTAATCTTCTTGTCTGTAAGTTCTGCTTTAATGCAGTAATCATCAATTGTAGGATTGCCTTTTGTATTCCAGCAGAAACCGCACTCTTTTACTTCTGCATCCCCGTTGTGGAAGATCCAGCTTACCGCAACTGCCTCGTGTGTTTTTATGCCTGATACGGTTGTTCTTCCCACGATCGGAGGCCTGACCTCTTTATCACAGGATGCTGTCAGGATAATAATGATAACCTGAATAACAAATGCCGCCTTTGGAAGCATTCTGTTCATAACACACAAATATACGAATAATTTCCGGGATTGATTATCCAGCTATCTTCATTCCCCCATCCTTAGCCTTGGATCAGGATCAACCTTAAGCAGGTATTCTTTTGGAGGGACAGCTTTCATAAGATGGGTTATAAAATAATCCCAGCGCCTTCGCATCATATAGTAGCTGTCGGAGCCGAAACCATGTCTGGCATTGGGAAAGATCAGCAGGTCGAAGTCCTTGTTTGCCTTAATGAGTGAGTCGACAACAAGGTAAGTATTATACGGCGGAACATTATCATCCATGCCGCCATGAGCCAGAAGGAGTTTCCCTTTCAGATTACTTGCATACAACTGGTTCGCCTGGATCTCGTAGTTTGATACACCATTCTTATCAATTTTTTCAAGACCGATATACCTTTCACCCCAGTCGTCTTCATAACCCCGGTTATCGTGGTTACCCGACTCCGATATCCCAACCTTGAAGAATTCGGGGAATCTGAACATTGCTGCCGCAGTGGCAAAACCCCCGCCCGAATGACCCCAGATCCCCACGCGGTTGAGATCAATGTATGGATATCGTTCTGCAAGCTGTTTCAGGCCCGAGACCTGGTCAGGCAGAGTATTTTCGGCCATGTTCCCATAGCAGGCATCATGAAATGATTTTGACCTGTCTGGATTACAGCTGCCTTCGAGCAGTACAACGACAAAGCCCAGTTCAGCAAGGGCGTGATTGTCCCCCCTTGCCGGGTTGAAACTCCATGAACCTACGCTTCCGCCCTGTGGTCCCGGATAAATATATACAACCACCGGGTATTTGCCTTCAGGAATGAGGTTTACCGGATTGAACATCAGGCCGTATAAATCCCATCTGTCATAAGCCGATCTTACGGTAAACGGAACCGGAGGCTTCCATCCCGTGGCAGTGAGACGCGAGATATCGGTTTTTTCGAGTGTGGCCGTAAGCCGCCCGTTAATGTTTCTTACCTCATTAACAGGAGGAACATCGGGCTGAGACCAGGAATCCAGGAAGAATTTACCGTCGGGTGAGAAGCTGACTGTGTGGTCGCCCATTGCCGGCGTGAGCAAAGTGAGATTTTTTCCGCTGAAATCGACCCTGTACAGATACCTGTAATAGGGATTCGAGTCCGCTTCTTTGCCACTGGCGATGAAATAGATTTGTCTTTTACTCTCATCAATTCTTAATACTTGTCTTACAACATATTCGCCCGAGGTAATCTGATTCTTCAGTCTTCCATCCGGTGCATTATAAAGATAAAGATGCCCCCAGTCACTTCTTTCGGAGTACCAGATAATCTCATCAGTTGCTGAAAGATATTTCCAGTTTATCGTTCCCTGTCCTGATTCGTATTGCGTTTCAACCGTCTCTTCGAAAATTTCCCTGACTTCGCCGGTTTCACAATCAGCCATTCTCACATTTGCCTTTTTATGGTCGCGGCTGGTTGAAACAAAGACCAGCTTCCTGCTGTCGTTGCTCCATGCAATATCATCGAATCCACCCTCGCATGAAATGTCATCGCACAATGTTCCCCTCCGGGCATCGCTGTCCATTTTAAGCCTTATTATAGCTGAAGGTTCCCGGTCCAGGTCAATGATGATCCTGTAAATGCGAATTATCTCCTCATCCCCGGGCAAAGGGTATTTCCAGGCTTTGAGTTCCGGCTCTCCGACCCTGGTTTTCACAAGATACATGTTGCTTACATGTCTCTGATCCTGGCGGTAGGTCGCTATTTTTCTCGAATCGGGCGACCAGCTGAGCACGGGCCTGTCGCTCTGCCTCCAGCCGGCATTATCAGTGGCATATCCGAAGTTCTCCGTTCCGTCGGTCGTCAGGGGAGTCTCTTTTCCGGTGGATATTTCCCTGATCCATAAATTCCAGTCCCGTATAAATGCAGAATATTTTCGGTCGGGAGATAGTACCTCATTTGGACTGACTTTAGTTACCTGTGGCCTGTATGAGGCTTTTTCGAAGAGCTCATTACGGGTCCCTGCCGATATGACTTTTTTATCGGCAGGGTTAAAAAGTTTGAACACAACATTATTCCCGGTCATTGATTTGTACCACAGCCGTCCGTCTGGGAGCCATTCCGGACGAATTTGATTGTCAATCAGTTTGCTCACATTACCGCTTAGCATCGATGCAGCGCGATCGTATGCAGCCTCAGTGTAAACCCTGTTACTTTGTCCGGACAGCGCACCGGAACAGAGCAACGAAATTATCAGCAGAAAGAATAGTTTATTTTTCATAAGTAGTCATAATTGGAACAGGGGAATAAATATATGAAATTTTACTGACCGTCTGCTTCTTTGATCATGCCCGGGGATTCCTTGGGCGCTCTTCAGTTCCGCGACTGAACATAAGTATTTGGATTTTGTTTATTAAAAAAGAAGAAGTTTTAATTGGTTTTACTTCATATTCTTACCTACTCTGCTTTAAAGATAAAACAGATGTTCTTATTTAAAAATATATTTTCAAAGGGAAGCAGTTCAGGCAAACCGTCCGGAAGAACAGAGGCCAGGAACTTCCGAATTCCTCTGATCGGAGAAAATGCCCCTTCTTTTACTGCTGAATCGACAGAAGGACCCGTTAATTTCCCCGGTGATTACGGGAAGGACTGGAAAGTTATATTCAGTCACCCCATGGACTTTACGCCCGTCTGTTCGACAGAGCTTATTGAACTGGCTGCTCTTCAGGATGAATTCGAAAACCTTGGAGTGAAGTTACTGACGGTCTCAACCGATCCGCTTGAAACACATGAGCAATGGAAAAGATCCCTTGAGGAGATCGTTTATAAGAAACATGGGCTGCAGAAGATCCGTTTTCCGATAATTGACGACTCTGACCTGGTAATTGCAAAACATTACGGGATGCTCCATCCCGAGTCGGACAACACCCGGGATGTGAGGGGTGTTTTCATTATTGATCCCGATAACAAGATCAGTGCCGAATTCTTTTACCCGCAGGAGGTCGGGCGGAATATGGATGAGATTGTCAGAACCATCAAAGCCCTTCAGGCAACCTATAGTGAAAATGTTATGACCCCGGCCAACTGGAAAACAGGGCACGACGTCCTGATCCCGTTCCCATTTAAAGGCGATATGTCGCTAATGAATAAAGAAGCGGGAGATTTTTATCAGTTTTCCTGGTTCATGATATTCAAAAAGGGTAAAGGCATAACCTGAGACAAAATTGAATTATATCTTCCCCGGTTATCAGGAAAAGTGAATCTGCCTGTTCTTTATGCACCTTACCGAATAGCCATATTTTTTGTTTTTTCGTAAGGCTTTACTTTCATTCCCCCATTCTGAGCCTCAGATCAGGCTCAACCTTAAGAAGGTCGGAATCCTTGTTTGCCTGTAAAACTCTAGTTTAACACAATACAGAGTACTATAAAAGTCAGGGCACCGATCGCAGCAACGATAAGTCCCGGCAATCTTCTCCTGCATAGGTAAAATATCATTACAAGCCCTGTAACTGATACTAATATCATGAGAATGGCGGAAATATCGATGACCGTTGCCCATCGCGTTCCTGTATCACTTCCTTTATGTAAATCATTCAAAACCGCAATAAATCCGGCCGAGGTAACGGTCAGATCATATTGTCCGGTTGATCTTTCAATAAAGGCATCGGCATTGTATCCGGGACCTGAGAATGAGACGGAGCATTCGAAATCGTCAATGCGAAAATCTGTAAGTCTGGCTCTGATATTATGGGCATTTCGCAGCTCTTCCACTATTAAATCCCTTGCCTCAGCAGTTATTTCACCTCTGTCTGCCAATGCAGGACCAATTGTACCCTTCACTCTTTCTGCCTTCTGGTTGCCTTCCATCCAGCCGGGGTGGTTCAATGTTATTCCGGTTACCGCAAAGAAGAAGAGTGCTGCAAAGCCGAACATGGAAAAGTAGATATGTACCCACCTGATCAGGGAGTTGAGATTCTTTCTGGCCATGGTTATTTTAATGCTGTAATGGTTTTGTCAGCTTTGCGGTATTCTATGGTCACCGAGGAAACTTCTGTTCCGGGCGGCAGATCAAAGCGCTGGGGCATATTGTTCAGTTCAAACTGCTGTCTGATAAGCTGATAGGTTCCCCGCTCCCTGACAACTTCGATGTAAACTGTATATTTCCCCGACTCCTGCAAGTTGCCGTTATCGTCTTTGGCGTCCCAAATAATTGTATACTTTCCGGCAGGGCGGGTGGCTCCGGTGATAGCATCTATATAATCAGGTTCCTGTGTTTTTTCAAAGTTTTTACTGTACCATCTTCTGAGGTCTGGAAGCCACTTGTAGTTGTTGAACCATAATGCAAGGGTGCGGACAGACTCTGCTTTCTCATTCTCAACCCATATTGCAACATAGGGGCGCAGAGACCTGCCCTCAAACCGGGCAAGCTCCAGATCGATTGCCAGTTCAAATTCATGCCCGGATTCAAAATCCTTCTGAAGAGTGGAAGCCATACTGTTCAGGTCTTCCTGATAAGTATGAATCTCAGTAACTTTCCAGGAGGATGAAACCAGAAAGAGTGTCGCTATTGTTATGAGAATATGTTTCTTCATATTATTGTTTTTATTTTAGACAACTGTAAATAAAAAAATATTTCATTACCTCAGAAAATGCAGATAATTTACAGACCAGAACCGGTCAGATAAAGATACGTACCCGAACCTGGTACGTAAGCCAGTTCGGACCCGTTAATTTCAAATAATTCGATCCGGAGCCCGATCAGGAAAATCTGAATAAACAACTAAGCAATAATGCTGAGAGGATTGCCAAAGATGAAAAGAATCCGCTAAGATTTTTATTTCATTAGTAGTTTCAATGCATTCTCCCTGTAGATCTTTTTCAGGGTCTGATCGGTCAGGGCCAGGCCATAGAGTGGCCAGTGGTAACCAAACATATCCGTTTCATAAAAATGTTCATCGGCTGTTTCCAGAATCCTGAAGGTAACCCTGAACATCCTCTCGTTAAATGACATATCCGTCCCGTATTCCATCCTGACTTCCCATTTTGCGGCATTCATAAGACCGTCGTTTGTCATATCCATCGTGCAATTTCATCATTGGTCCTGCCGTAAACGTGGGTGTGCATATCAATTGCCGGGTATTTTGCCTTAGCGACATTTGTTACGGGAATATTATATATCGATTTCGGCCTGTAGTCTTTAAGCCTAAGATCATTTACATCCTGGCTCTGTGAGGAAACACTCCCCAGCATTAAAATTACAGCTATTAAGAACAGCAGTTTTAAATTCGCTCCTTTTAACATATTGGTTCTGTTTATTAAAATGTTTAAAATCAGCTTTTTCAGCACTGCCCTGTTTAAAGCAGGGCTGATGAATTCTTCTGTATTTTGACGATTGCGGTCACAATATCTTCCATATCCTTTTTTGAGCCGAGGAATGCCCTCTGTCCAAGCGACAGACCGGTTTCCTTCTCTATCATTTCGTTGACCGGACAAAGGTTTTCCTTACGGTATTTATCAAGTCTCTCCTTTGAATAGATTTTCTGAAAAGCCCTGAGGTTAAAATATGCTTCTATGAAGGGCTGGCTGTGCAGTGAGGAATCGATCCCGTTCCCGAAACTGATCCCCTCGGCACGCATGGCTTCCCTGAATTTTGGCTTTGGCAGGCCATTGAAGTGCTCCTTGTCATATATCATCCCGTAAATGTAATATCCCCGGCGTGTCTGACCGGGGTATTTCTTTGCCGGACGTACCCCTTTTATTTCGCCAAGGAGTTTTTCGAGGTAAGCAGCATTTTCATCGCGGAGTGTGCTCTGGTCCTCCAGGCGTCTTATCTGCCCCGTAAGTATGGCCGCCTGGAATGGTGTCATCCGGAAATTGGATCCGGGAAACACCCTTCCCTTTCGCCGGGGATCATTTCCGATATGAGTATAACCTTTTGCCCTGGCCATCAGGTATTCATCATTCCCAATAACTGCACCTCCCTCACCACAGCACAGGCTTTTTCCTGCCTGGAAACTGAAGCATCCCATGTCGCCGATGGTGCCAAGTCTTTTATTTTTCCATTCACCCATATGTGCCTGGCAGGCATCTTCAATAACCACGAGGTTATGCTTCCTTGCAATTGCCATGATCTTGTCCATGTCGGCAGCTGCTCCTCCTATATGGACGGGGATTATTGCCCTTGTATTTTCGTTGATCCGTTCCTCGATCAGATCGGCGTTTATCATAAATGTTTCGGGATCTGAATCAATAAACACAGGTATGGCAAACAGGTTAAAAGTGGAGAGAGCTGTGGCAATAAAGGTATTTGTCTGGGTAATGACCTCATCTCCCGGACCAATGTCAAAGGCACGCTGTGCTGTTTCAAGGGCTGCAGTTCCGGAGCTTGTTGCCACACAGTAATCTGAGCCCATGTATTCAGCGTACTTTTTTTCGATCTGGAATACGCGCTCCCTTTCAATATTGCTGTATTCGGACCAGGTATTACTCTCATAGGCATCGAGATACATCCGGACGTCAGAATCATCATAGATGGGCCATGAAGCTCCAAGTGCAGACCCCTTTGGCCGTACGGGACTGCCTCCAAGCAAAGCAGGTTTATTTGAATCCTGCATGATGTTTGCATACAGGGGTGTTATTCCGTTCAGGGTGAGGGCTGCACCTGCGGCGCCAAGCGATGTTTCCTTCACAAAGCGTCTGCGCGTCAGTGATCTTATTTTCATTTTCTCAAAAGATTATAAAAGTTAATTCAAAGAGTGTCAAACAAATTTCCGCCTGCCGGTATATGAATTGTGCTTTCCTGCATCACCCCTGTTTTGGTTTGCCCCAGGTAAGAACTATTATCATTCCCACGACTGCATACAGAGCAGCGCTGACAAGAATCTCAGCCAGCAGGGTTATCAGACCTGAATACATGGTGGTCATTGACCAGAAAGAAAAGGCCATGGAGCCGGTAAAGAGAGCCCCGAACAGAGCTCCGGTTTTCAGACCATCAGTAATTACGCTGGCTTTGCTCCAGTGCAGGAAGAGGGTAAGGAACAATGTTGTCACCAGGTTTGACACGATCATTGCCCACCAGACCATTTCACCATCGGGCCTGTTTAAACAGGTATTTGTTCCCGATGAAAAGAAATCCATTAGAAGCATACCATAGATAATCCATCCCAGGAAGAAGTATGCTATGCCCCCGATCAGAGTTCCCCGTAAGATTTTCATAGTGCTAGTTTTAAGTAAAAAAGGACAAGTTAAAAAATGATAGCCTGATTCTATATAATTCTTTAAAGAATCTTTTTGCAATTTGTTGTGTTCTTGATTCAGTCAGGGGCTAAGCATACTAAGCCTCTGCTATCTCTTAAAATCCCGGAAATTATTCTTAAAGCTCCATGGCGGGCCATCTGAGGTGGTTTGTTTTTCTATACGTAGGGTTTCATTATCTGTCAGCTGAATTAGAATGACATTCTCAGATGGGAAAAGAATATCAGGAAACGGCTGATCCCAGATGTTCACAAAGTTGCTGAATGAATAGATCTTTCCGTCATTTGTTATATGATCGAATGGCCGGTTGTGGGTGCCCTCGGCAACCGGAATGAATTCATAAGCGAATGAAGGGATCCCAGGAACCGAATTACCCATGGATATGACATTCTTTTGAGGATTAAAATTGTTCAGGATCAGACTTAGGTGAGGATCTTCAGGTACAACAGGTTTCCCGGGCAAAAACCATAATCCCCTGGCAGTTCCGGATACATCATAGCAAACTTCTCCCTCGAATGGAGGCACTTTACGCTGAAAATACCCCTGATTACCGTTTTGGACCACATCAAAATAGAAATCCCTTATCGCGGCAGTCGTATAATTCAGGAAACTAACAGCATGTTTATAGTCATAATCATTCCAGCGTTCCGGCTTTACAAGGAGCAATGTTTTTCTCCTGTCGATTGCCCCGTAATCTACTCCTGTGATACCCGGTATATCAGGCAGTTCCCCTATACGGTCGCCGGCCTTCACTTTTATACGGGGTTCATATATATTTAAATTGAAAGTAGTGCCGCCGGTTGAATAAGAGTGGGTCTTTGTGACCTTACCCAGCTGTTCTAAGAGAGCTTCATCCAGCCGGGGGACATGACCATACTTGATCATTATGTCCCTGCACGCCCATAAATTTACGGAATATTCAACATTGAGAGGCGGCGGAAGCTGATTTTCAGTTACAAACGTGACCCACCCATCGCAGGGAGCGTAGATGGGGATACTTCCCTGACCCCGAATAATATCAATATAATGATGACTTGTAGGAAAGACATGACCACCAGGGTTATAATGACCAAGCGGGACGATCCGGATTACATGTTCAAGGGCTATCGGAGAAACCGGGAATACTATACCATCAGGACATGATGGGAGGGATTTAACAAAATCCTCATCCTTTTTGCAGCATATAACCGACAGCGATATTAATACAACAAACAAAACGATTTTCTTCATGCGGAGGTTATTATAATTATCCGGATACGCACATAAATAATGAAAAGGAATACTATTTTCCTCATGAGATAACAGGTTTAATGAAATCCGAATATAGTTAAAAAATGCACAGGAGAATCTTGCGGGCTGTGGTTTGGGTTTTAGCAGTTCTTTTACTCTTAATCCCAACCGACCGGGTCCTGACTTGTCCGCCCTTCTAAGATAAAAAAATATCAACATTGTCTATCAGGCGGTTACGCTGAAAAGGTTTTAAATTTACCGCACTAAAGTGGACAAGTCAGGACTCGCTCCCTTTCGATGTTGCTGTATTCTGACCATACATTGCTTTTAAAAGCATCGAGATACATCTGAATACCGGAATCATCATATAAAGGCCATGATACTCCGAGTACAGACCCTTTGGGACGTACGGGACTGCCTCCAGGCAAAGCAGGTTTATTTGAATCCTGCATGATGTTTGCATAAAGGGGTGTTATTCTGTTTAGGGTGAGAGCTGCACCTGCGGCGCCAAGCGATGTTTCCTTCACAAAGCGTCTGCGTGTCAGTGCTCTTTTTTTTCATAGGTTCAGAAGATTTGAACAGTCTGGTTATTTAAGTTAACGGTTCAGAGTATAAAGAATAATCGGATTAAACGTTATGAGTTCTTAGCTGTTTTACTTCCGGGATTTTCAGTTGTCCCCGGTTCCTTCATATGAACGTCGATCTGAGTGAAGGGGATAACGATTCCGTTCTCTACGAACTTCCTGCTGATGATCTTTCTTATGTCGGCCTTCATTCTTTCAACCCTGAAGACATTGTCGCTGTAGAAGAGCAGCTGAAAATTAAGTGATGAAGTGCCGAAATCGACCAGTCGCGCATTGATGTGCTCCTTGTCCTTTATGTCAGGATGCTCCATTGCGCTCTCTTCCAGGACCCTGATCACCAGGTCAACATCGGATCCGTATGCTACTCCGACACCGATCCGGAAACGGGTTTTCTTTGACTGGTGGCTCCAGTTTATTACCTTGTTCGTAGTTATAATCGAATTGGGGATAATTACCATTATGTCATCCCTGGTGAGCCCTTTTGATGTCCGGATTCCAATCTCCTGTATCTTAACTACTTCGCCGTCAATTTCCAGGACATCATCAACTCTGGTAGAACCTTCAATCAGCAGAATAATACCTGAAACGAAATCATTGAAAGTCTGCTGGAGGCCGAGTCCGATCCCCACCAGCAATGCAGCAGACCCGGCAAGCAGAACGGTAATGCTGATCCCGAGTGTCTGCATCATGAAAAGGATTGAGATTGACCAGAAAAGATATTTGATTATCTGGTAAAGGGAATACGCATTACTCTTTTCCAGTCTTTCCACCGCACGTTTTCTGAAGATAGCTTTACGGATTCCCCATAAAACCAGTTTTGTTACAATGAAAATCAGAATGACAAGCAGCAGATTCGAAACCATGATTTTGTAATCCCCGATGCTGAGAATCACAGAATGCAGAATGTTCCTGATAGTTTCCATTTTTCTTTATGATTTGTATTTTTCATATTCATTAACCTTCCCGGAAATTCACCGGAATGATCTCCGGGCTAATAAGAACAGACAGCTTTTATAATGGCCAGAACCATATTATTACAGGTACGCTTATTGCCACAACCATTATTGAGAGAGGCAATCCCTGCCGCCAGTAATCGCCGAATCTGTATCCGCCGGGAACCATGACCAGTGTATTCGACTGGTGACCAATTGGGGTCAGAAATGCGCATGAGGCTCCTATGGCCACGGCCATTAAGAAGGGATCAGCCGAAACCTGCAATCCTGCCGCCAGGTTAATCGCGATGGGTGCTGCGAGTACGGCAGCAGCAGCATTGTTGATCACATTTGAAAGGAGCATTACCGCGATCAGCAGTATGCAAGCATAACCTGTGGTGAGGCGGTTCTGGAAATTCCCAGTAGTGCGTTCGTAATCAGGTCCGAGCCGCCGGTCGTTTCCAGGGCCTGGCCGACTGGAATCAGTGCAGCCAGCAATACAATCACCGACATGTCGATGCTCTTGTAGACCTCCGCCGGGGTAATCACACCGGACAGCAACATGACGAGTGACGCGCCAACAAGGGCTATGGCAGGAGGAATCAGATTAAAAACAATTAACAGGATTGCTGAGACAAAGATAGTTCCCGCAAGTATTATCTTCCGCGGTTTCCCGAAACTTAATCCGCGCGACGCAAGAGGAAGGCAACCCAGTTCTTTCAAAGCCGGCTGAAGTGTCGCCTCGTGAGCCTGTACAAGGAGTATGTCGCCTGCCACATAACTGACCTTTCTCAGCCTTTCCCGGAGCCTGAATCCCTGGCGGGCAACAGCCAGAATATTAATGCCATAGCGATTGCGGAGATTGAGGGCAATAGTCGTTCTTCCGATCATGGGCGATCCGGGGGTAACAATTACTTCGGCAAAATGCAGGTCACGGAGACCCGGATCATCCTTATTCTTACCAAGGTCTGCCCTGTGAGCCAGTCTGAGCCCGGTCCTGTCTATCAGCCTTTTCAGCTCATTTGAATCGGCTTCAACCATCAGGATGTCCCCTTCCCGGAGTACTTCATACTCCGACGGAAGCTCCGTCAGCTGTCCGCAGCGAACAAGCCCCAGTACCACGACTTCTACCTCGCCTTCAATAGCTGTGTACAGGTCATGCAGTATCCGGCCGTCAAACCTGGATCCCTTTAAAACAATCAGTTCGGTGAGATAGTCTCCTATCTCAAACAACTCCGGGGAGGATACATGCTTTTTTCGCTGGGGAATCAGCCGCCAGCCGACAAGAGAAATCAACAGAACCCCGCCCAGGGTTATTGCCAGACCTGCCGGAAGAAAATCGAACATCCCGAAAGGTGAATCGCTGTATTGGCCACGATACGATGCAATGATTATATTCGGCGGGGTCCCGATAAGAGTGAGGGTGCCTCCAAGCAGTGAACCGAAAGCAATGGGCATCAGCAATAACGACGGGGAGCGACCGCTCTGACGCGACATCCAGACAGCTACCGGTATAAACAGTGCCAGTGCGCCTACATTGTTTATGAATCCTGAAAAGAGTGCTACTATCGCCGTAAGGGTTGCTACCTGAACCCACGGCCTGTCGCCCACCCGGATCAGGTAGCGCGCCAGGGTGTCCACCACCCCTGAATTGAGCAACCCGCGGCTTATCACAAGCACCGCAGCCACAGTTACAACAGCCGGATGGCCAAGTCCCGAGAATACATCCTGAGGCGGCACAAGCCCTGTCAGTGCAACAACCAGCAGGGCCATTATTGCGACCACATCGTAGCGCCATTTATTCCATGCAAAAAGCACGAGCGTTACCACTAGAACACTAAAAATGAGAACCTGATCTGTCGTTATTTTCATTTTTCCGAACTATCCTGTGTTTTCTGTCTGGTGATTACTATGCATACGAACTCCGTGGCATTATTATTATCTCTGGGAAGCCGGTCTCCTGGCCTGGCCGGGAAAGACTGC
The DNA here is from genome assembly GCA_964426435.1 of uncultured Rikenellaceae bacterium. Taxonomy (GTDB): domain Bacteria; phylum Bacteroidota; class Bacteroidia; order Bacteroidales; family VadinHA17; genus LD21. Next base: position 350 of record CAYRQY010000012.1, on the reverse strand, counting down.
AAGGCTTTCATGACCGGAAGTACTTACCGACTGAATCCCGAAGAAATAGTTATCTTTTGAGTATGGAAGTGTGACTTCAGTTCCGGTCACGAATATTTTTTTCTCCCATAGCGGCTGGTATGTTTCCCTCATAAGTACATAATAACCTGCAGGTTTCCGGCCTTTTGACGGAGCTTCCCAGCGCAGGGTGGTCCTGTTTGTCAGGCCGCTCACAACTATCCCGCAGTTTTCAGGTTCATATGGGGCAAGAGCAAGATTGGCAACTGCAGCCATATTGATCCCGGTGTTTTTCCTAACATATTCATAATCAACATACTCAGGAAGATCTCCTTCCTGGATCCCATTTACAA
>CAYRQY010000011.1:0-23057 GCA_964426435.1 uncultured Rikenellaceae bacterium | reverse complement strand
AGCCCCTGCTCATTTGTCTGCGCCGGATACTGGGTTGTTCTGTTGTCAGGATGCCTGACAACAATGGTCAGATTGCCCCGGTAGGGGACGGAATCATTTCCGCTCTCGCGGTATATCTCTCCCACAACATGATCACCGTAAGCGCATGCTTCGTGAACCAGCATCCTATAACCCTTCATATCCGCTACCTGTAGCCTGTAAAGGGAATAGTACTTATCGAGAACGGTAAAACTCTTCGAAACCACCTTTCCCCCTGCCTTCACCCTTGCTCCGATATCCGCATTTAGAGTAGTTCCGTCAGTTTCAACAGTTCCTTCCATCCCTCCCCTGGCGTAAACATCAAGTGCATTGTAGCTCTTGATCTTCAGATTGGCCCGGCACTGTATCCCGGCAAATACGGTAAGCTTTGACTTTACGGTATACCCTATATCACAATAATGATCGAGTGTCGAGATGTTTTCAATACTGGTGGGAATGTAGTAGAATGTGCCACCCTTTGCACCTATGGCCATATCTATACCCTGAGTAATGTCGGCCGTAAGATTAACCTGGCCGTCGCCATTGATCAGTATGGAAAGGGTTACCTTACACGATCCGAGATCACCGGCTTTTATCTCAGTGCCCCAGAGGGGTATCTCCTTTTCATCCGCAAAGGTCATCTTTGCATCCACTTTCAGGTCGACCTGCTCCGATGTTTTGAATACCAGCCGGTAGCCATTGTTTTTCGAGTACTTTCCTTCGATGCGAGGATTAGTGACTGTGATCTGACCTGTAAGAGTCACTATAAGGCTGTCTTTCTTTTCCTGGTAAAGCCGGAATTTCGTTTTGTTGAACACAAGATTTACAGCATAGGCATTTCCAATACCGAGAGCTGAAGCCACTATTCCCTCAGCCATCGAAACAGTATTGGCAAGGCTTATTCCAACCTCCTGTTCCGGGATATCCACATCCTCAAATACTGCCGACAAACGGGGCCTCAGCATCAGCATCTGCACATCGCTTACAGGCATCGCCTGAAAGACAAGATCACTTCCGGGATCGATATAAACGGTATCGGGATGAGGCACAAATACCGGTTTACCTGACAGGTCGAGCAGACCGTCCTGTTTCATTGAAATTTGGCTTAACTGCCTGGATGATAGTGGCTTTACATTAGAAGTATACCTGTAGGTGACACCTGTAAACTCTCCGGGCTTCTCACCCCTGGAAATAGCCTGGGTGGCAATTCTATGCCGGACAAGCGGTTTGGATCTTAATTCCTGTATTGTAATAAGCGTGTCTGACATGACCGGATTTACAGTCAGTGCCTGCTGGCCAATAACTGTATTTACGGAGAAATTTAAGACAAGAATTGCCAGCAACAGAACTGTTCCTCTTTTCATTGAATATGATTTTGAAGGGATTTGTTAAACATGCACGAATATAGCCAATGGTTTGTTCAATTCAAAGAATTAAACGCAGGTCATTTCTCCATTGTTACACTTACAGAACCAATTTTGCCTCCGACAGGGGGATTTATTTTTGATACTTTAACTGTAACTTTTTTTATACCCTCCATCTCGGAATATAATGACTTTATTATCCTGCCGGCAATATGTTCCAGCAGGTGAGATTTTGTCTCCATCTCAAGTTTCACGATCTGATAAGCCCGCTGGTAGTTGACCGCATCTTTGAGGTTGTCGCTCTCCGCAGGAATATCCATATCGGTCTCTATAATAAGATCTACAAGGAATTTGTTCCCTACCTTCTGCTCTTCCCTGAAATGGCCATGGAAAGCATAAAATTCCATGTTCTCAATAAGTATCCGGCCCATAATATGTTGTTTTCTGATTAACCTTATGGGCTGAAAGACAGGAGCTTAAACACATCAAGCCAGTCAAAACCCAAAAAAGCAAATTTTTTCTTTAAAATAATTTGGTTTATAATATAAACTATTTTATATTTGCAATATATTTATGTTGTTTTGATAGTCACTGATAAAATTAGGAATTATTATGGAAAAAGATGAAAAAATTCAGACGACTGAAGAGAGCCTCAGGATAATAACTGAAATGATCAGTCGGACAAAAGTCAACATCCGCCAGGGAAGTTTCCATCTCCTCTTCTGGGGATGGCTGATTCTGGTAATCAGTCTTACCGAGTATTTTCTCTGGAACCTGACAGATTTTGAGAAACCCTGGATTGTCTGGTACCTTTCAATTCCCGGTGTATTTGTATCAATGATTTATGGGTTTGTTAAAGGAAGTAAAGCAAAAGTACATACCTATGCTGATATGATCTATATGTGGACATGGATGGCTTTCCTTTTTGCAGCAATTGTACTTTTCATTATTATAAGAAAGGATATTCAGCATGTCGCTCCGTACATTCTGACTCTTGCAGCAATACCAACATTTATTTCCGGTTGCATTATAAGATATAAACCCTTGATATTCGGCGGTGCTTCTTTCTGGATATTTGCTCTTGTTGCGAGTTTTACAGGGCCTTCGGTTGCTCCCCTTGCAATACCTGCGGCTATGGTCACAGGGTACCTTTTTCCTGGTCATCTTCTGAGAAAAAAGAATGGTCATGACACGGTTTAAGGAACTGGACCCTGTACTGCATTCACAGCTGCGTCTTGCGGTGGTCTCGCTGCTGGTGAATGCCGAAGTTGCTGAGTTTACCTATATACAGGAACAGACAGGCGCAACAGCAGGGAACCTCAGCGTCCAGATCACCAGGCTTAAGGAGGCGGGTTATATTGAGGTAACAAAAAAATTTCGCAACAATTACCCCCAGACCCTTTGCAGGATCACCCCGCTCGGCATTGAAAAGTTCGCTGAATATGTCGAAGTGATCAGGGATTACCTCAATCCCGGCGTACAAAAATAAATTTTATCCTATTTTTGTACTCTCAAACAGAAAAGGATGGCCGGAGAAATCAACAGGGAAAGGGAAGAATTAAAATCCCCGGTAAGCTTCATCGAGCAGTTCATTATCGACGATCTTAAAGAAGGGAAGAACGGAAGCAGGATACATACACGGTTTCCCCCGGAGCCGAACGGATATCTTCATATCGGCCATGCCAAGGCTATATGCCTCGATTTCGGAATGGCCACGAAATATGGCGGGAAATGCAACCTGCGCTTCGACGACACCAATCCCGTAAAAGAGGAGGTTGAATATATTGATTCGATAAAAGAGGATATTCACTGGCTTGGTTTCGACTGGGAGGAGAGGGAGTTTTACGCTTCGGATTATTTCGGAATGCTATATGATTTTGCGGTTGATCTTATCAAGAGGGGATTAGCTTATATCGATGATCAACCTGCAGAGGTGATATCTGCCCAGAAAGGGACTCCTTCGCGTCCCGGTATTGAGAGCCCTTTCCGCAGCAGGTCGGCAGATGAGAGCCTCAACCTGTTCGAAAGGATGAATAAAGGTGAATTTGATGAAGGGAGCCGGGTGCTCAGGGCAAAGGTTGATATGTCATCCCCCAACATGCATATGCGCGACCCGATAATTTACCGCATAATAAAGACTCCACACCATCGTACCGGAGAAGAGTGGAAAGTATATCCCATGTATGATTTCGCACACGGGCAGTGCGACTACTTTGAGGGGATAACTCACTCTCTCTGTACCCTTGAGTTCGAGGTTCACCGGCCGCTCTACGACTGGTTTATCGATCAGCTGATGACCGGCGAATACCGGCCGCGGCAAATAGAGTTCAACAGGCTCAACCTTACCTATACGGTGATGAGCAAGAGAAGGCTCCTTGAACTCGTTCAGGAAGGCAGGGTAAGCGGCTGGGACGACCCCAGAATGCCAACTCTTTGCGGACTGAGGAGAAGAGGCTATACTCCCGAATCCATTAAGAGGTTCATCGAAATGATCGGCTACACAAAGTATGAAGCAATTAACGATGTTTCGATGCTTGAGTATGCCATCAGGGAGGATCTTAACCTCAGGGCACCGAGAGTCTTTGGAGTACTCGATCCGCTTAAAATAATAATCACGAACTACCCTGAGGGAAAAAGCGAAGATGTTGAAGTGATAAATAATCCCGAGGATGAAAGCATGGGAAAGAGAACCGTGCCTTTCAGCCGGGAGATCTTTATTGAAAGGGATGACTTCATGGAGGATCCCCCGCATAAGTTCTTCAGGCTTGCCCCCGGCAGGGAGGTCCGCCTCAAGGGTGCCTATATTATCAAGTGCGAAGAGATCCGGAAGAATCCTGCCACAGGATTGACAGAAGAGGTCTATTGCACCTATGATCCTGAAACCAGGAGTGGCGGCGATTCCTCCCATAAAAAGGTAAAGGGTACCCTCCACTGGGTATCAGCCACTCACGCAATTGATGCAGAGGTAAGGCTCTACGACCGCCTCTTTGACCATGAAGATCCGGCCGGTCAGAAAGAGGAGGATTTCCGGAAGTTTCTTAATCCCGATTCACTTAAAATACTTAAAGGCTGCAAGCTGGAGCCGTCGCTAAGATCGGCAAGATCCCCCGATAAATTCCAATTCCAGCGTGTTGGCTATTTCTGCGTCGATCCCGACTCCACCGAAGACAATCTTGTCTTCAACCGCACAGTTCCGCTTAAGGATACCTGGGCAAAGATCAGCAGGTGAAAACATATTAGTCTGTATTCCATTCGGAATCTTCCGGGCAAAGGTCAGGGATTGCTTCGGCCTCCGGCAGCGCGGAGGCCTCGCAATGACAGTATCCCGGGTCTGAATCCATAATAGATTAACACAAATTTTCTTATAATTACCTGTCATTGCGAGCCGAACAGCGTGAGGCGAAGCAATCTCTGTCAACAACTGAAATGTCGATCAGGACTTTCTGTTTTGGATGTTTATTTAACACAGCCCTCTGATTCTGAGCCCTCTGTCCCCTGCCCTCTACAAATTCATGGCACACTTTTTGCCCTAACTTAAAAATTAAACCTGATTTTTTATTGTTTTACCTATCTTGCTGAATATGAAAACACTAATAGGATTTCTCAGGCTATCGCTGTCCCTTTTCGCAATCACCGGACTGATATCATGCGAAAAGGATCCCGGAATCAGGGGTAAAGGAACAGCGGAATTCTCCCTTAGCATAACTGACGAGACAGATATGTCGAAATCAGGATTTTCCACCGATGGTGGCATCGCCTCATATCACTTAATGGTTTCGGTTGAGGATATGGAAGGCAATACAGTAATGAATGACTCTCTTATACCGCTTTATATATTTGGAAGCGGGTTCATCAGCGATAACATCGAGCTGACTGCAGGTGAATATAAGCTCACGAAATTTCTCGTTATAGATCCTTCAGGAGCCGTGATCTATGCAGCTCCTGTCGGGGGTTCACCCCTGGCCTATCTGGTTAAAAGGCCTCTTCCCCTGACTTTCAGGATCAATGCCGGACAGGCAACAAAGATTATACCTGAGGTGCTGGCTGTCGGAGATCACTCCCCGGGCGATTTCGGTTATGCCAGTTTCGGGATGCAGATCATCAGGCCTCTTCATTTCTGGACGGTCTGCGTTCTTGATCCTGCAAATCCCGATATATTAGCTCCAATACAGATGACAACGGCGAAGCTTACAGTGTTCGCACCCGATGGGTGGCATTATGCGTTCAATCTTCAGGCATCTGTAAATCACCTTATAATAAGAGGAGGCTATCTTAACTACATCTTCCTGCTGGAGAAAGAGGGCTATATGCCTCAAAGATTCCTGTTCTCTGCAAGAGAATTGATGGCAACCACACAGGATAATCCGCTTGTTCTGAGAATTCCATGGGGAAGCGGACAGTGGAAAAGGCTGGTCCTTCAGCCGGGTCCGGACGATGGCAAGGATGCAATGATCTCAAACCTGGAGCCAGACAGGAATTTTGGTGATCATAAGTATTTCGAGGCTACATTCCTTACAGAACCGGTCCTTACAGTTATGCGTTCCAACAGGAGCCTGATTTGGTTCGATCTCGGGCAGCTTCCAAAATCGGCTGTTATTAAAAGAGTCACATTGCAGCTCTTTTACGATCTCCCGATACCATGGGACCGTAATCTTTTCATAACCGGTCCCGTAACAAGTTCCTCATGGTATGGCGGAGTATTGCAGCAGATCGTTGAGCCGTGGGAAGAGCATAAAGTAACCTGGAACACTCAGCCAAAGACAATTGAAAGAAACCAGGTGTATATTTCCCCATTCAGTCTGAACTCCAATTTCATTGAAGTGGATGTAACGCGTCTCTTCATTCCCATACAGGAGATCGCTGTGCCAAATTACGGAATGTTCTTCAGGCTCTGGCCCACTGAAAGATTCCCCGGTTTCAGGTTTGCATCGGGCGACTACCCTGTGGCAACAATGCGCCCGAGGCTGACGGTGTATTATACAATACTGTAATTGATAATGTCTTGAAGTCTTGCAGTCTTGCGGTCCTGCAGTCTTGAATGATTGCCAGCCTTCGCCAAGGCTTCGGCTGACAAAGAATGATCGCATGATTGCAGGATCGCAAGGCTGCATGACAATTTTCAACCTGTCGGGCAGATTTTTTACAGTTTTTTCTATCTTTGCCCCCTCAAACTGCTCCGTGGTGTAATTGGCAACACGTCTGACTCTGGATCAGAAAAGTCTAGGTTCGAGCCCTAGCGGAGCAACAAAAAAAAACCGTTGACGCGGTTTTTTTGTCTTGCGGTCTCGAAGTCTGGGAGTCTTGAAGTCATTTATCAATAATTATTATTAATCAGCTCATAACAATAGCTACGGGTTAATTATACCAATGAATAATCCTGTTGGGACTGCAGGACTGCAGGACTGCAGGACTGCATGACAATCTTTGCGACGTCAGGGCGAGACAAGGAATCCCGCCATGCGGGATGACGCAGTTCCGCGTAATCGGAAAGCCTGTCCGCCATAGCTTTAGCGAAGGCGGAAGCCCTAGCGGAGCAACAAACAGAGTGAGAACGTGAGCCCTCCTTCGTTAAAACTACAGAGGGTAAAGCGAGAGGGAGCACCTCTATTACTTTTATACCCAACAATTACCATTATGTAACAACCAAATTTTGTTATCTTTGGGTTATGATAAGCAGAGATAATATAATATTGAAACTTAAAGAGCTAAAACCTTTTCTCCAGCAGGAATATTCTGTAAGGGAGATAGGACTTTTCGGATCTTTTTCGGAGGAAACTCATACTGAAGATAGTGACATCGACATATTGGTTGTGCTGGAAAGACCCATTGGTTGGAAATTCTTTTCACTTGAACTTTACCTGGAACAAATATTTAATCGAAAAATTGATCTTGTTACAAAAAATGCTCTTAGAAAACAAATAAAAGATAAAATCCTTAATCAGGTACAATACGCTTAACTTGAAAAAAGAGCACAGAACATATAAGATTTACCTTGAAGACCTTCAACTGGCAATGAGTAGAATTGCTGAATATATTGAAGGGTACTCATTTTTAGAGTTTAAAAAAGACCAGAAAACTGTTGACGCTGTTATAAGAAATTTTGAAATAATAGGAGAAGCTTCAAGGAATCTGCCTCCCGAGTTCAAGAGTGAACATCCAGAAATTCCATGGAATGAAATGTACTTGCTGAGAAATAAAGTGACTCATGAATACTTTGGAATAGATTATGAGATTATATGGGATGTTGCATCCAATTATCTGCCAGAAAATAAAAAGCAAATCGAAAATATTCTGAATAAGGAAAAATAATCGATTACCATAAGATCAGAACCTTAATAGTCATTTGTATTACCTTTCTTCAATGATCGTTATCTGATAGATTTCAGTTGCCATTATCACTAATTTATAGCTATCAATTTTGACTAATTCAAACAAAAGCTCCTCATACAATCCCCACCAGCCCAATGCGGTCAAAAATCCGATTTTCTTTGCCAAAATGTACTAAGCTCTATTAATAAATCTGTCCAAATTATATGGGGTTGAGACAATTCAGGCAAGGCATTTATTATAATCTCAACTCATGTGTTTCAATACACGAACAGGAAGTGTGTTCATCAATCCTGAAGAAATAATATATTGTAAGGCAGAGGGTAATTATACCAGAATTATTCTGGGAGAAAAGAAAGAGGTACTTGTGGTTACCCAGATGGGAAAACTGTATAAACAGCTTGAAAACAAGCATTTGATCAGGGTCGGCAGATCGCTGCTGATCAACAGGTTGCTTTTAAGTCAGATTAGCAAAGATTGTGTCTGGTGATACCAGAAACAAGTATTTGCTTTTTCAAAAACCCAGGTTTACCCGATCCACACCGGCACCTCATAACTAAGGCATGTGTAACTGGATCCGCTATTCCTTGTTTTATTTTACCTCCTCTTGACTCGTGTTTTACTATTTCATAACTTTATAAAAACTATTGAAAACTGTCAAAGATAATCGAAGTATATTTAGAATTGTGACATCTGCATTAAGATTTCCGGCGTAAAGACCTGTCAAACTAAAAAATAGAAAGGAAAATAACCACCATTATGAAATCCCTTTCCTCTGATCAGGCATTTATTAACAAATTAACAGAAATCGTCCTGGCGAACCTGCACGACGAGAATTTCAGCGTGGAAATACTTTTTAGGGAGACAGGAATGAGCCATGCTACTATTCATCGCAGGATAAAATCTATAAGGAATCAGAATATAAGTCAGTTCATACGGGAGATCAGACTGAAGAAAGCGATGGAAATGCTGCAGAACAACGAGGGGAATGTGGCGGAGATTGCTTTCAGAACAGGTTTCGGGAGCTCCACTTACTTTAGTAAATGTTTCCATGAATATTTTGGTTTCACTCCCGGAGAAGTAAGAAAAATCGGATCTGCAAAGGATAATGATGATCAAATTGCTCATCAGACAGCTGAACAGGCTGATCATAATGAATCCGGTTCAGCCCTGAATCCTGCAAACAGGATGTTTAGTCACCAAAAAAAAGCCGTTGCGGCATTTGCTATTTTGTCCGGCTTGCTGATTATTTATATCTTATTCACCCTGCTAAAGCCACCTCAAAAATCAATTGTGGTACTCCCCTTCAAGATTCTAAGCGATAATCCTGAGAACCAGTATCTTGCAGACGGGATAATGGATGGCATCCTCAATAATCTGTTCAGGATTAGTGAAATGAGGGTAATTTCGAGGACCTCTTCCGAGTATTTTCGTAATAATCCAATGACATCTCCTGAAATTGGCAGAATGCTTAATGCTACCTATGTTCTTGAGGGAAGCGTTCAGAGAGAGATACAATACGTAAGGATCTTTGTGCAATTGATAGACGCCCGTAATGATAAGCATGTGCTTTCAGAGGTGTACGAAGGTGAAATAACAAATATTTTCGCATTTCAGAGCGATATAGCCCAGAAGGTGGCTAACAGACTCAGGACTGTTATCTCAAGCAGGGAATTGGAATATTTTGAAAAAATACCTACCAGTAATCCTGAAGCTTATGATAACTACATCAAGGGCAGATTCTTCCATAATAAAGCCAACGACATACAGAGGATTGATATAAGTAAGGAAGGACTTATGACCGGCATCCGTTATTATGAGAAAGCCATAGCCGCAGACAGTAATTTTGTTGAGGCATATGCTGGGCTGGCAGATGCCTGGTACAATCTCTGCGCCTGGGGCTGGTATCAGCCATACTACGAGGGAGTACAAAAGGCACTTTATTACTGTAACAGAGCCCTGGAACTTGATCCCGACTGTGCGGAAGCTCATACAGTAAAAGGAGTTTACCATATTGTGCCTGAACTTAAATTTGAGGAAGCACGCCAAATATTACAGACAGCACTTAATTTAAATCCGAATTACGCGACGGCTCACCAGTGGTATGCCCAGCTGTCGATGATCACCGGGCCGATAGAGGAAGCACGCAGGCATGTTGACCGTGCCCTGGAGCTGGAACCCTTTTTCTGGGTTATGCATAACCTTAACTCCTGGATCTGTTACTTCGAGGAGAGATACAAAGAAGGGCTGAAAGCCTGCTTTACGGGCCTGGATCTTAACCCGGGTTCGAGTGACAATAACTGGTTATTCGTACTTCATTATGTAAAGCTGGGAGAAGGAGAAAAGGCAGCCGAAGCCCTTCAAAACATTTTCAATCAGTATCCTTTAACCAAGCCTCTTGCTGATGAGGTAAGGGATGCACAAAATAAATCTGGCATTGAAGGTATTTTCAGGTGGCTGATCGATCTGAATATGAACAACCCATTACCTTTTCAGGGACTAAATGGAAATCCTTATTATATTGCCTGGTGGTATGCAATTATTGGCGAAAGGGAGGAATCGGTTTGCTGGTTCGAAAAAACCCTGGAGGCCAGCCAGAAACCATTTCATTATTTCAACCTGATTGCCAACAATCCCGACTTTGATATCCTGCGGGGCGATCCCCGCTTCCTGGCAGTGATCGAAAAGGCTGGACTTGCTCCATATCATAAAAGAAAGGCCAGATAAACCAGGCTTTGTCATCCCGATCAGAGAGTGCTTTAAAAACTTGTCAATAGTCCGCCAGTTTAGAATAGTGACGACTGGTAATCACGCATGAACTATTACGAATAACAAGTTTTGCGGCCTCCTGAAATATAATTTAATCAATTGCAATATTTTTTTAGCAATTTGAAATATGATTGCTATTGATCGCTCTTTTTTTGTCCGAACTTTAGATTAGAATCCATTTTATTTTGAACTAAAAATTTCAACATGAAGACACTGAAAATATTATTATTCAAAATCACTTTCAAGGGACCCTAATCCTGATCAGATAAAGTCAATTCATACTTCTGATTCCGGACCTGTTGGCTGTCTGACACGGAGAATAATGAATAATAACACTTAAACTTATTGAAAATGAAAAGAACAAATCATTTAATTACCTGTTTGCTGTTAGTGCCGCTGTTTTTAGTTGTGGCAAACAGTTGCAAAAAAGATGATGAGGGTGGAAGTGGTAATAGTTTTACCGACTCTCGTGACGGTAACGTTTACAAAACCGTCACCATTGGTAACCAGGTATGGATGGCTGAAAACCTGAAATATTTGCCAAGTGTGGTCGGCCCGGATACAGACTCTCGAACCTCTCCCTATTATTATGTGTATGATTATGATGGCACCGATGTAAACGATGCTAAAGCAGCAGACAACTACAGAATCTACGGTGTATTATACAACTGGCCTGCAGCTATGGCGGGTTCTACGAGCAGCAGCACCAACCCGAGCGGGGTAAAAGGTGTGTGCCCGACAGGCTGGCATTTACCAAGCGATTCCGAATGGACAGAGTTAATCGATTACTTGGGAGGAGAAGATGTTGCCGGTGGTAAGCTAAAAGAAGCCGGAACAACGCATTGGGATAGGCCCAACACCGGAGCTACCAACGAAAGCGGCTTTAAGGGTTTTGCAGGTGGCCGCCGTGACGTCTTTGAGATATTCCTATACTTTGGCAATTCAGGCTGGTGGTGGAGTGCTACTGGTGGGACTTTTCAAGCTTATTATAAATGTCTTGTAACTAATACAATCAAGGTCTACGGAGAAATGGGCCTAAAGGATCATGGCATGTCCGTCCGTTGCGTAAAGGATTAGAAGAGACCCGGAATCCGGTCTTTAGGTCTGATTGTCCTGCAGTCAAGCTATTAAATAAATATCCATTTAATAGTATCGACAAATCTATGGTGATCAGCCCTATTACTTTTATGCCAAAATTATCATTATCGAACAACCAAATTTTGTAATCTTTGGGTTATGATAAGCAGAGATAATATAATATTGAAACTTAAAGAGCTAAAACCTTTCCTTCATCAGGAATATGCTGTAAGGGAGATAGGACTTTTCGGATCTTTTTCGGAGGAAACCCAATCTGAACATAGTGACATTGACTTTTAAATTGCGCTGGAAAGACCTATTGGATGAAAATTTTTTTCACTTGAACTTTACCTGGAAAAAATATTTAATCGAAAAATTGATCTTGTAACAAAAAATGCCCTTAGGGAACAAATAAAGGAAAAAATCCTTAATCAGGTACAATACGCTTAACTTGAAAAAAGGTCAATGAACATATAAGATTTACCTCGAAGACCTTCAACTGGCAATGAGTAGAATTGCTGAATATATTGAAGGATATTCATTATTAGCTTTTAAGAAAGATCAGAACCTTTATAGTCATTTGTATTACCTTTCTTCACCAGGGCTTTTGACAACGGGGTTTATTTCGTAACAAATATTTTTGACGGACACAGTGTTATTGTTAATCCTGCCGGTGACATTCTTAAGGAAAGCAGAATACAGGGGACTCTTCTTACAGCAGAAATAGACCTGAATTATAACCCGCCATGGCACTGGATAGGCAATGCGGGGCTCGGCATCTGGAAAGGAGTCTGGCGGAAGGACCGGCGCTCAGATCTTTACGGAATATTAGGAGAATAGAAAATAGAACGTACGAATCGCAACAGTTTTTTACTGGTATTGCCATAATCCTGACAGGTTGCCCTCATCGAATGAAACCCTGATTTGAAATGAAAACGGGATCGCACGATTTTAAATACAAGTATCTTTAACCGCCGGGTAAATTTTTTTAGCTTTGGGTATTATTATATCTGAAGAAGTACGGGTGAAGAGGAAATCAATTCATATTAAAATAATATTATTGATGGTTCTGGGAGTACTGCTGCTGTCAGCAGCCGGTTATTTATCATATCTGAACCTTTCATCAATAGTCTCTTCAATAAGGGTGGATGAAAGGCCCGATCAAAAGCTGCTGATTATCAGGGATATCTCTATGGATCTGGAGAAAGCGGAAAATAGTTTCCGGCTCTATTCCATTACCGGGAATATTCGGGATATTCAACCTTATTATAACATTATAGCGAGTATTGACGAAAAAGTGAACAGCCTGCGTGCAGAGTGCATCAACAACCCGGCATTGCTGGCACATACTTATAATATCAGCAGGCTTATAGAGGAGAATATTGTTATCTGGAACGAGCTTCTGATCCTGAATCGTCATTACAACGTTGTGGAATACCTTAAGCTGTTATCTGAAAAAATCATCGATGCTTCAGCGGCGGACCAGGCAGATGAAAGAGGAATCCTCGGACGGGTCTTCAGCCGGAGCAGCAAAAACCCAATGGATGAACAAGCGATTCTCAGCGATCTGGATTCGCTGGCACAGCAGGATCAGAAAATCAAGGAACAACTGAAGAAAACAGAGTCTCAGCTGGCAGCAACAGGAAACGAAATCAGGGAGCAGTTCTATGTTCTGATCTCAAAAATGGAAGGTGAAATTATCAGGATCATTGAAGCCAAAGCCAGGGAAGCAGGAATCCTTGCAGGTAAAACATACCGCTGGCTGGCACTATTCACTGTTATGGGGACGCTCCTGGCAATAGTGGTAGTATTTATTATTGTCAGATATACCCGCAAAACGGGCGCCTACCAGGCAGCGCTCGAAAAATCAAAAAGTGAGGCCGAAAACCTGGCAAGGACAAAAGAAATGTTCATTGCCAATATGAGTCATGAGATCCGTACACCCGTAACGGCTATTTCAGGATTTGCCGAACAGCTCCTTCATGAGCAGCATGATGAAAAGATGGCCGGTCAACTTGCGATAGTAAAGTCTTCTGCTGATCACCTGTCAAAAATTATTAATGACATTCTCGATCTGTCAAAACTGCATGACGGTAAAATAGATCTGGAAAAAGTCCATTTCAGCATCAGCCAGATCCTCGCCGACGTGTACAGTTTGTTTGAGTTCCCTGCAAGGCAAAACAATACAATACTGAGCTATTCCCTTGATCCGGATACTCCGCCTGCATTACTCGGTGATCCGTACCGGCTCAAACAGATCATGATCAATCTGGTCAGTAATTCGGTCAAATTCACCAGGGGAGGGAAAGTCCATTTTGCTGTCAGGGCGGTCAGGAAACAGGAGAATGAAATTGACCTGGTGATGGATTTTATTGATACCGGTATCGGAATTGACGAAAATAAGCTTGAATATATTTTCGAGGATTTTACCCAGGAGGAGATGAGCACCGCAAGAAAGTACGGAGGAACAGGCCTGGGATTATCCATAGTCAGAAAACTGGTGGAACTCCATAAGGGTACTATTGAGTGTACAAGCAAAAAGAATGAAGGCACAAGAATAACATGCGTGATACCTTTCTTAACCGGAGAAGAAAGCAAGATCAGAAAAGAGGCTGAACGGGATCTGGTCATTCCCGGCAGGATAAAGAAACTCAAAGTTCTTATAGTTGACGATGAAAAATACAATCGCCTGCTGTTAAAGACTATCCTCAAAAGGTGGGAAGCAGAATCCGATGAGGCAGTAAATGGCACCGAAGCACTGGAAAAAATCAGGAACAACCGGTACAACCTGCTTTTGATGGATATCAGGATGCCCGGGATGGACGGAGTAAAGGTTACTGAATATATACGGCAGGAACTGGGTATTAAAGAATCCGAAATGCCTGTTATCTGCATTTCAGCCACGCCGGTAAATGAAAACTGGTCCTCAAATAAGTTGGCCGGGATGAATGCCTTTCTGCCAAAACCTTTTACGGAGGAAATACTATTGAACCTGATCCTTTCGGTGATACCCGACAGTCCGCACGAAAGCCCCGGAGAACCTGACCGTGGAGATAAAACAGGATCGGGTGACAAGATCAGCCTGGATAATTTGTATCATATCGCCGGCGGAGACAGACAATTTGTCCGGCAAATGCTTGTTACATTCATTGATACGACGGACACTGGCTTAAAGGAAATTCAAAATGCCTTTTTGTCAGGTCAGTGGGAACAGGTGGCAGACCTGGCGCATAAGTTGCTGCCACCCTGCCGTCACATTAGGGCAATGGAGCTGACCAGCCTGCTGAGCCGGATTGAAAAGAGTGTGCCGGATAAGAATGAAGCAGAAAAAGTTGAGGATTTAATAAAGGAGGCCCTTAGGGTTTTTAAAAAGGTAAGTGAACAGCTTGACGGACATATTGCAGAAATAAGCTGACTTAAAAAATATCCGGCAAGCCATTTATTTAGTATTTTGCAGAGATACATACCGGACTTTTAACCTAAATCGACCCTGTATGACAGAAAATCCTTTAAGAATATTTGTCGTGGAAGACAATGAATGGTATAACAGGCTTCTTGTGCATACCCTTTCCCTGAATCCCGATTATGAGGTAAGGGGTTTCCACAACGGGAAGGATTTTCTGAATTGCCTCGGCGAATCGCCCGATATAGTTACCCTCGATTACAAACTGCCTGATCTGACCGGACTTGAGATACTTAAAAAGGTGCGGGAAGAGAATCCGGATATACAGGTGATACTGATCTCCGAACAGGGAGACATCGAGACTGTCGTTTCATTGTTAAAAATGGGAGCTTACGACTATATTACAAAATCAGACGATATTAAGGAGCGCCTTTTACTTACTGTGCAAAACATAAGGAATGGTATCGGCCTGAAAAGGGAGTTATCCGCCCTGCGCAAGGAAATCCGCAAAAAATACAGCTTTGGAAAGACGATTCTCGGAGAGAGTGACGCAATAAAAGGGGTTTACGAACTGATTGAGAAAGCTGCTGGCACGAACATCAATGTTATAATAACCGGGGAGACCGGCACCGGGAAAGAGCTTGTGGCAAAAGCCATACACTACAACTCAAGGCGCAGCAATAAATCTTTTGTCCCGGTCAATATTGCAGCAATTCCTTCCGAACTTATAGAAAGTGAACTGTTTGGTCATGAAAAGGGTGCCTTTACCGGAGCAGCTTCCAGACGGACAGGCAGGTTTGAGGAAGCCGACGGCGGCACTCTCTTCCTTGATGAGATAGGTGAAATGGAGCTGAATCTGCAGTCAAAGTTGTTGCGGGCTTTGCAGGAGAAGGAAATTGTACGGATAGGAAGTAACAAACCGGTTAAGACCGACTGCCGTATCATTGTAGCCACAAATAAAAACCTGAAAGAGGAGGTGAGCAAGGGAAATTTCAGGGAAGATCTGTATTACAGGCTGTTAGGCTTGCCAATTGAATTACCTCCGTTACGCGCCCGGAAAAATGATCTCCTGATACTCGCATGGCATTTCATCGGGACCTTCTGTGAAGAAAACAGTGTTCCACTTAAAAAGTTATCGGAACAATCACAAAAAAAACTGATGAACTATCATTTCCCCGGGAATGTTAGAGAGTTGAAATCAGTAATTGAACTCGCCGTCACCCTCTCAGACAAAGATATAATTGAACCCGGAGATATCGTGCTCGACATGAGTGCGCCACTGTCGCCCGTCACCGGCGAAGGACTTACCCTCCGTGAATATGAAAGAAAGATCATAAAAGCTGCATTGAACAAACACAATAACGATATTAGGAAAGCAGCCCTGGAACTCGATATAGGAGTCTCAACAATCTACCGGATCCTGAAGGAAGAAAAAGAGCCGAACTGAGCCGGCCATTCTTTTCAAATATTGTTGCATCCTGACGAAATTCTTATCAGTGATTTTAAAGCTTTTTCTCAAAATTGGAATGATTTTCTTAAAATGAAAATTCAGCCGCTTTTGCCTGAAATTCTAATCCATTAATTGTTAATAGATTACATCTGTCAACCGCTTCAGGCATCTCTTTTGGAATAAACTGATAAAAGTTAAATAGAGTTTTATCAGTCTATAACCAAAACAGGAGGAAAACTATGAAAAATGATGAAAAAAATGATCCCGTTTCCATGGATGACAGGAACGCCATGAGGGATAATGTCAAAAAAGCAAAAAAAGAGGGTCTCACCAAAGGATCTCTTATTACTGCGGTAATCAGTATTATCGTACTTGCAGCAGCCGGGATTCTTGTTTACTCGTCTTATTCGCGAGAGCGTAATGAGCAGATTGCCCTGATGGAGGATCAAAGGGTCTCCTATGAACTCCAGATGACCACCAGGGATTCAACCATCAATTCGTGGCTAATGGTCTTTGATCAGATCGAGAAGGACCTCAACGTGATCAAGCAAAAGGAGGACATTATTTCGGTAAGATCGTCCGATACCGAATTCTCAAAGGAGAGGAAGGAGCAGATACTTGAAGACATAAGGCTTATCAATACATTGCTTGATAATAACAAAAAGAGGATCGCCCAGCTGAGTGCCCAGCTCAAGAAATCAGGAACAGAAATTACCGGCCTGAAAAACATGATCGCTAACCTTGAAGCCTCTATTCTCCAGCGCGAGGAAGAAATATCAGGACTGAAACTGGCGCTTGTTGAAAAGGATTTCGAAATCGGGCAGCTCAATAACCAGATGACTGAACTGCACATTACCGTCACCCAACAGACTGAGACTATCAGCAGTCAGACAGAGGAGATGAACAAGGCCTATCTCGCCTTCGGCACGTACAAAGACCTGAAAGAAAAGGGAATAGTCACTAAAGAGGGTGGATTTCTAGGATTGGGGAGAAGGGAAGCCCTGATCGATGATTCCCCCGACAGTCTCTTTACAAGGATAGATATCACGGAAACAAGGATGATACCTGTGAACTCAAAAAATGCGAAATTAATTACCAGTCATCCCACCGGATCCTATGAGATTATAGCAGAAGGCGAGAATATGATCGCCGGCATCGAGATAAAAGATCCGAATGAGTTCTGGAAGATATCAAGGTATGCTGTTGTGGAGATTATAAAATAATCTGAATTAAGAATCAGGAGCAGAAGGGGTGTTGCCGTTAACACCCCTTTTGCTTTAAAAATGAAAGCCCTTCCGTAAGTGCTGAAAGTATTCTCCAGCGGATTCCACAGGTAATCAGCTCTGCGGACTATTCAGGATTGGTGATGGTGTTGATTATTATCACCCCGTTTGCTCCTCTTACCCCGTAAATGGATGCCGAGGAACCCTTCAGGACCTCCACTGACTTTACCGTAATAGGGCTGATGTGGCTTATGGTGTTCGCATAATTGCCATCCACAATAAAAAGCGGCTGGGTGCTCAGGTTCCTCGATGTGGGCCCGTGAACCTGGATATCGCTTCCCCTGACCATAACTCCCGGAACTTCGCGGAGCATCTCATAGATTGAAGTGTAGACTCCATACCTTGAATTTCTGTTGTCAAGACTGCTTACACTGCCCGTCAGGTCTCTCTTATTTATGGAGGAATAGCCGATATCAACTTTCCTTTCCCTGGCACCCAAAAAATCCTTGTATGCCTGAAGATCAAGTATTGAAACTGGAAGAGTGAAATTGATCCTCGGATTTCCCGCGAAAGGCTGTTCAACCGTAATCGGTTCCCCGTCGGGTGTAAAGTAAGCTGCACTGAGTATTGTCTGCTCCGATGGTTTGATTCTCATCCTGTAAAAACCATCTTTTGTCGAGATAACCTTTGCTTCTGTGTCATTGGTCATTACAACAACCCCGGAAACAGGCTGATAATTCTCATCAACAACGTAACCGGTTATGGTTATGTTCCTGCCGCTCCTCTGGCCTGCCAGCGTGCTGGCTGCTGCCAGTAATATAAATGCCATTAAAACCAGCTTGTTCTTCATTGCTCTTCTCCTTTTTATTAATAATTGCAAAATAAGAAATCCTGTAATATGAGTCAAAATTTTAACATTTGGTCCTGGTTTGCGATAAACATTACTAACCCTTACCCAAATCAAGAAACAAATGTCAGACAATAATGTTCGCAATCCCGCACCTGTTTGAAATGATGGGTAAGCCGGAAAACATGAAGGTCATTTTCCCGAAATCAGGTGTCTGTTTACACGAACGGCCACTATCTTTGACAAGTGGCACTCTATATTTGACAAATATCTGCTGGTAATTTGATAATTAAGCCTAGATTTGGAAAGGAATTAACCGGTAATCTACTGATTGCCTAAAGGGGAATAAAATGATTGAGGAATTATTTATTGAGAAGACTCCGAAAACACCGCAGATAGACCTTAATGCACTTACCGGTGATCTGATTTTCTACGGAAAATCGATCCCCGAAAACACTGCAAAGATCTATGAGCCTGTGATGAGCTGGATGAAAGAGTATATCGTCAGTCCGAGACCGATTACCAATCTGAGGCTCAA
The DNA here is from genome assembly GCA_964426435.1 of uncultured Rikenellaceae bacterium. Lineage (GTDB taxonomy): Bacteria > Bacteroidota > Bacteroidia > Bacteroidales > VadinHA17 > LD21. Next base: position 4,041 of record CAYRQY010000011.1, on the reverse strand, counting down.
CCTTGAATACTACAATACCACTTCGGCAATCTGGCTTACAAAAATTATTAAAACACTGTTGCAGATAAAGGAACCGGAGTTTACGCTGATTATCCATCTCTACCTGCCTGTAGAGGACTATGACGAGATTAATGATTTTGACGATATCAAGGATGCATTTCTTCCGATATCCTCAATTGAGCAGGATGTTATTCCGAATATCGGCATAAAGATCTATGCCACCGGCGATCACGGGGAAATCTTAAAAGAGTCACTTGTGTTCCTCGAGTCGGAAGAATATGTAAAACTAAACGATTGATCAATCCCGGGTATAGACCAATCCTGCCGGGATCTCTGCAAAATATATCGAGGCCTTCCCCTCATGGGAAGAATAATAAGAGACATACAACCGGTTCTTCCTGTAAACAAATCCCGGATAACTGTTATCTCCGCCAGAGGGTAATGTGATTATTTCACTGAAATTACCGCTTCTGTCACCTGCAAAGATCGCGGTGAAGTTCCCTTTTTCATCATAAACCCTTGTCCCCATAACAAGAAGATTACGCCTCACAGCAATAAAATCAGGTCCTCCCAGCCTTATCCCGAGGCTTCGCCACTGCCATTCACCATACGGAGGCATGCTTCTGCCAAACATCCCTTCCCTGTTATCCTCTTCACGTCTGACAATAATTATCATTTCCCCGCCGGACATGATCCTCACCGTCGATTCATTAGGACCACCGTTCATTTCAAGTTTTGTAACAAGCTCATAATTAATCCCGTCATTCGTTTTTACAAGAGAGATCGTTCGTTCAGGACTGCTATGATATACAACCCCGTATCCGGTTTTCCTGTGCCAGGTGACTCTCCAGAGCCAGTCGCGGTTACTCCTCACCTCCGCGGGCAGGGCGACAGGAACAGGTTCGGAAAAATTAATTCCCGAATGGTCTGAAAATGAAACATGGGTCTGCTGACCAAGCAGTTCCTTTTCCTTATACACCGATCCTCCGATAATAACCATGATCCTGCCATCGGGTGTAACCGATAATTTGGGATCCCTGAGATCAAATCCCTTTCTGGCAATCAGAGCAACAGGTTCCCAGGCTATTCCGTCTCCCGATCTTATTATCCGGGCCACTCCGTCGCTTCCGTAAACATGATTCTCTCCTTCACGGAAAGCACAGTAAAATGATCCCCTGAAAAAAATCAGGGACGTAAACGCATTATGATTTTCGTTGCTCCATATCTTTCTTACAGCAACACCTTCGGGAAGGCCGATATCCTGAGCAATGATCAGGGGGCACGTCAGGATAAAAACCATAATTGCGAAAATCTGCTTAGTCTTGTTCATGGCTTTTCTTTCAAAGATATAAATTCTGACCTTTTGTTTATATTTATTCAAAATTACCAAAATGAAACACCACATTCTGAATGCAATTATTCCAGCACTCCTTATGGTCACATCGTGTACCACAGGGGGCAGATCTGATGATCAGTCAGGAAACGGCACCCTCAGAGTCGGACATATTTTTCCGTTCCAGTCGCAGCATTGCCACGGTTCCTCTGTTGTCGAGCTGCCGAACAGGGATATCCTGGTTGTCTGGTTCCAGGGAAGCGGTGAAAGGACGGCCGATGATGTTGCCATAATGGGATCGCGCCTTAATCACAGATCCGGAGAATGGTGCGAGCCCTTCATAATGGCCGACGTTCCAGGTTTCCCCGACATAAACCCGGTTGTCTTCATCGACGGAAGATCGCGTCTGTGGCTTGTCTGGTACACCGTTATGGCATACCAGTGGGAATCGTCGCTTCTAAAGTACCGGATCAGCGAAAACTATATGCAGAAAGCCGGTCCCCCGGAATGGAAATGGCAGGATATGATACATGTCAAACCCGATGGCAGTGTTCCCGACGGGATAGGCAGAAACGATCCTTTCGTCCTTAACCTTAAGAGAAAATATGAGGAGTATTACCAGTACCTTCTCTCTGCCGGGAGCATCATGACTGATGGCACCGGTCCGATAAAACAGGAAATGTGGGACGAGGCACTCAGGGGTTATTTCGACATAGCAAAAGGGACAAGCCTGATGGCCGCCGGGAATGATATTGATGAAAACGGAGAGATTATAAGGACAAGGGTTGGTTATCCCCTTATGAGGAGGATTGGCTGGCAGACCAGGAACAAGCCGCTGTTCACGGGCGGGAAGATGCTCCTGCCGCTCTATTCTGACGGCTTTGACTTCTCTCTTATCGCGATCTTCGATGAGAAGGATGAATCATGGAGTTTCAGCGAACCCATTGTCGGTGCCGGACCCGTTCAGCCTGCCCTGGCGCTGCAGAAAGAGGGTTCCATCGTTGCCTTTATGCGCGATAACGGCCCTCCTCCCAAGCGCCTGATGAGAAGCGTATCGAATGACACCGGTCTTACATGGGGCATTGTCGAGGACAGCGATATCCCGAATCCGGGCAGCGGAGCAGATATCATCGTGACAAAAAGCGGGAACTGGATCCTTGCTCATAACGATACCGAACTTGGGAGACATCGCTTATCCGTCTGGCTCTCGCAGGACGAAGGAAGAACATGGCCTTTCCGCAAAAGCATTATCGAAGGTATTCCCGGCAGTGATACCAGGGCTCATTACCCGGCAATCACTGAGGGATCCGGCGGAATGCTTCATGTATCTTTCACAAATCAGGTTCCCGGCCCTGCAGGTCAGCCTTCGGTGAAGAATATTTCACTTGCGAGCTTCCCGGAGAAATGGATAATGAGCGGTGATTAATGTTCCTCCGTGAACAACTCCGCGTAACTCAGTGGTTGATCCAACCTCTATTTACGTGATGAAAGGAAATTGAGAACCTCTTCGGTGTCATTACCGGCATTGACCGAATCGTTCTTGTAAACTATATTGCCGTCCTTGCCTATTATAAAGGTCCACCTTCTGGCAGTGACTCCTCTTACAAGTTCATGCTCAACACCTTCTACGGTGCGCTTAATGGCCCCTCCATCTCCCGTGGGAACTCCGAATGCCCTGGCAATATCTCCCTTCTCATCGGATAACAACGGGAAATTCAGGTTTTCTGCCAGCTTGAAAAGTCTGAGACCTTCAACCTTATCTCCGCTGACTCCTACCACAACTGCTCCTGCTTCCTGCAGGTCATTTTTGCGGTCGCGGTAAGCGCATGCCTGGGCTGTGCATCCGCCGGTCATTGCCGCCGGGTAAAAATAGACTACAATAAAATTCTTGCCGAGATATTGTTTTACATCCCAGGTTGAGCCGTCATCGGCCGTAGCCTTGAATCCGGGTGCCTTATCCCCTACAGCCAGCGACTGCTGTCCATATGTCATCATGGTAGCCATAACGAAAGTTACAATTAAAGTAAGTTGTTTTTTCATCATTATCGGTTTTTGTCATTAACAGTATAAATACGTTTGAGACCAGATTTTTGTTCATTCCTGGTTGGAAATATCTGTAATTACAAACTGAACTCTCTTGCAAGCGTAAGTGTAATGCCAAATTTCGTGGTAAGCTGAATACCGTTAAAATGCCTGTAAACCGGAATATCTGCCAGTAGTGAGAGATTCCATTTCTCATTGATGAAATTGTTTAGCTGGGGTGACAGGTAAAATATTGTGCTTCCTGTTGATTCTCTCACTCCCGTGCTGGTTTTGTCTGCCTCGCGCGTCTCATTTCTCAGCTGCAGGATCGCCGTCCAGTCTCCCTTAAGCCAGGGCATCATCAGGTGTTTGGATATAAAAAAAGATGTTGTAACGGATGTACCCAGCCTGTAATCACGCCTGTTCCTTGAATTCATTTCCATCCTGCCGGTAATAAAATATCTTGTCCCTGTAACGGGTTTCTCCTTAACAATAAATCCCTGTAAGACCATTCCAAAAGCTCCGATGGTCGGCTGAACCTCAACGGGTAGTTCAACTCCGTCGCGCGATTGGGGTTCGGTTGAAAAAGGGATCTTTGCACCGATGCCGGATGAAATGAAGAACCGTTTTTCATTGTTTTTCAGAAGACCATATTTCACTGAAAGTATTGCGTTTGACAGGCCGCT
>CAYRQY010000010.1:0-23589 GCA_964426435.1 uncultured Rikenellaceae bacterium | reverse complement strand
ACCTTTTCGGCATCTTCCGACGTCAAACCTGTCAGATATGCTGAGGCTGAACTGCAGCTTCGTTGATGGTGATCCGGGTATCGGATAACTTACATATTATATAATTACATCTATGATAAAGCCCGGCCTGATCTGTAAAACATTTCTGCTGGTCACTTTCCTTATTGTTACCCTGGCTGGCAAAGGTCAGGCAGATGGTGATTACCGGACAAGGGCAACGGGAAACTGGAACTCAAATCTTACCTGGCAGGTACGCAGCGGGGGAGCCTGGGTTAACTGCTCCGCCGGAGATTATCCGGGGGCTGCCGCAGGAGCCGGCACAGTCACTATTGTAGGAGGACGAACAGTCTCTGTCACAGCGGATATACCCAACCCTATTGGCAATCTGGCATTCACAGGGGAGACTGTCTCTAACATTGTCCAATTTTCAGGGGAATATGTACTTGATATCTCAGGGGCAATCTCTATTAATCCTCCCACAGGTGTAGGTGCGCTTAGAATAAACGGGATATACGTTAATTCGGGATCAGTATCCTGCTCTTCTTTAACCAGCTCTAATTCAGGACACAATAACAGGGACTGCAGGGTTTTAATATCTGACGGAACATTGACCGTCAATGGAAATATCTCAATGGGAGATAATGTCAACCGCAATGACATTACTTTTTCCGGGTCAGGCACTCTTAATGTAACAGGTAACCTTACGACCGGTCAGCTCACCGGGTCTGATAACAGTGTTATAAATGTTGGTGGATCATTTACTCCTACAGCATTTACCGCCGGCACTTCAACCGTGAACTATTATGGCACAAATCAGAACATAGGAGCTCATGCCTATTATAACCTCTACACATCAAACAGCGGAATAAAAACCCTGCCAAATGTTGATGTTGTTGTTAACGGAGATTTGAATATCGCCAATTCAACCCTTGCATTCACTACCACTCTGGCAAGAGCTCTGAGCGTATCAGGAAACCTCTCAGGCAACGGCACAATCGACATGAGTTCCGGTAACAGGACGCACACCCTTAATCTGGGAGGGGCATCAAATACAATAGGTACACTTACAACCGGAACTGCTGCCAGCACCATAAACTATAACCGGGCAGGAGACCAGGCTGTTTTTGCAAGCCAGAATTACAGGAATCTTACAATTTCGGGAGGCGGTGATAAGACTCTTCAGGGCAATGTCACCCTTAATTCAGGCCTGACAATGACCCTGGGAAACATCATTACGGGGTCTTATGATCTTATCCTTTCCGACAACTTATCGGCAAGCCTGTCATATAGTGCAGGTACAATAATCGGAAGGCTTATCCGGGGAATCAATACCACAGGAACCGACTATCTTTTTCCTGTGGGTACTGAATCAGGTTATAATCCTCTTAAGATCCGTTTTACCAACCTGACGTCAGGACGACTGGCTGTAGAGTTCAAACCTGAGGATATTGGTGTAAGCGGATTGCCTCTAGATGATGGCGGCACAGGTATATACGACCGTCAGACAACAGGTTACTGGACCATGACCGCTATGAACTCACTTGCCTCAACCAACTATACTGTAAATCTAAATTATGCTGGGTTCAGCGATGTGGATGCCCTAGCAAGGATCATGAAAAGGACTAACGGGGGAGCACTTACTCTTGACGGTACCCATGGCACAGTGGTTAGTCCCGAGATAACCCGGACCGGTATGAACGGAATATCAACAGTAACAACAGATCTTTCCATAGGAAAACCTCATCCAAGGTTTACGACACAGCCCACAGATTTCACCGGGTGCAATGCCTCATTCACGGTCGCGGTAAGCGGCAGAGAACCATTAACATACAGGTGGCAGGAAGATAGCGGCAGCGGATTTGCGGATATATCCGATGGGGGCATTTACAGCGGCGCCACAACTGCCAATCTATCAATATCAGGTGCCTACGGGACAATGAACGGTTACCTTTACAGATGTATAGCTACCGATCCTCTCGGCTATACGGCCACCAGTAACAGCGCAACCCTTAACATTAGCCTTCCGGAGGTTACCCTGGGTTACATCTATTCAATGGATGTAATATTAAATGCAGCATCAGGCAGTGAGGACCTTACAGATTTCCCCGCATTGATCAGCTTTACAAATTCGTCTCTCAGCACAACGGCCAATGGCGGACATGTGTATAATTCAAGCGGTTATGACATAATCTTTACCGATGAGGATTCAAATAAACTGGACCACCAATTGGAATACTATGATCCTGCTACCGGAGAATATGTGGCATGGGTCAGGATCCCGGTATTGTCTCACACCTCATCCACCACGATCAGGATGCTTTACGGAAATCCGGTCGTATCAGCAAACCCGTCAGTAAAGACCGTGTGGAAAAGCAGCTACAAAGGTGTGTGGCACCTTAATGGAACAGATTACACCGACGCAACGGTCAATTCAAACAACGGCACCAACAGCAACACAACAAATGTTACAGGCAAAATTGCAGGTGCAAGAGGTTTTAACGGCACGAATTCCTACATACAGGTCACCACCAATGGCCTGGTCCCCAATAACAATAACCAGACCATAAGCATCTGGGCATATTACACGGCTGCTCCCTCGGGTAACAGAAACCTTATTTCTTTTCAAAATGCAGGAGCAAGCTCTGCCATCCAGCTTGGATTCAGGGGTGGCAATGCAGTAGCCTGGAAATGGGGTGGTGAGATACTTGCCAACGCAGGTCCCTCTCCTTCCATAAATAACTGGCATTACTATGTTTACACGTATGACGGAACCACCAGCAGATATTATATCGATGGCGTTCTGATGAACAGCTCGTCGGTGGCCCCCCAGACCGCCATGCCGACAGAGGGAAATATAGGTCGTTATAATAATGGTGAATATCTCGCTGCAAATCTCGATGAGCCCAGATTTTCAATGAGTCCCAAATCATCAGGGTGGATACTCACCGAATATAATAATCAGAATAACCCTGCCGGTTTTATTACACTTGGGCCAGAAGAGCTTAACAGTGAGCTTCTGTCGGCTGGAGAGTGCCAGGCAATCTATGTGCTCGATTCAGGCTGGCCCCTGGGAGGAACATACAGTGGAACGGGCGTGAGCGGTACCAATTTCAATCCTTCAGAAGCAGGACCGGGACCCCATACGATTACCTATATATATACGGACGCTTTGGGCTGCTCAAACAGCGCAATAAAGAATATCACTGTCACTCCGGTACCTTCACCTCCTTCAGCCACTGACGTTGATTGTTGTGTAACTAACATTGCAGACCTGGTTGCATCAGGAACAAACCTCATATGGTACAGCGACGAAGCCCTTACCACCGTTGCAGGTACGGGTTCTCCATTTGCAACCGGAATAACAGTTGCGGGCACATATACATATTATGTCACACAAACAATTAACGGATGTGAAAGTCCGGCCACAGTTGTCTCCCTCATCGTTTACAGTAGTATTAATATCTCTTCGCACCCTGAGGCACTGACCATATGCAACGGAAATAATGCCGTTTTTGAGGTGGAAGCTACAGGTTACAATCTGAGCTACCAGTGGCAGGAAGATGGTGTGAATATTTCTGATGGGGGTATTTATAGTGGAACAACAACTTCTTCGCTAACACTTACAAATCCGGGAACAGCAACGAATGGTAATACATACCGATGTGTTATTTCCGGCCCGTGCGGCACTTCACCCCTGCCAAGCAATCCGGCAACTCTGATCATAACGCTGGATAATACCTGGACAGGATCTCTTGGCACCGACTGGAATGAGCCAGGTAACTGGATATGCGGATATATTCCAGTCTCAACCTCAATAGTAAATATCCCCGATGTGGCTAATAAACCTGTTATAAGTACCGGAGCAGATGCCTATGTTAACGATCTGACAGTGGAAAGTGGATCATCACTCACCATTTCAGGCAACACTATTTTTATTGCCGGAAGTATAACAGGATATTCTAATATAGATGCTTTAACCGGCACTATCGAACTGAACGGTTCATCAGCCCAGGTGATCGGGCCAGACATTTTTACCGGTAACACAATTAATAACCTGGTCGTCAATAATGCCTCAGGCGTTTCTCTGACCGGAACCCTGAATATCAGTGGCATACTGACAGTGAATGCCGGCACCCTTGCCTCTGACGGTAACCTGACGCTCCTTTCAGCATCTTCACAGACAGCCCTTATTAACGGATCCGGAAGCGGAGAGGTTACAGGTAATGTTACAATGCAGCGCTATCTCCCCTCTGCCTTCGGCTATAAATACTTCAGCTCCCCCTTCCAGGCCGCAACAGTTGGAGAATTCGGGGATGACATGGACCTGACTGCTTCATTCCCAAACTTCTACAGATACGATGAGAACAGGCTGGTCGGAGGAAACCCTGCTTCGGGCTGGGTGAAATATACCGATGCTTCCGGGATTCTTAATCCCCTTGAGGGATATGCAGTTAATTTCGGAGCCGGGTCAGATCCTGCAACAACCGATGTTACGGGAATAGTAAATAACGGACCTCTCTCAAAAACTCTTTACAATAACAATAACCCCTATACCCTGGGGTTCAACCTGGCAGGTAATCCGTACCCTTCTCCTATTGACTGGAATGCACCTTCGGGCTGGACAAAAATAAATATCGACAACGCACTCTACTTTTTCAGTGCAAGCACGACCGATGAATATGGCGGTACCTACAGCACCTATATTAACGGGGTTTCAAGCGACGGACTTGCCACAAATATTATCCCCTCCATGCAGGGCTTCTTTGTTCATGTTTCCGATGGCGTTTTTCCCGTTACTGCGACACTGGGCCTTGACAACAGCGTTAGAATAACTGACCTCACCCATTCATTCGTAAAGTCGGATCAGGAATCTCCCCGGCCTCTTTTAAGGGTTACCTCTGCTTTCTCAGACAATCCTGCATCCGCCGATCCACTGGTCATATACTTCGACGATAAGGCGACACCAGAATTCGACGGGATGCTCGATGCACTAAAGCTCATGAATACTGACTTCAGCAGCACAAATCTTTATTCCGTGATTCCCGGCGGGAAGAAGCTCTCGATAAATGCCTTGCCTGTTAGTGCTGATAATGATTACATCATTCCTCTCGGGTTAAGATTGTACGAAGAGGGATATGTGACTTTCAGGGTCAGTAAAGCCGAAGAATTGGCACCAGGCACAAGGATATCCCTCACTGATCTGGCCACGGGAGAAGAACATGACCTCCGTCCGGGAAATGAGTACAGGGTCAATCTTGCCTCAGGTGAATACCACGGAAGATTTGTCCTTAACCTTATATCGACACCAACCGGAATTGATAAGGATCCTGAATCTGAAAGATTCTTCTCAGTGTATACCTCCAGAGGAATACTAAGGGCTGAGTTTAATTTTGAACCCGGTGAAAAAGGAAGGCTAATGTTACACGATCTCACAGGAAGAGTGCTTCGCACCTGGCAGGTAAACGACCCGGGCCTAATGGAGTTTTATCCAGGGCTTAAGGATGGCTTCTACCTTGTAACATTTTATACATCAAAAAGAAAAGAATCCCGCAGAATTGTTATCCTTAACCAATGAAGAAGGCCACTTATATAATAAACTTATGTATAAAGCTGCGTATTCTTATGATGCTGTTGCTGCTTGTTACATTGTCTTCAATGGAACTGCGCGGGCAGGAGCCCCCTCCAAGACCCCTGAACGTAACTCTTGAGCAGGATCTGGGCTTCGGAGCGTTTTATCACTACATGGCTGGCGGGACAGTGGTAATTAATACCGCCGGCGCGCGCCAGGCGACAGGGGACGTTGTTCTTTTAGGCCTTGGCATACCATTTTCCGCCGCACAGTTCAGGCTTACAGGCCGTCCGGGAACAGTATACTCCATTTTGACCGGTCCCCCTGTCCTGCTGACAGGAAGCAACGGAGGGACCCTTACCCTCAACGTTGGTCCTTCCAGTCCCTCTTCACCATTTGTACTTCCGTCCGGTCCAATGCAACTCAATCTGGGAGGTACCCTTACCGTCGGAACTCCTGCGGCAAATCCGCCGGGTAGTTACAGCGGAACATTCGATATCACTTTTATACAGGAATAAAGAAGAACAATTATTGAGCAGGCACAAATATGAAATTCAGGACTGCATACCCCGTTCAGAGACCAGCACGGAGATTGTATGCGGTTTTGAATCCCTTCTGTTTCTTTACGGTTTCCTTTCTTCTGGTATTGAGCTCTCTCAGTCTGCAGGCGCAGGAGGAGCAGGAGTACGATGAAATATCGATCAGACTTGAGATCCCGCGAGTAGGAGCGGGAGAGATTGATGCAGTAATCAGGGGAACTGACCTCTACCTGCCCGTTACCGATCTATTTGATTTTTTAAGGATACGGAACACCCCTTCAACCGGTCTTGAAACTATAACGGGCTTCTTTATAAATCCCGAGGCTGAATATGTTATAAGCCGTATAGAAAACATTATATCATACGAGAATAAAACCTTCACCCTTGAGCCGGGAGATCTTCTCAGGACAGAATCCAACCTCTATTTACGCTCTGTTTATTTCGGAAGAGTGTTCGGCCTCGATTGCACATTCAGTTTCCGGAGCCTTTCTGTTACTGTTACCAGCAAGCTTGAGCTGCCTCTTATCCGTGAGATGCGGCTTGAGGAGATGCGCCGCAACCTAACAAGGCTTAAGGGTGAGTTAGTGGCCGACACGAATGTGGGACGCACCTATCCGATGTTCAGGTTCGGTATGGCTGACTGGTCGGTGGTTGCCAGTGAGGAGATCGGAGGAAGATCAGATGCCAGGCTCAACCTTAACCTTGGAGCAATGATAGCCGGAGGAGAGGCAACTGCTTCACTTAATTACAATACTTTAAGTCCGTTCAGCGAAAAACAGCAGTATTACCTCTGGCGGTACGTGAACAACGATTTTGCACCACTCCGGCAGGTCATGGCCGGTAAAATAGCCACCAATGCCCTTTCAACAATATACAATCCTGTTATCGGGGTGCAGCTGACCAATACCCCGACCACATACAGGAGATCATTCGGATCCTACACTCTCAGCGACATTACCGAACCCGGATGGATCGTCGAACTCTATGTGAATAATATCCTTGTAGACTATGTTAAAGCTGACGCATCAGGTTTCTTCAAGTTTGAGGTACCACTGGTTTACGGCAACTCTATGGTCAGACTTAAGTTTTACGGTCCCTGGGGAGAAGAGAGGACAAAGGAGCAGAATATCAACATACCCTTCAACTTCCTGCCGCACAAAACAATGGAGTACAGGGTGAGTGCTGGGATTGTTGAGGATACACTGGCAAGCAGGTTCTCAAGAGCTGATCTGAAATACGGCCTTACCAGAAGCATCACCGTGGGGGGAGGGGCAGAGTATTTGTCGTCAATAACCTCTGCTCCGTTCATGCCTTTTATCAATACTTCAGTCAGAATAACTAACAATCTGCTTTTGACGGGTGAATACGCCTGGAAAGTAAGAGCTAAAGGCACTCTCTCCTACCGTCTCCCCTCCAACCTTCAGTTCGACCTGAACTATACATGGTACGATAAAGATCAGAAAGCTATCAGATACAACTACCTGGAGGAACGTAAAGCAATGGTTTCCATGCCATTACGCTTCGGGCGATTCTCGACCTACCAGCGGCTTTCGCTATACCAGATAGTTTTTCCATCTACCCAATATACCACAGGTGAATGGCTAATGTCGGGGTCGCTGAACAAGCTCAGCGCAAACCTTACAACTTTTGCATTACTGCTGAGCGGTCAGGATCCATATTTATACAGCAATCTATCGCTTGCCTACAGACTTCCGGGAAGAATCACCCTGCGTCCTCAGACCCAGTATTCATATACCAGGAATGAGTTCCTCTCAGCCAGGGTGGGTATAGAAAAATACATCGGAACTAAGGCATTCCTTAACCTTTCGTACGAACAGAACTTTGTCAGTTCTCTCAGACTGGCAGAACTCGGTTTCCGTTACGACTTCTCGTTCGCGCAGGCAGGGGCTTCAATAAGGCAGGCCGACAGAAAGACAACATTCGTTCAGTATGCCCGGGGAAGCTTAATAAACGATGGCAGGACCAAGTACCTGGGCACTGATAACAGGACCAATGTAGGTAAGGGAGGAATCTCGGTTATTGCATTCTTCGACCTCAACGCCAACGGAAAAATGGATCCGGGCGAGCCAAAAGCTGCCGGACTTAAGCTGAGGGCTATGGGAGGGCGAATTGAAAGGGACGACCGCGACACAACAATCCGCATCCTTGGACTCGAACCATATACCAATTGCTTCATCGAGCTCGATCCGAACAGCTTTGAAAACATCTCCTGGAGACTTGTGAAACAAACCTACAGTGTTACCGTCGACCCCAACATACTTAAGCTTGTTGAAGTACCGGTGATGATTGCAGGAGAGGCTTCCGGTACGGTCACACTCGAAAAGGATGGCACCGCAAGGGGACTTGGCCGGATAATCATAAATTTCTCCTCTGAGACACAAAAACCTGCGGGTAGGGTACTGACAGAAGATGACGGCTATTTCAGTTTCCTGGGTTTGCCGGCAGGGAGATACAGGGTAAATCCTGATACATCACAGCTGAGAAAGCTTGATATGGCCTCGGAACCGGAATACATTGACTTTGAAATTAAGCCGGGTATTGACGGCGACTTTGTCGACGGACTTGATTTCACACTAAGAATGACAAAGGTTGATACTGTTCCCGTGGTTGCACCTGAAGAACCGGTGATAATTGAAATTCCCGTCATTGAAGAACCGGCTGTTAAAAAAGATACCACATGGCTGATACTGCATGAGATTACAGAGGAGGTTTATACTATAACAGAAGACACCTGGGCAATCCAGATAGGTGCATTCAAACAGCGGTCGTACGCCGAAGGCTTCCGCAAAAGGATTGAGGATATGGTCGGAAGAGAAGTACAGATCACTGTCGATGGTGATTACTACAGGGTTCGGGTTGTTGATCTTCCGACCCGCGACGAAGTTGACAGGATTGCCGGGATACTGAATAAAAACGGATTCAATGAGCTCTGGATAATAAGGCAGATTGCAATGAAGGAGAAAAGGGTGCTCGCAGAAAAGGCAGATTCAGTTTCAACTGTTATTTCGACCAGGATCTTCGATGACAGGTACTATAAGCTACGTCTGGCGAATCCTCCATTCCTTGACAGGCCGGTTGTGGATGCGATCGAACGCCAGCTGCCGGCTATAGGACGTTTTGAAATGAAGGATTCGTGGACCGCACCAATAGCTCCGGAACCTGTCAAAGAACTACCGCTGATCCGCTACGATATTTCACTCGAACACCTCAGGTGGAACAGGGAAATTGATCCCCATATCACAAGGTTCAGGCCCGACATTAACAAACTCGCTGTTTCAGTATTGCCGTCTGAACCCACTGTGGCTCTCCAGGTGGCAATATTCCACAACCGCGGCCAGGCCCTCAGGGCGCAGAAGAGAATCACCGGCAAGCTGAACCTGCCTGTGGATATCGTTTCCCGCTGGGATAACTATTATGTAATAGTAACAGGATTCTATACCCGCGAACAGACTTATATGTTTTACCCCGAACTTGCAGCAATCGGCTACCCCCGCATAGTCCTGATAGAGAACTATAAGAAGCCCTGATCAGGCTTTGTCCGTTTCTTTATACCCGAATTCCGGCAGGAAATTTCCCGGATTATGTAAATTTGTAATAGCAACTTTAGTAAGAATTAATCCATAACCCTGATCCGGAAAATGGAACCGCGGAAATTCACCTTAAGGTCACGTATCGAAAGCTTCAGGTATGCATTGAACGGGTTGTGGTCAGTCGTCAGGGAAGAACACAATGCAAGGATACATCTTGTGGCAGCCGCAATAGCCATAGTTGCCGGATTACTATTCAGAATCAGCCGTGCCGAGTGGATGCTCATCACAATCGTTATAGGAATGGTTTTCATCGCGGAGCTGGTTAACAGTGCAATTGAGGCAATCGGCGATAATTTCGTAGACGTCAGGAATGAGAAAATCAAGAAAGCGAAGGACTATGCGGCTGCGGCAGTACTTGTTTCGGCAATTATTTCCGCAATCGTCGGCGGATTGGTCTTTATACCGAAAATATTCGATTTGTTTTGAAAAAACAGTAAATTCAACAATTACATAATGGTTTCAAGGTTCCAAAGTTCCAAAGTTCCAAAGTTCCAAAGTTCCAAAGTTCCAAAGTTTCAGAGTTTCAGAGTTTCAGAGTTTCAGAGTAAAAAATATCATTATGGGAAAGAGAAAAATCACCAGGCGGCAGGCAATCACGATTACTGCGGCCGGCACACTGGGATCGGTGGTGAGCCTGCCATTTGCGCCTTTTGCGATTGCCGGCAAAGAACAGGATAAGCTCGCCCTGGTCGGTGGTCCCAGGATCCGTCAGGCTTCGTGGCCTTCATGGCCGGTTTGGGATGAAACCGCCGAAAAGAGCATTACCGAGATGTTGCGTACGGGCAGGTGGTGGAGAGGCAACGGAGAATTCATTGCCGAGTTTGAAAGCAAATATGCTGAACTGATGGGCACCAAACGATGCCTGGCAACAGCCAGCGGAACAACAGCCCTTATTACCTCTCTCAAAGCTCTGGGGGTTGATGCAGGCGACGAGGTGATCGTATCTCCCTTTACCTTTATTGCCTCGTATAATGTCATCTTTATGAATAAGGCCCTGCCTGTGTTCGTGGATACAGATCCGGAGACATTCCTTATCGATCCGTCAAAAATTGAAGCCCGTGTTACGGAAAGGACAACTGCCATAATTCCTGTTCACATATACGGACTGCCTGTCGATATGGACGCTGTAAATGCTGTTGCCCGGAAGCATAACCTCAGGGTGATTGAAGATGCCTGCCAGGCGTGGCTTGCTGAGTATAGGGGCAAAAAGGCGGGATCTCTTGGCGATGCAGGGTGCTTCAGCTTTCAGAATTCGAAGAATCTTCCGGCAGGTGAAGGAGGTGCCATTATCAGCGATAACGAAGCTTTCATGGACAAATGCCAGTCAATTCATAACTGCGGCAGGCCTTATGGCAGTGTACCAAGAACAAGCTCCTACCCTGTTGCGGGCACCAATTTCAGGATGCAGCAAATCCAGGCACTGATCCTCCTGTCTCAGATGAAACGTATTCAGAAAGATGCCGATACCAGGCTGGCAAATGCCCTGTACCTCGATGAGCAACTGAGAAAGATTCCGGGAATAGTACCTTACAAACTTGCGAACGGAGCGACCCGTTCGGCATACCACCTTTATCCTTTCAGATACGTTAAAGAACATTTCAACGATGCTCCCAGGGAGAGGTTTTTGCGTGCACTCAGTGCAGAAGGCATACCCTGCAGCAGCGGGTACGGACCCCTGAACAGGGAAGGACTCATTGAAGAACAGCTTAACTCCAGGGGTTATAAAAGGCTTTTCCCCGAATTGCGGCTTAAACAATGGCGCGAGGAGAATGTCCTGCCCGGTAACGATAAGCTAAGCAGCGAGGCTGTCATATTCTCACAGAGCATGCTTCTGGGAAGCAGAAGCGATATGGATGATATTGTGAAAGCCGTCACAAAGATCTATCAGAACAGGGATGCCCTTAAGGCATAGCAGATTGGCCTGAAACGGACAAGGTATATGTTGGCAAATTATTGCACTGAGCTCTGAGCTCTGAGCCAAAAGAGGCAGAAAACAGTTGGCACAAGAATTATTTAATATTAAATAACATCAAATTGAAAAGAGATTTATCCATTTTTTTATTGTCAGCAGTTTTTATGCTGATTTATTCCTGTTCAGGAAATAAGAGTATCGAGACTTCTCAGGGAACAGAGTCAAATAACATCCGGCAATATCTTATGAAGGCCGCCTGTGATATTACTGCATCATCCCTGGAAGAGATCAGGAGCCTGAACGACTGGTCAAAGATCAGGCCGGATCGTTATTCAGAGCTGACAGAGATGCTTAGCCTGCAGGATATGCCCCTGGCCGCGGAGAGACCTCCCCTGAATGTGAAAATAACCGGCACTCTTCAGAGAGACGGGTACCGGATAGAGAAACTTTTTTATGAGTCTCTTCCGGGCCTTTATGTTCCGGCCAACCTTTATATCCCCGACAATATAACGGAGCCGGCACCTGCAGTCATTTATGTATGCGGTCACTCCCATACACAGAAGGTTCATTATCAGACACACCCTGCGAAATTTGCACGGCTGGGATTTGTTTGTCTCATAGTTGAAACAATACAGTACGGCGAAGTTTGGGGGGAACACTGGGGATGCTATGCAAGGGGATGGTTCAACTGGTACAGCAGGGGTTACACTCCTGCAGGAGTTGAGGTATGGAATGCTATCAGGGGCCTTGACCTCCTCGCAAAAAGAAAAGAGGTTGATGAACAAAGGATGGGGGTTACGGGAATCTCAGGAGGCGGAGCAATAAGCTGGTTCCTTGGTGCTGCCGACCCGCGCGTCAGGGTTATTGCCCCTGTCTGCGGGGCAAGCACACTCGGGGCACAGATAACAACACGCACCATCGACGGCCATTGCGATTGCATGATGCACATCAATACCTTTCAGAGAGATTTCCAGGATATCGGTGCCCTTATCGCACCCAGGCCTCTACTTATTGGTCAGTCGGATCGCGACGGACTTAACAGGGTTGAATCGGTCAGGGAGATCCATAACGACCTTAAGAGAATTTATTCACTTCACGGAGCCGCGGAGAATATTGAGTATATTGAAACACCGGGAGGTCATTCATATCACTATATGTCGAGATCCGGGATTTTTGCATTCTTCATTAAACATCTGATGGGTAAAGATATATCACCCGAAGAAGCTGGTGATATTGATCAGTTGCCGGAGAGTCTGTTATCTGCAGAGGAATTGAAAGTATATGTCGACGGACCGCCTCCCGGTGACCGTACTACCGTAATACAGGATTCATTCGTTGCCCTTGCATATGCACCGGAGATCCCAACGGAAAACGGGCTCTTCGCTCATCGAAACAAAGTAATTGATTTCCTCCGGTCCAAGAGCTTCGGAGCCTTCTCGGAGAATCCTCCCTCATTTGATTCCTCACTGGTGTTTCGTACACTCGACAGGGCCTCACACGGCAGCGATATCTACAGTTTCGTCTCCGAGGAAGGGTGGCGCCTGAAAATCGATCTGCGCTGGAGGAACGATCCTTCTGAGAAAAAGCCTCTGATGATAGTGCTGAAAAACAGCAACGAAAACCGTTATGATTCTGAAAGATTTATCTCCGGTCTGAGTAATGAGTGGAACGTCGCTTACTTTGAAGTTAGGGGAGTCGGTGAGTTCGGATGGGACCCCAGCCTTCAGTGGCATGTACGTCGCGCATCGGCATGGACAGGAAGGACCCTGGCTTCGATGCAGGTTTACGACCTCCTGCGTGCAATTGAATTCTGCCGCACCCTTGCAGGCGTCGATCCCGGATCGGTTGGAGTCGCTGCAAGGGATGAAATGGGCGTTGTTGCACTTTATGCCGCTTTGCTGGATGGAAATTGCAAAACAATCATCCTGAAGAATCCTCCGGAAAGCCAGGATGCCGGAAGCAGTCCTGATGGAAGAGGCGCAGCCGTAGAAATACTTAACTGCCTTAGAATTACAGATGTTTACCAGCTGCCTGCATTGCTTGCACCGGCGGAAGTAATTTTTATGGGCGATATGCCCGGATCGTACAAATGGTCTGAAGATCTGCTGAATAAACTGGGGATAAAATCAATAAAAAAAGTTGACAGCTTATAATAGATCGCTACTAAGCAGCTTGTAATTAGATGGTTAAGAAGTGGCTCTGAAAGCTCCGCGTAACTCCGTATAACTCCTTGGTTAAATCTGTTTTCATCAACTTATTACAACCTCATTCACTCCCTTCTCCAGACCAAAACAAACGATCGACCCGGTCCTGTCCGAAAACCATGCCCCCTCTTTAAGGGCCTTCTTCTCTTTCACCCTTTCAAGAGGCTTCTCCCCTCCTGCCATTCTGATGCGCGGATTTCTCAGTGAGGTATTGATCTTAACGGTAAAACCAGGGGTTGCAAACGGTGCTTTCAAAACCATAACATTCTTCTGCATTGTAACCGTGGTCAGCTCCTTTGCTGCCCAGTACCTGGATATCTCACCTAACTTCATCCATATAAGATTATCATACTTCCGGTCCAGCCGCTTTTTGATCTCCTTCAGGATATTGAATCCCAGTTTTTCGCCATTATAATAAATCCCCGGCCAGTGGCAAACCATTATTGCAGGCTCCCCGCTGTCAATCACCTCAACCATTCTCCCTCCGCTGAGGTCAGCAGTTATGAACCTGTCAACATTTCCTGGCACAAGACCATCCCATCCTCCGAACCAGTCGCCTGTACAGCCTAGTATGGAAACCACGCACTGAGGATCGGGTCCCTCCAGTCCCGAAGGATACAGAACCTGAGGAGCCACACTCCTTCCCTTTTCGGTGAATAGATCGCGGAAATAATGAGGTATTTCAGCCCCGTAAACATCCCTTACAGCCTGGAGGGTACTTATTGCAAGGTTATTCTGGTTTCGTCCGCCATACCCGCCCGGTGTGGTGAGGCCTTCACAGGTCAGTCCTGCTTCTTTCAGTATTCTGAGGGCATAGGCCTGATAGGCGGCCAGCTCGTCTGCACTCTTTTTCTGGCTCCACTCCCAGTTCTCCATGTACTCGGGTTTTGCATAAGGATAAGGATGCCCGGTTTTCAAATCAATAACCCTGGTATGACTGACCATTTCGGGATGAATATCCCAGTTAGGCACAATGATCTCCCTTATCAGATCGAGGCTTGACCTTAATTCTGCCTCTGTCCACCCGGGTATAAACCTGCTCACCCAGCCTGTGCATGCCGGATATGGAACAACACTGTATTTACCCTTCACGCCGTTTTCCAGACTCCATTCACCGAATTCCCTCACAAAAGTGTCGGGGATCTCACGCGGGAGCCTCCTCCAATCCTGTTTATACTGGTCCGGAAACACTTCGGCAAACTGCGGGATACCGTAATAAGCCATATTTACAAGACAGGTTGAATCGTCAATTATAAGGCTTACCGGAACACGGTTATAAGGATTGACTACTTCTGCAACAGGAGAAGCGGCACTCACCAGGGAGAAAGGCTGTGTTGAAACAGCCACACCGGCCATGCCGGCTGCTTTAACAAATGAACGACGGGTGTAATTCATGATATTGAGATTTAATTACAATACAAGGCTCTGGTATCGGGAAGTGCTTTGCCGCCGGAAACAGGTTCAGGATGCACTAACTTGAGGAGGGCTTTCATTTCCTTTACTCTTTCAGAGTATTCCGGATCAGCTGCCAGGTTGATCAGTTCCTTCGGATCACTCTTTTCGTTGTATAGCTCTGCTCCCATCTCACCAAATCCCCACTCTGTATATCGCCACTCCTCAGTGCGCACACTGTGGCCCGGTGTATTCCCTCTCTGAACCTGAGTATATGCAGGACGATCCCATTTTGCTTCCGGATCTTTAAGCAGAGGCCTGAGGCTTACCCCATCAAGGTCTTCAGGCGGTTCAAGCCCTGTAAGGTCCGCAAGTGTCGGATAAATATCGACCAGTTCAACCATTCTCCGGCATAGCTTTCCCTTTGTTTTCATTCCAGGTGCTGAAATGATCAGCGGGCATTTTGCCGATTCCTCAAAACAACTCTGTTTGAACCACAAACCATGCTCTCCCAGATGATACCCGTGGTCGCTCCAGAAGACTACAATGGTGTTTTCAGCAAGCCCGAGTGAATCAAGCGCAGCAAGCAGTCTGCCAATCTGGGCATCTACAAATGATATCGCAGCATAATATGCAAGAATGCACTCCCTCGCCTGATCAGGCGTTATTCCGAAATATGGCCAGGGTCTTGTCGAGGCAAGTGCCAATTCCGGATATTTTTCAGGCGTCTCATCTGAAATTTCAGGAAGGGTTATCCGGCTCAGATTATAGAGATCAAAATATTCATCAGGAGTTACCCAGGGACAATGCGGCCTGTAGAAGCCGGCTGCAATGAAAAAAGGCTTATCCTTATGTTGTTCCAGTAACCTTATTGCTTCATCTGCCACCTTACCGTCGGTGTGATCCCTGTCTACACCCAGGGTGTCGGCCAGAAAGCTCATTGAAGAGCCCAGGCCTCTTTTGGGAGTATAATTTATGATATCAGGTTCCAGAGTCGTTTTATCCATTCCGGCCGGATTAAAGCGCTCCGTCCAGGATGCTCTGTCGTCAAGTCCGTTTGTACCTATATCTCCAGGATTGCCATAATGATATAGTTTTCCGACCCTCGCAACATAATAGCCGTTATTCATGAACATTTGAGGAAGAGTCACAATATCAGGCAAATCCTGTCTGAAATGATAGGTAAGGTCAAAAACTCTTGTTTTGTCAGGCCTAAGTCCTGTCAGCAGGGAGCTGCGGCTGGGACTGCTGAGGGGCAACTGGCAATAGGCATTGGCAAAGGCAATTCCTTTCGAGGCCAGCCTGTCGATATTCGGTGATTTTACATAAGAATGGCCATAACAGCCGAGATCATTGTTCATATCATCAACCGCTATAAACAGGACATTCATTTTTTGATCTTTTGAACAGGACGAAGTCACAGCAGTTGAAACGACCAGTGGTGCTGCGATAAGCTTTAACAGATGGATTTTCATTTCAAAGTTGATATGTTATGGTATTACAATAGAATCTAATGTGTCTTCAATTTACGATTATTTATTTAATGTTATATCTGAAATATTAATATTAAACCGTTTTCTTTACAACAGTGTTACCCTGAGTTTACATTATTCCAATTCTTATCTTCTGCATGAATAAGCAGATAAAAAATAATTACTAATTTTATTTTCTTATAAAACTTCAAATTTGTAATCTAATGATAATCAGCACCCGGAAAACACTTTTCAGTACAGTCCTCATTTTTTCTGTAATGCTTAATCCGGGCTGCAAAAATGCATCTTCGGAAATAGTTAAGGAATTTGACCTCGCCATTCTTAATGGAAGGGTAATCGATCCTGAATCTAATCGTGATGAAATATGCAATGTTGGGATAAAGGGAGGCTCAATTGAGCTGATTACGGCAAAGGAAATCAAAGGACGAATCTCAATTGATGCAACCGGTTTGGTAGTCGCACCCGGCTTTGTCGATATCCACCAGCATGGTCAGGATCATGAGAACTACACTTACAAAGCACTGGACGGTGTTACAACTGCCCTTGAGCTCGAGATGGGAACAGAGGATATTGATGGCTGGTATGATGAAAGGAATGGGAAATCGCTTATTAACCATGGAGTGAGTGTCGGTCATGTCCCTTTAAGGATGAGGATAATGAACGATCCCGGGGGATTTGCACCAGTGGGCGATGCAGTAAACAAGCCGGCTTCAGATGCAGAGATTGTACTTCTAAGGGAGGGCATTGAACTTGGGTTGAACCGGGGTGCGCTGGGTGTCGGATTCGGGCTTATGTATACCCCGGCTGCATCAAAATGGGAGATCCTTGAAATGTTCAGGGAGGCTGGAAAAGTGAAAGCTCCATGTTATGTCCATTTACGGTACGGTGGGCAGATCGAGCCTTACAGTTGCATTGCAGCATTGCAGGAGGTGCTCTCTGCAACAGCAATAACCGGGGCACCGCTTCATGTGGTCCATATCACAAGTATCGGATTTAACCTGACCCCCCAGATGCTTCAGATGATCAGGGAGGCGCGTTCGCAGGGCCTGGATGTCTCGGTTGAATGTTATCCCTATACAGCTACTCAGACAACCATTGAATCGGCCGTTTATAATGAAGGCTGGCAGGAGATGTTCGGGATAACCTATGAAGATCTCCAGTGGGCTGAAACTGGTGAACGTCTTACAGCAGAGAGCTTTGCAAGATACAGAAAAACCGGGGGCATGGTGATTGCCCATTCAATACCGGATGAAGTTGTAAAATCAACAATCGCAGATCCTCTTGTAATAATTGCCAGCGACGGTATGCTTTCGGGCGGAAAGGGGCATCCGAGAGGCGTGGGGTCATTTTCGAGAGTTCTGGGAAAATTTGTCAGGGAAGAAAGAACCCTTTCGCTCATTGAAGGCTTGAATAAAATAACCCTCATGCCGGCTCAGCGGCTGGAAGGTATTGCACCTTCAATGAAGAAGAAAGGCAGGCTAAAACCGGGCGCTGACGCTGATGTTACGATCTTTGATCCAGATGAGATAATCGATCAGGCAACATATGGAGATCCGGCAAGATATTCAAAGGGGATACAATATGTCCTGGTAAACGGAGCAATAATTGTAAAAGACGGGCAGTTGCAGGACAATGTTTTTCCCGGAAAGGCTGTACGGGGCGTAATCAAGTAAGGCAATCTTAATATTTCAGAATATCCGTTTTCTGATTACAGACCATGTTTCAGTTATCAGAAAACTCTCCCCCATATAGCTGACCATTTTTTCAAATCTCTTAAAGGGAACAGCGAAAGTAAGTATGTTTTCAGGCACACATGGCCTTGCAGAAGGATCGAACATTCCGATAACAGCTCTTTGTCGTTCGGATTTGCTTTCGAGATATGGATAGTAGACTATTGATCCGCACCCTGCAGCAAAAGGTGTGAATGTTCCGTTAGGATTGTGCTGGTCAAAATTCGCAAGGGTAAACAGTCCGGATAAAACATCAGGTGTAGCAAAGAAGATCACGACATCAGGGTTATCCTTTTCATCCATCTTATCCCATCTTTTAAAGACTATATTCCTGCCAGCACCCTCCAGTGCCTTCTGATTCTTCATAAATTCCCTTACCAGTTCCGGGGTACGCAGGTACCTTTCCCCTTCGATTTTCTCATTGCCACAGGAGAGGAAGTACTCGAATCCCGGCCTCATTTTATCGGTGTATCCCAGATATCTTTTTGCACCGCCGCATTTTATCCTTTCAGCATTGAATACCAGCGATTTCCCCTTTCGTACTCTTGCCAGCTCACAGATCAGGCAGTTGTATCCCTTTTGTTTTTCGGCCCATTCAGCTCCGCCGTCACCATCGGTATACCAGAATACTACTGGTAGTTCGGCATCCCCGAAGTATTTCTTCCACAGCTCATAGAATTTCTCTTTCATAAGATCAATTTTCACATCAAATATAGGATCGCGGAGCGATTCCACAAATAATAGCCGCAATGAATCATTTGTCCCATTTGAATCGCGGAGCGATTCCACAAATAATAGCCGCAATGAACCATTTATCCCATTTAAATCGCGGAGCGATTCCACCAATCCTGGAAACGAGGACAATAAATCACAATGTGAACCACGGAGTGGTTCCAAAATTTTATGATCATTTATTCCTATATTTTTCGTAAATTTATTTGTTGCATTTTAAAATCTCGTGCTATGAAACCCAACACTTACACAAAACTTTACGCTCATTGCGTATTTACGCCAAAAGGGAAAGCTTCCCTGTTATCTGATTCCATCCGTGACCGTGTCCACAAATACATTTACGGAATAATAAAAGAGAAGAAATGCTATCCGGTCATAATTAATGGCACGAAGGATCATATTCATATCCTTGTTGGATTTCCTCCGACAATCAACATCTCTGAGCTTGTTCGCGACATAAAAAGGAGTTCAGCTATGTTTATTAACAATGAGGTCCGGTCATATCTCAAATTTAACTGGCAGGAGGGGTTTGGGGCATTTACTGTAGGCTACAGGGAGCTGGATCATGTTTACAAATACATCCTTAATCAGGAGTAGCATCACAACAAGAAAAGTTTCAGGGATGAATATTTACAAATCCTCATTGAAAATGGTGTTGAATATCATCATGAATATTTGTTTGAATATTATGATGAGGAATCGTAATTGTGCAACCGCTCCGCGGTTGTGATGTTTAAATTTGTATCGACTGCCAGCATCCGTGGAACACCCCGATTGATCGGGGCAGGCTCTCCGGTGTTCGAAGGGTTTTATGTCCATCATTGCCAGCATCCGTGGAACACCCCGATTGATCGGGGCAGGCTCTCCGGTGTTCGATTGTTTTTTGACTATTCCCTCAATCCGACATTGAGGGAGGAGGTTCTTTAACACCCCATTCTTTATTCGGTTCCGGGCCCATGGTGAAAACAAGTTTGCCTTCCCTCATGATATCATCATGGGTTATCCAGGGCCTGGTGAGGGGCTTGCCATTGAGAGTGGCGGACTGAATATACCTGTTCTCTGCCGAATTATTCTTAGCCTCAATAACAAAACTCTTCCCTTTGCTATGATTTATGGTCACCCTGCCGAACAGAGGAGAACCGATCGCATAGACCGGAATTCCCGGGGTAACCGGGTAGAAACCCATCGAACTGAAGACATACCAGGATGAAAGCGATCCCATGTCCTCATTTCCGCACAGGCCTCCGGGACCTGGGCGGTAAAGCTGCTCACACACCTGCCGGACTCTCTCCTGGGCTTTCCAGGGTTCTCCCGAATAATTGTACAGGTAAGCAACATGATGGGAAGGCTGGTTACCATGGACATATTGTCCTATTGTGCCAACCACACCGATATACTTGGGGCCTGATATTGCAGGATCCATTTCAAAGAACGTATCAAGTTTATTATTAAACCTTTCAGTGCTTCCGAATAACGATATCAGTCCCCTGGTATCATGCTGCACCGACCAGATATATTGCCATGCATTCGATTCGGTGTAATGACGGTTAGGTCTTACCCCCACCAGCAGAGGGTCAAAGTACCTGTAATATCTGTGTCCGCCCTGCAAGACTATCTCCTGTTCCCGTTCGCTGGCCATCTCAAGGAAAGAGCCATCGAACTTCCTTGGTCTCATAAACTCAGTCCCGCTGTCCCAAACGTTGATATAGTTCAGGGCTCTCTTCGCAAACTCTTCATAATCTGCCTCTTTACCCATCTCGCGTGCCATTTCGGCGATACACCAGTCATCATAGGCGAGCTCGAGGGTGTTTGAGACAGATTCAGTTACCCTGTCGACAGGTGTATAGCCCAGTGCAAGATAATATTCCAGACCTGACCTTCCCGAGCTTAGAGGCACAGGTGGTTCGGGCTTTTGCAGAGCTTTTGTTTTCATTGCATCATAAACAAATTCCGCATCGAAATCACGATATCCCTTAACATAGCCATCAACGATTATCGGGATCAGGTGATCACCCACCATCGACTCGCGGTAGATGTTTGCAAAATGCTGTGCGGGCAGCCATCCGAAATCCCTCACTTTTGCTTCAATGGATTTAAGAAAATGATTTACCCTCTCCGGGGCAATGATGGTAAGCAGCGGGTGCTGCGACCTGTAAGTGTCCCAGCACGAAAATGTTCCATAGAAATCGTATCCATCAGCCACATGTATCTTCCCGTCCATGCCGAAATACTTCCCGTCAACATCCTGATAGATATACTGGGCCAGCAGGGAATGATACAGAGAGGTGTAGAATATCTCCTTCTGTCCGTTGGACGCTCCTTCGATTTTTATCCTCGATAATTCGTTATTCCATGTTTTCGCTGCTTCTCTTCTTACCCGGTCGAAACCACCGTTGCCCGATTCTGCTTCAAGGTTCATCCTTGCCCCTTCAATGCTGACATACGAAAGAGCCACTTTTATAACAATCTCCTCGTCCTTCCCGGTCTTGTAATTCACAAAGGCTCCGATCTTTTCGCCGGTCTCACCATTCTTAAACGGGAACAGGCCGCTGTCAGATTCCGGAGTTTTGCGGTTAACGTCGAAGGTGCCGTAATAAAGGAAGGGCTTGCTGAACTCAGCGCAGAAGAATATCCTGCCTGAAGCGCTGTTCCTGCACCCTTCGATCCGTTTGTCATTTACAACCGATATCCATGAATCACCCGGAACCTTTGCAGTTCCGATCTGGTGCCCCAGGTCAATTATGATATTCGCATTCTCCGTGGCAGGGAAGGTATAGCGGTGGAATGCCACCCTCTGTGTGGTAGTCAGTTCAACCCTGATACCGTAGTCTTTCAGAACAACAGAGTAATAGCCCGGATAAGCGCTTTCTGCGGAATGATCAAACCTCGACCGGTAACCCTCATCCGGATTTTCCCTTGCTCCGGGAACTATCTGCAGATTCTGGCTGACAGTCGGCTGAAAAAGGATATCCCCCCCACTTGTCATGCCAACTCCGCTGTAGTGTGTGTGGCTGAAACCCATTATGGTGTTGTCGGCCCAGGTATAACCTGCGGCATAGGTCCAGCCTGTGGTGTGGCAGTCGGGGCTTGCATGCACCAGGGCATATGGCAGTGATGCTCCGGGAAATGTATGTCCGAAATAGCGGATACCGCTAAATGGATTGACAAAGTCAGCAGGCTGTTTCTTTCCCCGGGGTCTGCCAGACGATCCCGTCCTGTTTTCATCTTCAGTTGATGAATCTGATATTGTGCATGATACCAGGATCATGACGGCAATGAATGCAAGGATTACGGTTTTTTTCATATATTTGTAATGAGTCAGAAATCTAAGATAGGAATTTAGTTTGTTTCAGACCGGTATGGTTTCAAGAAGAAATGTCATAAAATCAATATTAATTGCTCCCTTCGCGGGGTTTGCACCAATGTATACTTCAGGCATGTCGCTTAATTCAGGAAATTCAGGCAATGATATTGAAGCCGGATATCTGCGGCTTCACAGGAGCGGAGAGCTTAAGAGGCGTGGAGAAAAGCTTTGGGCCATGATGGAGAGTTGTGAGCTTTGTCCGCGTATGTGTGGTGTTAACAAGTTGAAGGGGGAGAGAGGTTTCTGCGGATCAAATTCACGTCTTGAGATTTCATCCTTCCATCCTCATTTCGGTGAAGAGAGGCCTCTTGTCGGGCGCGGAGGATCGGGGACTATTTTTATGTCAAACTGTGCACTGAGATGTGTTTTCTGCATTAACTGGGAAGTAAGCCAGGGCAGAAGCGGCACTGTACGAACCATCGATTCCCTTGCCTCAATGATGCTGAGTCTTCAGAAAACAGGCTGTCACAATATCAATTTCGTTACGCCAACCCACTATTCCCCGCACATTCTGCTGGCGGTCGATAAAGCCGCATCAAAAGGCCTCAGGGTGCCGCTTGTGTACAATACCTGCGGCTGGGAGAGGGTTGAGATACTTAAAATGCTGGATGGCATAATCGATATCTACCTTCCGGACTTCAAGTATTCCGACGGGCAAAAGGCATCCCTCTATTCCCAGGGAGCTGTCACCTATCCCGATTTTACGAAGAATGCCCTGCTGGAGATGCAGCGGCAGGTCGGGATTGCCAGTCCGGCTGAAGACGGCCTGATGTACAGGGGCCTTATGATCAGGCATCTGGTTATGCCAAACAATGTAAGCGGCACCAGGGAGGTTATTGACTGGATAGCAAAGAACCTTCCCGCAGAGACTTATGTCAATATAATGTCACAATACCGCCCGATGTTTAAAGCTTCAGATTATCCCGAGATATCGAGAAGAATTACCAGGGAAGAATATCAGAGTGCCGTCTCTTATGCGAGGAACGCCGGACTGACAAATCTCGAGATACAGGGTTACCATTGGTGATGCTATTGGGATTTGA
>CAYRQY010000009.1:14074-24723 GCA_964426435.1 uncultured Rikenellaceae bacterium | reverse complement strand
GTATCCGTATAAAACCAATTAGAAGAATTGCGGAGTGCGGAGTGCGGATAATAAAATCTTTCTGAATTTTTTTGGCATTTTGCTGAATTAACCGTATCTTTCTTTTTTAATTGAAACGGTTTTGAGCTCGCTGCACAGAATCATTGTTTCGCTTTATTTGCTTATTCTGTCATCACCATCCTCCGGGAATGATCCTTTCCGCATTCCGGCCGGGGCAAGGGAGGCAGGAATGGGAAAGGTATGCATCACCGGCAACTCCTTCTGGTCATCTTTTCAGAACCAGGCAACCCTTGCACTTAACAGGTCCTTTACCTTCGGTTTCAGTCACGAGAACAGGTTCAGCATCAAGGAACTGGGGACACGCAGTGCCGCTATTGCAGTGCCGGCCGGCAAGGCCTCGCTGGGGGCTGTCTATTCATGTTTCGGTAATCCCGATTTCAGAAGGGACATTGCAGGCCTGGCCTGCGGAATACAGCTCGGGGAGAAGATCCTTGCGGGTGTCCAGGCCGACTATTTCACCGAGAGAACTTTCGGCGAATACGGCAATAATGAATTTCTGACATGCGAGATCGGAATTATCTTCCTTGCATCGGAGAATGTCAGAATAGGTATGCATCTTTTCAATCCTGTTCCGGCAACATTAATGAAGATCCATGTGCCACAACGTCTCAGGGCCGGGGTGGGCGCAGATCTTGGCAAATCGGTCCTTGCCGGTGCCGAGGCCGAGATGGGTACCGGGGGAAAACTGATTATCAGAACCGGGTTTGAGTATGAACCAATACGCAACTTCCTGATGAGGGGAGGATTCAGCACAGACAATACTTCATTCAGCTTCGGACTGGGATATATCATAAAACTGTTGCATCTCGACATCGGCTTCTCGACTCATGACAGGCTTGGTGTTACAACTTCCGCGTCAGCAGTGTTCAGACTCAGGTAAAAAAGAAGCCATTAAAAAGGCATGGAATGAATGATTAAAACTAATCTCGCAATATTATTAATCCTTACAAATGCATTCTTTGCATATTCCCAGGAGGAGATTATATCTGAAGTCATTACCCTCGCAGCTGAGGAGATGGTTTCGCATGAGGATGAATCGGGCAGAAGTGAACTCTATCAGGAGCTACTGGATGATCTCGCGGAAAACCCTGTACAGGTAAACTCGGCCGATGTATCAGAAATCTCGAGGCTCTTCTTCCTTACAGGTTTCCAGGTTAAGGCACTGGCCGACTATGTTACGCTAAACGGGCCCGTGCAGTCACTCTACGAGCTGGCAAACATTCCTGGATTTGACAGGGAAAGCGCAGTTCAGGTATTTCCTTTTATTACGCTTGCCGGTGCACGCTCAGGAGAGCCTCTCACAGGAGGGTGGACAAATACTCTCCTTACAAATTTCTCTGTCAGAACCCAGGCTGACAATGCTTCATATCCGGGACCGTCATTTAAGCTGCTTTCGAAGTATAAATTCAGCAGCGGTAAAATATCAGGCGGTTTAATTCTTGAAAAGGATGCCGGTGAAAAATTTCTATCCGGCAGCCCGACAATTCCCGACTTCCTTTCCGCAAATCTGGTCTACACAGGACAGGGATTCTTCAGAAAGATCATAATCGGCGATTTCTCGGCCCGTTTCGGACAGGGAACAAATCTCAACACCGGTTTCCGAACCTCCCTCCCTGTTACAAACGCCGGGTTTATACTGTCGCGCGACGAGATAAAGTCCTACACATCGACCGACGAGAATAATTTCTTCAGAGGGATTGCTGTTGCGACTGCCATGAACAGGATGGCACTGACGGTTTTTGCCTCCGGCAACAGAATTGACGCGACCACCGGTTCAACAACAGGTTCATCCCCTGATCATATTATCAGCTTCTACAGAGGGGGTCTGCATAATACTGAATCGCTGCTTTCAAAAAAGGATGCGGTAAAGGAAACATGTTACGGAATAAACCTGTCTTATAATTTACGGAATACAAAGGTCGGTGTTACATTTTCTGAGGTCAGGTTCTCCCTTCCTGTTATGACTGACGCAACAAAACCTGAAGATATTTTTGATCCGGCTGGTAAGATATACCGTACAGGATCGGTTTATTACAATCATATTTTCAGGCGTATTCATTTTTCAGGGGAATATTCGCTTAACGGCAATATGAGGTCAGCATTTGTCCAGTCTCTTGCGCTAAGGCCCTCTGACAGGTTAACGATAAGTGTTATTTACCGTGACTATTCTCCGGGTTATTTCAGCTTTCACTCGGGCGGACCCGGCAGCAGTTCATCAACATCCAATGCGCGGGGCCTGTACGGCAGTTTTACACTTGAACTGGCAAGACGCCTTTTTCTCAGCGCCGGCTGCGATTCGGAACACTACCCGTGGCTCAGGTACAGGTGCAGTGCCCCCTCCCACGGAATAAGAGAAGAGGTAAAACTGAAATATATGCCAGCAAATAACCTCACCCTTGAAGGAATATACAGTCACAGGCAATCGATGTACAACATGCCGGATTACAACGGAATACCCGTTCAGTATAAAGCATCATACAATAATATAAGGGGTGTGGTAATCTACTCTCCCTTGCAGTACCTTACTCTCAGGTCAAGGATCGATTATAAAATGAGCTTTCCGAAGGAGAGCAGTGGCACGCTGCTTCTGCAGGATATCGTCTGCAGATTCAGGAGGGTCCCCGTGAGCTTCTGGTTCAGGTTCTGTGTATTCAATACCGCTGACTGGGATTCGAGACTCTACACCTACGAAAATGATCTTCTTTACAGTTTCAGCATCCCTGCCCTTTACGGGAAAGGCTCGCGCAGTTACCTGATGATTAAATGGGAGATCAGAGAGTTTGCCGTTTTGCGGATAAAATACGGAATTACCTCAAAAACTGAGGGTCCGGAAAAGGTGACCAGCAGTGAAGAACTGAAGATACAGCTTATAGTAAGAATGTGATCATCACATGAGGGACCGGCTATTCACCCGGAGTCTTGATGTCGCGGATATTGAGCTGCAGATTTCGGGTTCCCCTGAACTCGTTCATCTCAATTGAATAGCATACATCAAAAGGATTGCCGCTCCTTATGTATTCAAAATGATTGGCCTGCCCGAAGGCTATGCCCGGGAATGTACGTGCAGCTGATGATTCCTGGCACAGGTCGAGCTTAAGATGTTCGCCGCTCGATCCGACCATTTTGCCGGTGCCCGTATCACATACGTTCCTTGAAACAAACAGGGGAGACATATTTTCGGGACCGTATGGCTGGAACCTGCTCAGAAGCCTGAAGAATTCCTCGTCGATTTCTGACAATGGCAGTTCTGCATCAATAAAAATCCTTGGAAAGAGCTGCTCCTCCGAGATCGTTTTGTTGACATATTCCTCGAACCTTTCCATAAAAGGCTGTATATTCTCTTTTTTCATTGTAAGACCTGCTGCGAACATATGACCGCCAAAGCTCTCGAGCAGATCGCTGCAGGCTTCAATTGCCTGGTAAAGGTCATATCCCTGCACCGATCGGGCCGAACCGGTAGCAAAGCCATTTGATTCCGTAAGTATTACCGTTGGCCTGTAATAGGTTTCAATAAGCCGCGAAGCAACAATTCCGATAACTCCCTTCTTCCATGATGGATTGAATAGCACGGTGGTCCGGGCATTGAGCGATCTCTGGTCGTCGGAGATCATTCGCATGGCTTCGGATGTTATTGTCCGGTCAACGGTTCTTCTTTCAATATTATAACTGTTTATCTCCCGGCTTATGCCTGTGGCAAGTTTCTGATCGTCGGAGATAAGCAGTTCAACTGCCCTGCTTCCGGTTTCCATCCTGCCGGCTGCGTTGATCCTGGGGCCTATCTTGAATACTACATCCTCAATTGTCAGAATTCTTGTAACGTCGGCTTCCCGGATTATCTCCCTCAGCCCCGTACGTGGCGATTCGTTAAGCTGTCTGAGCCCGTAATAGGCGAGAGTCCTGTTTTCGCCCGTAATCGGTACTATATCCGATGCTATGCTTACGGCAACAAGGTCGAGGTAGCCTGCTATTGCGCTGAAGGGTATTCCGTGTATTCTTGAATAGGCATGAATGAGCTTGAACCCCACACCGCATCCGGAGAGTTCCTTGTAGGGGTAACTGCATGACGGCTGTTTGGGATCAAGTACTGCAAGGGCCCTGGGGATATCACCTCCCGGATAATGATGGTCGCATATTATAACGTCGAGCCCTTTGCTGCCTGCATATTTCACCTTGTCGACTGCCTTTATGCCGCAATCGAGCGTAATAACGACCTTGCAGTTGCTCTGCGCTGCAAAATCGAGCCCCGCAACTGAAACACCGTATCCCTCCTTATACCTGTCGGGTATATAATAGATGACATTTGAATACTGGCTTTTCAGAAATGAATAGACCAGCGCAACGGCAGTGGTTCCATCGACATCATAATCTCCGTAAACCAGTATTTTTTCGTTCCTCTTGACAGCGGTTGAGATCCTGTCAACGGCTATATTCATGTCCTTCATCAGGAACGGATCGTGCAGATAGTCAAGTGAAGGATTAAAAAAGGCATCAGCCTCTTCAGCAGATGTAATACTTCTCTGTACCATGAGCAATGCCAGCGTTTCCGGCACATCCATGGCACGTGCAAGCTGTTTAACCACCGCGGAATCAGGCTTTTCCTTCAATATCCATTTCTTTTCCATCCTTTATTCAATTAATCCATTCAAGATCAAAGAGCTCCTGAAGATATCCCTTCACGATTTCCTTTGCCTGTCCATAGTCCTGATGACTCCCGGTTTCCTTTTCAAGCGAAGTAACACCCTTGTCGGTAAAGCCACACGGGTTGATATATCCAAAATATGACAGATCAGTATTCACGTTAAACGCAAATCCATGCATGGTAATGAACCTGCTGGCCTTCACCCCAATGGCGCATATCTTTCTTGCTTTACCCGGAACACCCGGATCGAGCCACACACCTGTTCCCCCCTCAAGCCTCTCTCCCACCAGTCCGTATTCGCCCAGGCTCTTTATTACAGCCTCCTCAAGAGTTGAAACATAATCCCTGATGCCTGTCCCAAGCTTCTCCAGATCGAATATAGGGTATCCCACTATCTGCCCCGGTCCATGATATGTAATATCTCCTCCCCTGTCTGTCCTGTAGAACGAGGCATCCCGTGCTTTCAGCTGAATATAGTCAAGCAAGAGATTTGATTCCTTACCGCTTTTGCCAAGAGTATAAACATGAGGATGTTCCACCAGGATCAGTGTGCCGGGGATCCCTCCTTTGACTTCTGTTCCCTCTTTCTCCTCTCTCTTCTTCTCTTCGAGCAGTCTGTTGAATATTGT
The DNA here is from genome assembly GCA_964426435.1 of uncultured Rikenellaceae bacterium. Taxonomy (GTDB): domain Bacteria; phylum Bacteroidota; class Bacteroidia; order Bacteroidales; family VadinHA17; genus LD21. The sequence continues at coordinate 19,395 of CAYRQY010000009.1, read as the reverse complement.
TTCCTGATAGTCCCAGACCTCTTTATAGTCTTTCAGTCCAATATCTTTATATTCAACGCAATAGCTCAATGTACGGGAATCATTTTATGGGTGTAAAGATAATCAATTTTATCAGTTCCCTGCATGTTTTTCAGCATGAAAGGAGGAGCGTACAAGCGGTGAGCTCTCAACAAATTCATAGCCTGCAGAAAGAGCTTTAATCCTGTAATCGCTGAACCTCTCCGGAGTAATATATTCAACCGGTTCCATAAAACCTGGTCCGGGCTTAAGATATTGCCCGATTGTAAGAACAGTGCAGCCGGTTCCGCGTATATCGAATATTGTCTCAAAAACCTCCTGGTCATTTTCCCCAAGACCGACCATGAATCCTGATTTCGCAACCATGCCGCTGTCCGCAATATATTTCAGGACACTCAGGCTGCGCTCATATTTTGCCTTAGTTCTTATAGAAGGTGTCAGGCGCCTGACCGTTTCAACATTATGTGATATAACCTCCGGACGGGCATCAATTATCTTGCTTATATTCCCGGGCTTGCCATCCAGGTCTGGTATAAGTGCTTCAATGGTAACCCCGGGATTTACCCTTTTTACCGTCCTGATGGTTTCTGCCCAGAAGGCTGCTCCCCCGTCAGGCAGGTCATCCCTGTCGACTGAAGTGATGACGGCATGCCTGAGATTCATGGCTTTCACTGAGAGTGCCAGTCTTTCGGGTTCACCCGGATCAGGGGGCATCGGTTTCCCGGTCCGTGTTGCACAGAAAAGGCAGGCCCTGGTACAAATTTCTCCCAGAATCATAAAGGTGGCGGTACCAGCATTCCAGCATTCCCCGATGTTCGGGCAGTTGCCGCTTGTGCAAATGGTGTTGAGCCTGTTTCTCTCAATGATCCTTTTAACCATTGTATATTTCTCTCCGCTCGCCCTCTGCATCTTAAGCCAGCGGGGCAGGCGCCGCTTCCTTTCCATAAACTGTTGATTATAATATTGTGTTTTAGCGTCAGGGCGCTTCATAGATAACAAAATCGTATGTCCCGTAGAGACGGGTTATGTTTGGCGAGGAAGGCGGAGTGAAACTGCTGCTCCCATACCATCCTGCTCCCTCCCAGGAAGACGGGTCTTCCGGATCGGGGGTACCTTCGCTCAGCTTGTCATATCCCCCCCGGAGATAATAACTGCCGGCCGGAATATTTTCAGTATCGAAGTTGTACTCAAGATTTGAAATAGGCCCGTCGCTCGTAGCAACAAGCCTGATCACATATCCGTTTGAGATATCCAGGTCGTCATCCAGGAAAACGTAGAAATTACCGGGCTCAGGTATGAAACTGAAAGTGATGGTGCCCGCCATCATGGTCTTGTCCTCCTTTTTGCAACCCGTAAGAATAAGCACCAGGATAACCAGTAAAAATGAATTTATTTTCATCATTGACTTTTTAAGAAAGAACAAATATACGAATTATTCCCCGGAGGGATTGCTTTTCAATATGTCTCCTTTGGGTTGATACAATAGCCCCGGGTGTTAAAAACATATCATCCTGCAGGGCTGAATGATGTTAAAAACTGTTATATTTGATTACCGTAAAAACAATCTCATATTATAATAATATTGCAAATGGCTGAAAAAGAATTTAAGATCAGTAATAACTATCAGACTGTTAAAGGCGATTTCCCGAAAGTTGGCATCCGGCCGGTAATTGATGGCAGGATGAATGGTGTACGCGAATCGCTTGAAGATCAGACGATGAACATGGCAAAGTCGGCTGCAAAGCTTATCAGCAAAAACCTGATGTATCCCGACGGCAAGCCGGTGGAGTGTGTTATTTCAGATACAACCATAGGAGGTGTTGCCGAGGCTGCCATGTGTGCTGAGAAATTCAGGAAAAGCGGTGTGGGAGTAAGTCTTACAGTTACTCCCTGCTGGTGTTACGGAAGTGAAACGATCGATATGGAGCCCGGCATTCCCAAGGCAATCTGGGGCTTTAATGGCACCGAACGACCTGGTGCCGTCTATCTGGCAGCTGCCCTTGCAGGACATGCCATGAAAGGCCTGCCGGCATTCGGCATTTACGGCCGCGATGTTCAGGATGCCGGCGATACATCAATTCCGGGCGATGTGAGCGAGAAGTTATTGCGCTTCGTGAAGGCCGGGATAGCAGCATCATATATGAAAGGGAAATCGTACCTGAGTATCGGGTCTGTTTCGATGGGTATCGCCGGATCTATTGTAAGGGAGGATTTTTTCCAGGAGTATCTCGGGATGCGCAACGAGTATGTCGACATGAGCGAATTCAGCCGCCGCCTCAATGAAGAGATATACGATAAGGATGAATTCACCAGGGCCCTTGCCTGGACAAAAAAGTACTGCAGGGAAGGGAAAGACCTGAATGAGAAACCGAAAAACAAGACTCAGAAAGACAAGGAGTGGGAAATAGTGGTCAAAATGACAATGATTGCCCGCGATCTTATGGTGGGCAATCCCCGGCTCATTAAAACCGGCTTTGGCGAAGAGGCTATGGGGCACAACGCTATCCTGGCTGGATTTCAGGGACAGCGGCAGTGGACCGACTTCATGCCCAACGGTGACTTTATGGAAGCCATCTTGTGCTCTTCGTTCGACTGGAACGGCATAAGGCCTCCATACCTGATGGCGACCGAGAACGATGCAATGAACGGAGTGCCGATGCTGCTGGGATACCTGCTCACCAACACCGCCCAGATGTTCTCCGACATAAGAACCTACTGGAGCACCGATGCCATCAGAAGAGTCACAGGTGAAACACTCGAAGGGAAAGGTGCCAATGGCATAATCCATCTTATCAACTCCGGGGCATCAGCCCTCGATTTCTCAGGCAGAGAGACATTAAAAGGCAAACCGGTCATCAAGCCATTCTGGGAGATTACCGAAAAAGATGTCCGGGACTGCCTGGAGGCAACAGTCTGGCCACCCGCCAACAGGGGTTACTTCAGGGGAGGAGGTTTTTCTTCACAGTTCAATACGCGTGGTATAATGCCGCTCACAATCTCCAGGATAAACCTTGTAAAAGGACTTGGTCCCGTTCTCCAGCTTGCCGAAGGATGGGCTATCGATCTGCCGGCCAAGGTACACAGCATCCTCGCGGACAGAACTGATCCCACGTGGCCGACAACCTGGTTTGCACCCCGGCTTACCGGTAATGGCCCCTTTAAAGATGTTTATTCGGTTATGGCCAACTGGGGTGCAAACCACTCGGCATCAAGCTTTGGCCATGTAGGCGCCGATCTGATCACCCTTGCCTCAATTCTCCGCATCCCCGTTTGCATGCATAATGTGAATGATGAAAGCATATTCAGGCCGGGCTCATGGAACGCATTCGGAATGGATAAGGAAGGCTCAGATTACAGGGCATGCAACCATTACGGCCCGTTATACAGATAAACGATGAATGTTATGGAAAACAACACTGAAAAAAGAAACCTGGAGCTCGGTCAGGAAAGTATTAAAAACCTGGATGCAACCAGAAAATGGACAATGTTCCTTTCAATACTCGGATTCATTATTGTGGGGTTCATACTTATTACAGGACTTGTTGCCGGGACCTTTTTCTCTGTCTTCAAATCTGAGGAAGTGGGGCTCGGCATACCTGAATCGCTGATGGTCATTCTTTTCATCATGGTGGCTGCTATTTATTTCCTTCCTGTTTTCTTCCTGTTCCGTTTCTCGAGATATACGCGTAAGGCAATAAAAACGGGAGGCAATGAAGAGCTGGTAAAAGGATTCAGGAACCTTCGCACATATTTCACATATATAGGCATATTGGCAATAATCGTCATTGCAATATACCTGGCGGCTCTTCTTGTAGCAGGCACCTCGGTGGCATTCTTAAAACCCTGAACCATGCCCGGGGGAGATATTGTGCTGGTTTTTGACTGCGGAGCCACAAATGTAAGGGTTATGGCTCTTGATGGTAAAGGAAGTATAATTGCATCCGACTCTCATCCCAACAACACAAGACCGGATCCATTGTACCCTGCTTACAGGATATGGGATGTGAATGAGATATGGGAAAAAATGTGCCTTGGCTCTGGCAAGGTTGTCAGTATGATTGACAGGAAAAGAATCGCCGGGGTAACCATAACAACCTTCGGGGTTGACGGCACCCTGGTCGACCGCTCGGGAGAAATGCTCTATCCGGTTATCTCGTGGCAATGCGAAAGGACGAAGCCGGTTATGGCAGGTATTGACAAATACGTGTCCCTGAGTGATCTTTACCGGGAGACCGGGGTTCTTCCATTCACCTTTAACACCATCAACAAGCTTATCTGGTTCGCTGAGAACAGACCGGACCTGGTTGAAAAGAGCCATATGTTTCTCTTTATGCCGTCGCTCTTCTCCCACAGACTCACGGGTGAGATGGTGAACGATATCACAATGAGCGGCACTTCGATGCTGACAGACCAGTCGGCAAGAAAGTTCTCAGGCAATATCCTGGGCAGAATAGGTTTTCCCAAGGAGAAGCTTGGCAACCCTGTTGAAGCAGGTTCAATTACCGGCACTATTACACGGGCAGCCTCCTCCGCCACAGGTATACCGGAAGGCATACCTGTTGTTGCTACGGGGCACGACACGCAGTTTGCCGTTTTCGGATCGGGAGCTGAAAAGAACCAGCCGGTACTGAGCTCAGGCACCTGGGAGATCCTTATGGTGCGCTCAGAGAGGTTCCGGTCAGAGGAGGAACAGCTCAGTATGGGTATCACCACTGAGCTTGATGCACGTGAAGGCCTTTACAATATCGGCAATCAGTGGATCGCATCGGGCGTTCTGGAATGGGCCCGTAAAAATCTTTACGCCGATATCAGGGAGAATGTTTATGAGGAGATGATTGCAGGAGCTGAAAAAGTCCCGCCCGGATGCAGGGGCGTGAAGGTTATTCCCCGGTTCTACGAGGAGCTAGAAGGTAAAGCCGGGGGAGAGATAAAGGGACTGACCATGGAGTCGACACGCGATGAGATCTACCGGGCAATGCTGGAATCACTTGCAGAAAGGCTTGCAGAGGGTAAAAGAGCCCTTGAATCAGCCGGCGGATTCACAACGGAAAGCATTGTTTGTGTCGGAGGAGGCTCCAGAAACAGGTTGTGGAACAGGCTGAGGGCAAGCTATGCCGGCGTGCCGGTAAAGATAATCGACCAGAAAGAGACCACAGTGCTCGGTGCCTCCCTCTTCGTTCAGGCAGCATGCGGTAACGCAGCCTCCCCTGAAGAGGCAAGGTCAGCGATAGAGTACAGGATGGAGATAGTTGAACCTGAGTGAAAAAGACGATAGGCGAAAGGCGATAGATGATAGATGATAG
>CAYRQY010000009.1:0-13974 GCA_964426435.1 uncultured Rikenellaceae bacterium | reverse complement strand
ATGATAGGCGATAGATGATAGATGATAGGCGATAGATGATAGATGATAGGCGATAGATGATAGATGATAGGCGATATTGGATAGATGAAATTTCAGGAATGGAAACAGCGTATTTTAATGGTGAGTACTTGCCGTTTGGTGAGATAAGGATAAGTCCCGACGACAGGGGTTTTCTCTTTGCCGACGGTATTTATGAAGTTGTGAGATGGTATGAAGGCGGATTCTTCTTCGATATGGAGGGGCATACCGCCCGTTTGAAAAGGAGCCTTCGGGAGATACGGATCAACTGGACCGGATCAGACTCTTTTCCCTCCATTGCCCGGGAACTTGTTGAACGGAATGATCTGACCGGTTCACCGGTGCTTGTTTATTTGCAGGTTACCAGGGGCACGGCAAAAAGGTCACACGCATTCCCTGTTCCGGCAGTAACCCCCACTGTATATGCATTTGCCAGAAGCTTCGTTCCGGCCCGGGATCTTATTGCTTCAGGTATTGGAGTCACGCTGGTTGAAGACCCCCGGTGGAAAAGGTGCGACATCAAATCGGTGGCTCTGCTCCCCAATATACTGAGTTTTCAGGATGCACGCGAGACAGGCTGCTACGAGTCTGTATTCGTAAAGAACGGTTTTATAACGGAATGCGCACATTCGAATATTTTCCTTGTAATAAACGGAACTCTTTTCACCCATCCCGAAAACGAAAATATCCTTTCCGGCATAACCCGAAAGAATGTTATCCGGATAGCTAATGCTGAAGGTATGAACTTAAAGGAAGTGCCGGTAAATGAAGAGAGCCTGGGGGATGTTTCGGAAGCTTTTGTGACAAACACTTCCTTTGAAATTGCGCCTGTAATTGCAATCAATAATAAGCCTGTGGGAGATGGCAGGCCGGGACCGGTAACCTTATTTCTGAGGGAGAAATTTGATGCAGGACTGGCCGCGCTGAAAGCCCGTCCGTGAGAGGAATAGCGGAGAGCTTTTTTCCTATATTTGCACAAATTTTTGTAAAGACGATGAGCAACACGGAACTGAGCGAACAGGAACTCATAAGGAGGGAGTCGCTGAACGAACTGAGAAGACTTGGTATAGATCCCTATCCCGCCGCCGAGTACAAAACCAATGCTTTTGCATCCGACATTACGGTCAATTATTCACCCGAAAAGAATAATTACCAGGATGTGTGCCTTGCCGGACGAATAATGAGCCGGAGAATAATGGGCAATGCTTCCTTTGCAGAGCTGATGGATTCCTCGGGAAGGATCCAGCTCTACTTCCGCAGGGACGACATTTGCCCCGGCGAGGATAAGACAATGTATAATACCGTTTTCAAACGACTTCTCGACATTGGTGATATCATTGGTGTAAAGGGTTTTGTATTTAAAACCCAGATGGGCGAGACAACCATTCACGTGAAGGAGTATACAATCCTATCCAAGTCGCTTCATCCCCTTCCTGTGGTCAAGGAGAAAGACGGGACCCTGTTTGATGCAGTAACGGATCCGGAGATGCGTTATCGTCAGCGCTATGTCGACCTTATCGTTAATCCCCATGTGCGTGAAGTATTCCGGAAGAGGACTCAGATAATCCAGTCGATGCGTGAGCTTTTCAATTCAAGGGGCTACCTTGAAGTTGAGACTCCCATTCTCCAGCCGATACCGGGTGGTGCAGCCGCAAGACCCTTTATTACTCACCATAACACTCTTGATATACCTCTCTATCTGAGGATAGCCAACGAACTCTACCTTAAGAGGCTAATAGTGGGCGGCTATGAGGGTGTTTATGAATTCGCAAAGGATTTCCGCAACGAGGGCATGGACCGTAACCACAATCCCGAGTTCACCGTTATGGAGATATATATTGCCTATAAGGACTATAACTGGATGATGGGGTTCACCGAGGAGATAATAAAGAAAGCTGCCCTGGACATACACGGCAAGACGGAAATTATATATGGCGACAAGATTATTGACCTCAATCCTCCCTATAAAAGGATAAGCATGCTCGATGCCATTAAGGAGAACACGGGCACTGACATCAGCGCGATGGACGAGAAGGAGCTGAGGAAGCTCTGCGACAGGCTTGGTGTGGCACATACGGCACAGATGGGCAAAGGGAAAATAATTGATGCCATTTTTGGCGAGACTTGTGAACACCATTACATACAGCCAACATTTATAATTGATTACCCGGTCGAAACCTCTCCATTAACAAAGATGCACCGCAGCAAGCCAGGCGTCACCGAGAGATTTGAGCTGATGATAAACGGCAAGGAGATAGCCAATGCCTACTCGGAGCTTAACGATCCCATCGACCAGATGGAACGTTTCCAGGATCAGCTCAGGCTTCTTGAAAAGGGAGACGACGAAGCGATGTTCATCGACCACGACTTCGTCAAAGCCCTGGAGTACGGAATGCCCCCGACATCAGGCATGGGAATGGGAATCGACAGGCTGGCGATGTTGCTGACCAATCAGCCCTCAATACAGGATGTGCTTCTGTTCCCCCAGATGAAGCCCCTGCAGCACAAACCCAAAACCGGCCCAGAAGAGGAATAATACAGAATCAGATCCCCTTTGGTGTAGTTTTTTTTGTGTATTTTCAGGTTTTAGATTAATTTTATCTTGTTACCAAGCAGATATTCTTAAAACCAAAACCTGAATAATATGACTGGAAGTTTCGATGGTTACAGCACGCTTACCGTTTGGGGTATCCTGATGAGGTTTGGCGTGAATCTGGTTTTCCTCTTTATCCTTATCCGGATTATCTATTTCAAATACTCGAAGAAGGAGAAATTCCTGTTTACTTTCTTCCTGATAGGGATAACGGTCTACTTTATCTGCGCTATGCTGAGAAAGGTTGAGATCAACGTCGGCATCGGCCTGGGTTTGTTTGCCATATTCGGAATACTGAGATTCCGTACACGGAATTTCAGCACAAAGGATATGGCATATATATTCGCCACAATTGGTCTCTCGGTGATCAATTCGCTGAGCATGGTCGATTTCCCTTTTTACGGGTTCCTCATAATTAACGTTATCATTGTTCTCTCTGCACTGGCTCTTGAAGAATTCCTCAGGAAGAACTCCTTCAACAGCCATTGCATAGTCTACAACGACATCAGCCTGCTCAAGCCGGGAAACAGGAATAAGCTGCTGAAGGACATTTCGGGCAAGACCGGCCTCGAGATCAGGAGGGTAAGGGTCATCAAGATAGACTTCAAGCGGGAGGTTGCCGACCTTGAGATCTACTTCAAGGAGGAGAATGAAGAATAAGGATTCTTAGTTAGTACATACCGGCGCAAGACTTCCTATCTGTGCCGGGAGCTCTCGTGCCGGGAGCTCTCCTGCCGGCAACACCATTAATAATAAGCCTCCGGATCAGGCTTTAACGATTTATTTGCGTTTAACATTTTCCTGGTGTAACTTTATTGTTTTAAATTACATACACCCTGACAAATGGCCGGCGGTTCCAATAGGTTCTCAAGGTTCTGGCAGGAGCTTAAGAGGCGGAAGACTGACAGGGTGATTGTATTGTATGCTGCGACAGCTTTCGTTATCCTTGAACTGATCGATATACTTACACCGGATATTCTTCCGGAATGGAGCCTGAAGTTCGCGATAGTATTTCTGGCGATAGGTTTTCCTCTTTCAGCGGTCTTCTCCTGGATATTTGATGTTACTCCCATAAGTATTGAAAAAACAAAACCTCTGCCAGAGAAAAGAAAGCATCCCAGGCGCAAAGAACTCCGTACCTGGAAAGGTACTACCCTGATTAGCGTGATAATAATTGCTTTATTACTGATCTATAATATTGTAAAAGGGTTCGGATTGTTTGAAATGGACAGGTCTAATAAGTCAATTGCGGTACTGCCCTTTGATAATCTTAGTGAGGATAAATCGCACCATTGGCTTGGAGACGCCTTAACCGAGGAGATCACAATGCAGCTTCAGAAAATAAAGGGTTTTGATGTAAGGTCACGTACATCGGTAATGCAATACCGCGAAAACAGAAAAAAAATTTCAATAATCGGCAAAGAGCTGAATGTCAAATACCTGGTGGAAGGCAGTGTTCAGATGTTTGGCGAGAGAGTAAGGATACATGTTCAACTTATCCGCGCAACAAAGGATAATCACATCTGGGGTGATACATATGAGAACAGCTGGGATGACTTAATGACTTTACAGAGCAGAATTGCCAAAGAGATTGCACAATATTTAAGGATAGCCCTTACCCCAGAGGAGATAGAGGATATTAACCGAAAGCCCACCAAAAGTCCAAGGGCATACTCAAGCTATCTTACCGGAAACAGGTTCAGCGACGAAGCGTGGTATTATTACATGAGGGGTAAGCGATACTCTGACTCAACAAGTTTCAGTAATGCACTCCTTGAATATAACAAAGCTGTCGGATATGATTCGTTGTTTGCACTGGCTTACGCAAAACGCGCTATAAACTATGCATTTGGCTATTATACAGGTGTTTTTCAAGAAACAAGCGTAAGTAAATGCAGGGAAGATATCAACAAGGCTCTGGAGATTGACCCAAATCTTGCGGAGGCCAGACTGGCACTTGGACTCTATTATTATTACTGCAGGGAAGATTACCAGGAAGCGTTGAGACATTTCAGGATAGCGTCACATCAGAATCCTGAATACTGGGAACCCTTGTTCTTTATGGCCATGGTCCAAAGGAGGAACGGCAACTGGAAGGAATCCCAGAAGCTCCTTTCCAGTGTCCTCATTCATAGTCCTATGGATGCACTCATACTAACCAATATAGGGTTGTCGTACCAGTATCTGAGGATTTATGATACAGCAATGATCTACCATGGCAAAGCATCCCGGATAATGCCAAAATGGAGTGCTCCCTACGAGAACATGATAGATGCCTGTCTGGCCAGATTCGGTAACACATTTAAAGCCAGGACCGTTCTTGACTCAATGGCACTTGTTACGGGCGACACTAATAAGCTGATCACTGTCCGCCTCGATATCTACGACAGGAAATTCAATGATGCTTTGAGGAGAGCTGAAGAATTAACATCTTCCGATCTTTATCAACCTGGTGAGAGATACCTGCTTCTTGCCCGGATTAACAGATTGCTTGGCAACCATGCAGATGCAGAAAAATACTATAATTCAGCTCTCGAGTTCTATAACAAAAAAACAGCTCTTTATAAGGACAATCCCTATTATTATTCATCGCTCGGGAAAGCCTATGCAGGCCTCAATAACAAGATTTTTGCCGTCGAGGCAGGTGAAATGGCGGTTAGCCTCGCTAAGCACGACATGATTTCGAGAACTGACAATACGCTCAATCTTGCTGAAATACTAGTGATGCTGGGGGAATATGAGGCTGCTGCAAACCGGATCGATTACCTGCTCGGAAATCCCTCCCTTATTTCTGCCAAATGGCTACGGTTGGACCCCCTCTGGGAACCCTTGCTCGTTTATGAGGGTTTCAACAACGTGCTTAAGAGATACTCTGCGATTTAACAATAATCAGGTATAAAAGCTTTTTAATCAATTTTTTTGTCAAATCCTTAAATTCTAAAAAAATGTCGACAAATCATTTATCAGGGTCAGAAGAAGGAAGATCTTTGCCGATCGCATTCCCGCTGAATCCTTCCCCTAACATGTCTTTCGAAGAACTAGCAGAAAGGCTTGGGAAGGATGTGTTTCTGAAAATTCTAAGAGCCAATGTATCATATCTTAAAGTGTGTGCAGATGCCCAAAAAACACTATATGCAAATATTGACGCTATTCTCGAAGATACCATGGGTGGAGGGAGTCCCTCATCCAAACAGTAGTCTGTTTCGAAGAGACCCGCCATGGTTCATATTGAGTATATTGTGGCCTGACTGTTTTCATATTAATCAATGAGGCCATACCCTGTTGTAATCATTTCTCTCGAGGAATATGATAACCTCGGAGTGGGCTATCTATGTGCTGTATTGTCCCTTGCAGGATATAATGCAAAAAGTCTTGATTTCCGTCTGCCAAAGAAAACTATACTGGAGAAGTTAAAGGAGATGGATCCTATTTTAGTGGGATTTTCAGTTATTTACGAGGATTATATTGATGTATTTGCGGATATGATGGGATTTCTCCGCAATCAGGGAATCACTTGCCATTTTGTTGCCGGAGGATTTTACGCAAGTTTACGTCATGAAGAGATTTTTGACCTGTTGCCTTCCCTTGATTCGGTTGTGAGATTCGAAGGGGAATTTACCCTGCTGGAACTTGCAAATTGCCTGAGTGAAGGGAAAGAGTGGAAAACTCTAAACGGCATCGCCTACAAGAAAGATAACCACGTAATAACCAATCCACTGAGACATCCTGAAAAGGACCTGGACATATTTCCCTTCCCTTTAAGGGCACCATTTAAGGATTACACCCCCGGGAAGAAATTTGCCACTCTGATTGCTGGAAGAGGTTGCACGCATAACTGCATCTTTTGCAACATCCGTGAATTCTATAAAAGATCATCAGGACCCATAAAGAGGCTGAGAAGCGTTGAAAATGTGGCCAATGAAATGGAAATGCTGTATCACAGGGAAGGATGCTCTGTTTTTCTCTTCAGCGATGATGATTTTCCGGTTGGTAAGGGCCAGGACAAAAAGTGGGCCGAGTCGTTCTGCAGGGAAATAAGCCGACGGAAACTTGATAAAAGAATAATATGGAAAATAAACTGCCGTCCCGATGATGTTGAATATGATACTTTCATGATGATGATGAGTCATGGTCTTTCACTTGTTTTTCTGGGGATAGAGGACGGCACAAACCATGGTCTGACAATTCTGAACAAAAATATGACAATTGAAGAGAGCCTGAGGGGTATAAATATCCTGAAAGATCTTTCAATAGGATTTGATTATGGGTTTATGCTTTTCCAGCCGACATCTACTTTTAATTCTGTCCGCGAAAATCTCGGTTTTCTCGGGAGTATTTGCGGAGATGGCTATACACCGGTATCATTCCTTAAGGTTCAGCCTTACTTTGAAACAGATCTGGAGAAATCACTGAAAATGGAGGGCAGACTTAAGGGCAGACCAGGTTACCTTGATTATGATTTTACGGATAAGTCGCTTGACCACTACTTTCATTTCGTTATCGGCTGTCTTAATGAATGGCTGATGGGAGTAAGTGGTCTTCTGAACATTCTCAGATGGGCCAGGAACTATTTGATGGTTTATTCCCGTCTCCCTGGCATATCACCTCAATTCTCAGTTATTTCTGGTAATGTAAAAAGAATAACTTCAGAAAGTAACATTTTCATGCTAAAAATATTAGAGGAACTGACAGGAGTGTTTGAAACGGGCAGATACAATAATGGTGATTACTCTCCCCTTGAAAATTATAAAAAGAAGATCAGGTCATTGCAAGAAGGATACGCCAGAAGGATAAATGATCAGATGATACTTCTCTTAAGACTTGCCGGTCAGATCCATTAATTTCACACAGCGGCAAACAAATCTTTTGTTTATCCGTTATTTTACAATTATGGAGAAAGTATCCAGGCAAACCCAAACGGCACAAAAGAGATCCTTTTCAGTGAACTTCCTTCGATTTCTGAGAAGAAATCACATCAGGAACAAGAGGAAAGGATTATATAACTATATGCTCAGGGCTTCCCTCAAGATCATTGCAGTTTACTTAATTGTTATCATCCCTTTAATACTTATTCTAAAAAATCTTGTTGACGTCTCTGGGGTATTCGGTTTCCTGACGGAAAACCTGAGCGATCTGTTCGTTTTCATTCTATTTACACTTTCAGAGTCTTTCCTCGGGATGATCCCCCCGGACCTCTTCGTGATCTGGTCGGGTAAATTCAACTCACCCTTCCTTATGCTTTCACTCTTCGGAATACTGTCGTATACCGGCGGAGCTATCTCATACCTGATTGGCCACTGGATAGCCGGTATACCAAAGGTTAAGGCTTATTCGGAGAGGGCTCTCGAGAAATACATTACTCTTGTAAGGAAATGGGGGGGCGCCTTTATCATCATTGCAGCCCTTTTTCCCTTCTCTCCCTATTCGATGGTTATTATAGCCGTAAGCCTCTTAAGATACCCGTTTAAGCTCTATCTTCTTTTCGGAATAAGCAGGATAGCCCGTTTCGTTATCCAGGGTGTACTGTACCTCGATATTCTCAGGATCGACACCTTTTTTTCATCGCTGTTGTGATCATCATTTAACGGAATCGCTGAACTCCAGCCTGCCAAGACTGTCAATCATCCTCCTCAGGACCTTATAATAAAGAAGGATATACAATATCAGGGTGACTGTCCAGATTACGATCAGGTTGAAAAGATAAGTATCGATCCTCAGGTTCCCGATCTGCTTGTAGGGTGAATAGTAATGAGCCCTTCCATATTTTGAGGTGGGCTTCTTGTAGACAGGTTCAAATTTTTGTATTATCCGCGACGGCGTTTCCATGGTCATATCCAGGGCCTCCCTGTTCAGAAGTATTTCCGCCAGCCGTTCATTGTAATAATTATCCCTGAGTTCAACGTATGCCTCAGATCCTATTCTGTCAACCAGTTTAAAAGCCACGGTGTCTTTCCCCGAATTGGCCTTACTGTTGATCTGACGGAATCGCCGGGCAAGAAGGTCAAGGTATATCTGCAGATCAGCCGCCGATTCCGGGCTTAGCGTCGCCTCGCCAAAGGAAGTGGTTATCGTCTCCGGGACTTCATACCCGGCCTCCCCCGAGAGATAATCCACATAATACTTCAGCCTTGTGCATACTGGTGATGGATCATTAATCTCAGCCGGGGTTTTCCGGCACTTCTGCAGGTCGTTCTTCAGCACATCAATAAGGAAATAAGCATAATAGTAATTCTGACTTGCCTCCATTTCGAGGTCAAAGAAATGTTTCTGAAACCTGTTGTTCCTGAACTGTTCAACTGCAAGTGCCTCGAAAGACCACCGGGCAGTCATCATATCACCTATCACGGGCACATACTGATATGTTGAATATCTGTTGGTGTGAAGCTTGTCGAACTTAACCAGGACACCGCTCAGCAGGAGCTGCGGTATCAGGATGAATGGTATCAGTATATAGACTGTAATTACAGACTTGAATGCCGATGAGATATTCAGGCCCAGGACATTTGCAGAGCATGAAGTGGTGAAAAGAACCATCCAGTAAACAAAAGTCATTCCCCTGATGCCAAGGATAAGGTTTCCAACAAGGATGAACGACAGGGACTGAATGGCTGAAATGATAAACAGAATTACAATTTTGGAATTCAGGTAACTGAACCAGCTAAGATTCAGGAACGATTCCCTCTTCAGAATCTTCCTGTCCCGTATAATCTCCTCCGCACTGATCATCAAACCAAGGAATAGAGCTGTAATGACACACATGAAAAGGTATGCCGGCAGATTTTCGTTCTGGCTGAAAATGTATTTTTCCTCCTTGACATACCTTGTAAAATAACCAAGGATCAACGCCAGCAGGGGTGCTCCCAGGATGCTGATCAGCAGGTATTGCTTATTGGCAAGCTTGGAGAGCAGATCCCTGAGAAAGAAGATTTTCATCTGCCTGAACAGCCCCGGGATGCTATAATAGTTCTCCGGCAACTCTTCCTGCACAACCTCCTCAGCCGGAAGCCTGCTGCTTATCTTATCCCTGAAGATTGTGTACCACTCTTCCGGTGATATTTTTCTCGCCTGTGTGAGTTTGCCGCGCTCATCTACAATTTTAGCCTCAACAATCTGAAGTACCTGTTCTGTATTGATATTCCCGCATTTTGTGCACTGATCTTCCTCCGGATTTGCGTGCTGGCTTATCTTCTTGAAATATATTATTGCCTCATTGGGGTTGCCATAATAGATCTGGTAGCCTCCCTTGTCGAGAATTATTATTTTGTCGAAGAGCTTATAAAGGTCAGAACAGGGCTGATGAATGTTTACAATAACCAGCTTCCCCTTGTAGGTCTGCTCTTTCAGCAGGTTAATCACTATTTCGGAGTCGACCGACGAAAGCCCGGAGGTCGGCTCGTCCACAAAAAGTATAAATGGTTCGCGGACAAGCTCGAGGGCAATGTTAATTCTTTTCCTCTGTCCGCCGCTTATAACCTTGTCTAGGGGACTTCCCACCTTCAGATCCCTGATTTCATAAAGGTCGAGGTCGGTGAGTATCTTTTCGACTATTTTTCTTACTCTTGCTTTCCTGAACCTGTTGAGGCACATCCGGGCGCTGTAGTACAGGTTTTCAAAAACTGTCAGTTCTTCAATAAGAAGGTCGTCCTGCGGTACAAATCCGATAATTCCTTCAAGCTTTTTCCTGTCAGCAGGATTATTCAGATTATATCCGTTGATAAGAACTTCACCATCCTGGGGTTTGCGGTTACCGTTCAGCAGGTCGAGAAGGGTTGACTTGCCCGTGCCGCTGACACCCATTATTCCTATAAGCTGCCCCGATTCACCCCTGAAATTGAAATTCTGGATTCCGTTTTCGCTGTTCCTGAACCGGTACACCACATCCCTGGCAACAAGAGAAACCTTTGTCTTATGACGGTCTTCGTTAAAGATGCCGAATATCTCCGTGAAATAGATGGTTTTAATGCCGTGAGCCTTAATTGTTGATCCGTTATCGAACAGGTATGTCTGGTAAGGGTAAACAGCCTGTCCGTTAAGATAGAGGGTTCCGTGCCCCAGATACCTGAAGATGAAAGTCTTGGCACCGGGCAGATTGAGAAACAGAAGCTCACCGGAGAAGTTAGCCTTGTACATATGCTTCATCTTCCTGTAACTGCATGTCTGCCTGTTATTTATCAGCAGCACCCTTTCCTTCTCAGCTATCTTGTTTACCGGGTCGATAATAAAACTCCTGATGTTCCTGTACTCATTCTCGGGTATTTTAAGGGCCAGCGCCACAGTCATGAGAAAATCGAGCTCATTATCCGTAATCTCTTCACCATGTGAAATAAAATCGATAAGCTGGATAACTATATAGATCTTTTGTTTCTGACGCAGCTCCTCATTTATACCGGCACATATCATTTTTATCCTCGACGTCTTCATATCAGAGATCTCGCCCTCCAGAACCATTCCTGATTCCGTCCTGACAGAATATACCTCGAGATATTCATCAAAGATCCTCATGTACCTGTCTGTAAGCTGGCTGCTGAGGTGCATGTCGAGGAACGATTTCACAATGTTCCTCTCCTTTTTTGAGATTTCGCTGACCGACCGGATGTCGCTGATCAGTGCGAAGAGCTGCATAAGGGCTCTGAGTATCGGTTCACTCATACTAATAATTGTTTCGACTAAATTTACATCTAATTATTATTCTGATCAAATAATTTCCTGCACTGCTCGTTAGAATTGTGTAATAGTATCATCTAACTGATCAACCTAACTGTATGCCAGTTATCAGAAAAATCCCGGTTTTGCTTCTGTTGCTTTGCTGCATCAACACCTCTTCCGGACAGGAGATACCTGTAAATCCGGTATCATACAAGCTTTTTACACCCTTTCTTTTTAATCCGGCAATTGCCGGCAGCAAGGATTTCCTTTCGGCGGACATGCTTGCAGGCTTCAACGGCAAGAATCACTCACAGGTTCTCAGCGGGAATGCACGTTTAGCAAGAAAATCTCCTCAATACACATCCTCCTCCCGGAGTTACGAGTTTACGGGAATTGGTCTTGGCGGGGCTCTCTTCAGTGAAGTTAATTCCGAAGGACAAAATGCAGGAGTCCTGTTATCCGGATCATATCACAAACCGCTCAGCAGCAATGCGCTCTCATTCATTTCGGCAGGCATAGCCGCCCGGGGATTTTACCATCATTACAACGGTGATGAAGATCTCGATATCGCTTCCGCCGATTTCTGGTTTCCAAACATCGATGCCGGACTCTTTTACTACGATCCCCGTTTCTACGCAGGCATTTCAGGAACGAACCTGCTTGGCCGGCCGGTAAACAGGGATACCCTCAGCACGTACCTGATCCCGGCCACCAGGCAATTCTTTCTGTATGCCGGAGTCAAGCTTGTTGTAAGCCGCTCTCTTAATATCGTAGTAGAGCCCTCGCTGATAGTCGTTACCGATGATTCCCTCTCGTTCGATATCAGGAAATCCATCAAGCCTGCATTAAGGATATATGCGGGTGATTTCTGCACGGGAACATACTTCAACGATTTTGAAAGGATATCGTTCTTCTTTCAGTTCCGCTACCCGAGATTTTACGTGGGCACCTTCTTTGAACTTCCAAGAAACACTCCCTTCTACAAAATGCCCCTGACGGCTGAAGTGGCTCTGGGGATTAATCTGTCAAAAACAAATACGGGATATTCAATACGCAGTCACTGGTAATATTTTTACAGAATGAAGAAACTCTTCCCGATACTTCTTGCTTTCTATCTGTCGAAAGGTCTGACAGGCCTTTCTGCTGATCTGAATCACATAACCGTAAACCCTGAGGGCATATCCGGCGAGACCGTTCAGCAGAGGGTGGCTATGGACGGAAAAGCCATAAGGGTGGACTCTTTCAGGCTCAGCATAATACCGCCATCATCAGGCGTACAGTTCTATGGCGATGGAATAATCTTTCTTTCACATTCGAAAGACGAAACAAGAATGCTGCAGGAACATGTCTCCTTCGGGACACCCCAGACCAGTTACGGTCTTTTCAACGATTCGGCGATAATCGATCAGCGGTTGTTCATCCCTTCTTCCCCATTCCCCTATCCCTCTGAGGCAATAACATTTAACCGCGATTATACACTGATGCTCTATACCATGCGTACCCGAAGCGATCCTGCCGAGAAGATCTGGATGGCCCGGTATTCAGGAGGTGAAAGTAAGCGCGACCGCTGGTTATTCGAAACCAGGCCGCTTGATTTCTGCACAGGCAGCTCAACCTATACGCATCCCGCACTCTCTGCGGATGGAAATCTCCTGGTATTCTCCTCCAACATGCCGGGGACGGCCGGAGAAATGGATCTGTTCATGACAACGAGGGAAGGAGACGGGTGGAGAGAGCCCGTCAATATGGGCAAGTACATCAATAGTGCGGGAAATGAGCTCTTTCCTTTCCTCGACACCGAAAACAACCTGTGGTTCTCATCCGACGGAAGAGGGGGATTCGGAGGATACGATATCTACATGTGCAGGTTCGATGGTAAGGCATGGTCTTATCCGGTAAACCTCACACAGGCAGTAAATACCCCTGACGACGATATTGCCTTCACCATCAACAGGTCAGACGGCAGAACTGCCTTCTATACAACCAGGGAGAGCTCCCGTCGCAGGAATATGCAGTTATACAGGGTTTCACTTGACCCGCTTTACATAACGGCAGGACTGAAAGATCTGACTGATGCCTTCACTGCAACAGCTGTTGCCGACAGGGCAATGGAGAAATATATAACTGAAGCACTTACTTCAGAAATATCTGTCATTGCCGCAAGAGAAGAGCTTAAGAGTGAACCTGTGATCAAGGTGCCTGAAACAAAACCTGAACAGACGGATGCCGTAAGCAGGAAAGAGAAGGCACAACCCGAGGATAAAATCGCGGAAGCAATTGCCGGAGAGCTGAAAACAGAGGATAAGAAAACCGTGCCTGAGCCTGAGAAAAAGGCTGAACCTGCTGCACCAAAACAGCCGGTTCAGACTGCAACCCCGGCCGCATCCAAAGCGGCATCTGACGGCCTCATCTACAGGGTGCAGTTTTCAGCCAGCATGAAACCCGTGGGGCCTTTTCAGGTAACCGTCGATGACAAAAACTACACTACCTACGAATACCTTTACGCAGGAGGCTACAGATCCTGTGCCGGGGAGTTCAACACACTCAGGGAAGCAACGGCACTTCAGAATGCCATGAGGAAAGCCGGATTTGAACAGGCGTTCGTCGTTGCCTTTCGCAATGGTGAACGGGTTGTCAACTTCAGATAAAAGGCTCCAGCCTACGCTACCAACTTCGTCGCTCGAGACGCGACTTCGTTGGTCGAGGAAAGCTACGGC